>JAZOWG010000205.1:0-4683 GCA_045659105.1 Acutalibacteraceae bacterium
ATATCGGGACGCATTGCACGCTTTGCCACACGCTTTCCCTTTGAAAAAGCAATACCGTCATCCGAAACATAATGATAAACACCGAAAAAGGTATGGGCGAAGAGATGCCATTTTCTGTCGGGAGAATTGTCGGGTGTAAGAATTGACGGGTCAGCCACAACCATACTGGGAAGAGTATATTTCAGCACGGGATTCTTCCCGTAAAAGCTGAAATTAAGGCTGTTAAACTGCTCAAAGCTTATATTTTCCATATCAGAATTCCACATTGTAATGGTGTACGAAAACACCTGCAATCTTATTGTAGTCAAGAACGTGCATTACTGCACCGTCTGCAGTTTCAAGGAAGGTAAGGCCTTCAGCTTCAACATTCTCACCACCAACATTTCTCTCGGCAAAGAGGCTTACCTCACCCGTTTCCACGTCAAGCTTTAATATATTCTTGAAATTGCCGTTATCCTTCACATCGCTTGAAAGATAAAGGCTGCCGTCATAAAATTCACCGCCCTGAATACGGTCAATGATACCAAGGCCTTTAAGGGGGATTTCTCTTACAAGTGCCATTTCATTATTTACATCATAGCAGTAAACTGTTTCGGCATCACTCCATTTTGATGCATAAAGGTAGCCTGTTTCCTTGTCAACTGCACACCAGGGCACACCGTCGTCATAAATCTCATAGGGAAGGTCATACACCTCACCCGTGCATTCAAGGGTTTCGGCATCAAATACAACTATGCAGGGGAATCCCTCATCGGGGCCTTCAACGGATGCATAGATTTTTCCGTCATACCAGCTTATTCCGCCTATATGGTCATTTTTCCTGTCCTCGCACACGTCGGGAAGAGGATTAATCTTTGAACAGACAAGCTCCATGTCTTCCGTGGTAAACTTTGCAAGAACGGTAAAGCCGATACCTGCCAATGCACCGCTTGTATAGTAGTATTCTCCGTCTGTGGTAATACCCTGTCCCATCATAAGAGCCTGCTCTAACACAAAGGTATCCGTGGAAACGAGCTCAGCAGTCTCTGTGGTTTTTGCAGAAGGGCTTGTAAGAAGAGTCAGAATAAGAAGGGGGAGCATCATAAAGTATCTGAGTTTTAGTAAAATAGTCATCTTTCATTCTCCTTTTGTATTTTCTCTAATATTTCTTTCAGCACGGGCTCAATAACCCTTGCCATTTTATGAAAGCCGTAATCATTGGGGTGGATGGTATCCGTTGTGCAGAACTGTCTTTCGTCTTCCCCGAAAAAGTCCTCTCCGTCTATAAAATACACGTTTTCATCCCCTGCGGCACGTGCATTTTCATAGGTTTTTCTTATAATCTCCCGTCTTTCGTCAGCATCGTTCAGATGCTCATAATTAGGAGCTGACATCATAATAACAGGAAGCTCCGGAAGTCTTTCTCTTATATACTTAAAAAACGGCTCGTGAGTTTCTTCAAGAAACTCAGGGGTGGGAGCATTGTAGTCATAATCGTACACAAAAACGGCAGGGTCCAGAGAACAGATAAATTCTGCAATAGCAAGCTGTCCCCGGCAGTTGCCCGAAAGACCGAAGTTGTAATACTCAAAGCTGAGCCAGCGGGACAAAAGCGCAGTATAAGGATTGGTTATAAGAGAGGCGTGTCCTCCCTCTGTTATTGAAGAGCCGAAAAATATAACCGGCTTTTCGTATTTATAGGGAGTGGGCGGCAGAAGCTGCGCACCGTCATCAAGGATAATTTTTATGTCCTCTACAATTTCGTTACGGGGGAAAAATATCATCACATCCGTAAGTCCGTTTTCATTGGTAAATTCAATACACCCCAGCATATCGTCAAAACCGGGTATTGCAAGACCTCTGAAGATAAAGCTTTCCCCGTGTCCTGTATAAACTGCAGCCGAGGAGCAGGAAAAGCGGGACATCCCAACGTCGTGTTCGAGAGTTTTTACCTTCATTTCAATTCTTATCGTCTTTGAATCCGTTCTGAAGGCAGCCCTTGCACCGACCGTTCTTGTAGTTATGTGCCAAAGCTGCGAGCCTTCTTCACAGAGGCTTTTTCTCAACTCCTCAGGGAAACGCTCAAGCCTTCTGTTCTTTTCAAAAAGCGGAATGCCGTAAACCTTTACAGGAAAATCAAAAATACTGTACATCATACTTCACCATAGTTTTTTCTGTTATTTTAACATATAAAAGCAACCATTTCTATTGTTATTTTAACTAAGCAGGAGACTTTCTTTTTGATATTTTTTCCAAAGTTTATTTTTTGTTGTTTGTTCTGTTGTTTTTATCGTTACAGGGTGGTAAAATAAGATGTATTTTTGTGTACGAAAGGAATGCGTTTATATGAGTAAAGTATATGACGTTATAGTTATCGGCGCAGGCAACGGCGGTCTTGCGGCTGCTGCAAACTGTGCAAAAGCCGGTCTTTCAACACTTCTTCTTGAAAGACACAATATTCCCGGCGGCTCAGCTTCTTCATTCGTAAGAGGCAGATTTGAATTTGAGCCCTCTCTTCACGAGCTTGCAGGCATCGGCGATGAAAAAGAGGTCGGCACAATTGAAGAAATTTTCAACAAAATCGGTGCAGAGGTAGATTGGTTCAGACACGACTCAACCTTCCGCCTTATTGTTCCTGCAAAGGAAGGCGATAAGGACACGTTTGTAAACGAAAACGGCGTTGAAGTGACTGTTGACGCAAGAATGCCCGTAGGCTTCGAGAATTTCTCAAAAAAGCTGGATGAGCTTGTTCCCGGCTCCTATGAAAGCTGCCGTAAAGCATTCGACTTATCAATAAGTATGTTCAAGGCTTTTGAATGTCTTGACGACCCCTCAAAGATTCCCGGAAGCCTCAAGGACGTTCCCGATATTATGAGAATGACCGCCCATACAATGACAGAGGCTCTTGATGCGCTCGGTATGCCTAAAAAGGCTCAGGATATATTCAATACATACTGGTGCTATATGGGCTCCCCTGCTTCACAGTTTGACTTCCTTTATTATCTGTGCGTGCTTCACAGCTATGTAAGAAGCGGAACAGGCATCCCACACCTCAGAAGCCACGAGATGAGCCTTGCTATTGACAAGAAAATCCGTGACTTCGGCGGAGAAATCTGGTACAACTCAGACGTAACTAAGATTATTATGAAGAACGGTAAGCCCGCAGGCGTTGTTATCAACGGTGAAAAAGAGGTTTACGGTAAGCGCTTTATCTGTAACTGCTATCCCTACAAGGTATTTACAGAGCTTATGGACGAGAAGGACGTACCCAAGCAGCAGATGAAGATGCTCAATGCAAGAAAGACTGCATGCACACTTACAACCGTTTATCTCGGTATGAACAAGACAAAGGAGGAGCTCGGAATTACCGACTATTCCGTATTCATTGCTCCCGATTCCGATTCCGACAAGCAGTATGAGGCAGCACAGAACTATTTCAGCGGTTACTGCATCATTAACTGTCTCAACGAAATCATTCCTGACTGTACCCCTGCAGGGACAAGCCAGCTGTTCCTTACAACAATGACCTTTGGCGATGTTATGAAGGACGTAAAACCCGAGGATTATAAGAAGTTCAAGACAAAGGTTGCCGAGGATATGATTGAGACCTGCGAAAAGGCTCTTAATATTTCCATTAAGCCTTATATTGAGGAAATCGAAATTGCTCTTCCTCCCACGTTTGCACGTTACCTCAACACACCCTGGGGCACACCCTACGGCTATATGCTCGAAAAGTGGGACAGCATGCTTCCCAGAACAATTCAGTACCTTAAAGACCAGCCCTTTGACAACTTCCTTTTCTGCGGTGCAACACAGGAAAGAGGAGACGGCTACGGCTGTGCATATTACACCGGTGAAAAAGCCGCTGACCTTACCATAAAGGCACTTAAGGAGGGCAAATAAAATGGCAAGCTTAAAATCACTTAAAGCAACAAAATTCATATCCCTTCTCGCAAACAGACAGAAGACCTTTGAAAATGCCAAGGCAATTATCCCCGAAATTCCCGATAATGCAACTGCCCTTGCAAAGGCTCTTCACCCCAAGAAGCAGTTCTTAAAGGTAGCAGAGGTTATCGAAAGAGCTGAGGACTGCAAGAGCTTCGTGCTTGTACCCGATGAAGAAAAGGGAACAAAGGCACTCGCCTACTTCGGTGCAGGTAAATACCTTACCGTTTTTGAAGAAATTGAGGGGATGAAAATTACCCGTGCATACTCAATTTCATCAAAGCCCAAAGACGCACTTGAAGGCAGATATATGCTTACAATCAAGCGTGTTGACGGCGGATTAATGTCAAATTATATTCTTGATACCTGGGAAGTCGGCACATCCGTTACGGTTTCAGCCCCCGAGGGACATTTTGAATATCAGCCCCTTCGCGATGCAAAGAATGTTATCTGTCTTGCAGGCGGCAGCGGTATTACTCCCTTTATTTCCATGGCAGGCGCTGTTATTGACGGCGATGAAGAGTTCAATATGACTCTTATTTACGGCAGCAGAAACCGTGAAAACATCCTTTTCTTCGATGAGCTTGAGGAAATAAAGAAAACAGGCAAGGTAAACGTAGTTCACGTATTAAGCGACGATGATACCGAAGGCTTCGAAAAGGGCTTTATCACCGCAGAGCTTATAAAGAAATACGCTCCCGAAAATGAACCCTATTCAATATTTATCTGCGGCCCTCAGGGAATGTACGAATTCCTTGA
>JAZOWG010000206.1:0-1771 GCA_045659105.1 Acutalibacteraceae bacterium
GTTTGCAATTACCACCTACGGCACGGCAATTGATATTTTTACCGATTACAATCTCGCACAGCTTGAAAATGCATTTGTGCCCTATCTTTCTCAGGGAAGCTATACTGATGCTTTTATTGCCTACTACGAAAAATGCGAAAATATATTCGACGATTATAATACATACCTCAACGATTTCGGCGGTGAGGGTGAGGTGTATATCCCCTCGGATGATGAATATGACTACATATATGAAGATGACTATATGTACGGGGATGACTATTATACACCGCACAAAAATATTTTCAGTCAGATTTTCTCCGTAAAATGGTTTGTTATTTCAGTTGTAATCGGTCTTGTTATTGCATTTTTCTATACGAATTTCCTTAAATCCCAGCTTAAAACCGTAAGAAGCAAGCCTTCTGCTTCCGATTACGTGGTTCCGGGCAGCTTCGCACTTACGGGACAGCGTGACGTTTTCCTTTACAGAAACGTAAAGAAAACGCCGAAGCCCAAGAATAACAATTCGGGCTCTAGGGGCGGCAGCTCCTTCGGAGGCGGAAGCTCAACACATCGCTCATCCTCAGGCAGAACCCACGGCGGCTCAAGAGGAAGCTTTTAATTGAGGTAAGATGTAATAAGTAAGAGTAAAAAGTGACACTGTAGGAAGACACTTCGTGTCTTAAATAAAGAAGGTCGTACCGGTTGGTACGACCTTTCAGTTTTCAGCTTTAATTTTGATTATAATGTTTTACCGCAGATTTCTTCGTATGCCTTTGCGGTGATTTCCATCATTTCGGTGTACTTTCTTTCAATATCCGCAACAAGGGCAAACTGTGTGTGACAGCGGTCAAGGTTATGATCGGGATAGTGAATTTTGAAATATACGTCGCCGTCAATGTAGTCCGTAAGGAAGCGCATACCGCACTCGAGAGTCATCATTTTAGCAGAGAAAGGAAGAAGTCTTACCTCCTCAGGAACAAGGCTTTCACCGGCAGAGGTAAGGAAGCCTCTTACATACTGCTCATAAAGACCGAGATCAAGAGAAACGTTATTAAGATTCTTGTCGTCCTCTGTGGTTGTATTTGCACCGAAGCGGATAGCATCGCCGAAATCGTAAAGACTTAAGCCCGGCATAACAGTATCAAGGTCAACGATGCAGATGGGCTCCTCGGTGGTCTTATCAAAAAGAATATTATTAAGCTTTGTGTCATTGTGTGTAACTCTTAAAGGAAGGTCACCGATAAGAGTTTTGCCTGTAAGAATATAGGTCTCATTACGGCGCTCGTAGCAGAAGTTAATTTCTTCGGTTACATACTTTACTCTGCCCTTGGGGTTAGCTTCAATTGAATTCACAAGGTTTCTGTAACGCTTGCCCGTATTGTGGAAATCGGGGATTGTTTCATAAAGCTTATCAATGGGGAAATCTGCAAGAAGTCTCTGGAATTCACCGAAAGCCTTACCTGCGTTAAAGAAAACCTCGGGACTGTCTATTGAACTTTTGGAATAGCTGTTTTCAACAAAGTTATAAAGACGCCATACTCTGTCCTTTTCATCAACGAAGTGCTTCTTACCTGTTCTTGTGGGCTTGCAATAAAGAGCCTCTCTTTCGGTGTCACCGCCGGATGCAATTATCTTGTCGCGAAGGAAGGAGGTAACACAGTCAACGTTAGCCATAAGCTCATCGGGCTTTTTAAAAACCGTGGTATTGATTCTCTGAAGAAGATGACACATTTCCTTGCCGTCTACATCGTAAACAACACGGAAGGTATCGTTTATATGTCCGTCATCA
>JAZOWG010000207.1:0-1815 GCA_045659105.1 Acutalibacteraceae bacterium
ACTCAGTCCGACTTTTTTTGTTTATTTGATTTTATCTGCAAGAAGTGTTGCGATGTCGCCTACTGTCTTGATTTTAGGAAGGGTTGCGTTTGACATCTTCACCTTGAACTTTTCTTCAATTGCAACCGCAATGTTCATAAGATCGAAGGATGAAGCACCGAGGTCAAAGCGGATATTGGATTCCGCCGTTATTTCTTCGGGCTCAATTTCAACGTATTCACAGATAATTTCCTTAAGAATTTCAATAATATCCTGCATTTATATTTCCTCCATTATTTCACCGATTGTCTTTTCGGGGTTCTCTATACCTTTAAGAATCGTCCGCACAACACCGTCATGGAACCTATACACATCATCACTGCTTGCAAGACAGGTTCTGTATATATAGGAAAAAACAAATCTTCCGGTTGACGGACTTTTTAATGTAAGGGTATAGATAGGCATAACATAATGTCCGAAGTTGTATGCCATAAATTCATAATCTCTGTCGCCGAAAGCATTTTCGCTTGCAGGCAGATATGAGAACATCATACTGTTTGCGGTCTGAACAAGGGAAAGATGATACCTTTTTATTTCATTATTTCTGAAAACAGCAAAAGGAACATCAGAATGACGGAACAAAAATATCTGTGATTCACTTAACTGACGAAGTCCTTCGGTAAATGTCATATCCTCTTCAAAAATCTCTCTCCAGGGCATCGGCAGTGCCAGCGTTCCGCCGCAACGCTTTTCCTTGACAGTTCTTCTTCTGGGACAAAGCACCCAGAAGGTCGTATCGTTCGTACGGCGGTTGATTTTTGAAAGATACATACGGAAGCCCAGCTGAATTACCCATTCGGGGCTCAGATTATTTTCTGCAATAAAATCGGAAATTCTGTTACTGTCTGCTTCACTGAGATGGCATTTTATAAGATTTGTCTTATCCAACACGGGGATATAGACATGAGGCATATTGAGCTCCTTATTGTGCAAGAGCTTACTCTGAAAATCAAGAATCTTTGTTCCGTTTATTGCATTATAAAACGGACGGCGGTCTCTTGCACCCCATTCGTCAAGCTCTTTTGCATCCCTCTTGATTCTTTCTTCAAGCTCGGGATTATCCTGCTCGTTTTTCACAATGTCCTCATATTTCGTCATAGGACGGGGCATAGGTGTTCCGTTTTTAAGGCTGTCATAAACCGCCATAAGATCCTTGAAGAACATAAATGCTCCTGCGAAGTCCATAACCATGTGGGTTGCAACAAGAAAAACACCGCACTTGTTATCAAAGGTACGGAAGAATATAACCCTGAACGCTTCACCGCCGAAAACATTAAGCTTTGTTGAGGCAACAGAGTCAAAATATTTCTCCTGTTCTTCCTTTGAGGAAAACTCCTTTACAAGTATTTTTTCAAGCTTATATTCATTAAGGAAATACTGCTTTACCTTAAAACCGTCACGGAAAATACGAAGACGCAGACAGTCATTACGTTCAATTTCAATATTGACTGCACGGGCAAGCAGGCTGAAATCAATCTCCTCATTAAAAGCAATTGACATCGGGACCTGAGTTGACTGCATATGTACGGAATATTTCCACATATACTGAATTAATTCCTGGGAATGAATCAGCTTATAAACCTGTTCACCGTTTTTCGGTTTCATTGATTTTCTCCTTGAATCTTAGTTCTGAACACGCTTTATCTTTCCGACAGATGTCTTCTCTAAAGGTGTTTCACGGACTGTGAAATTTGCAACAATATGTGAGGGAAGAGCTGTTTCGTTGTATTTATCAACGATGTCTTCAAGTGCTTTCTTTATATCTGTAACGCCTGT
>JAZOWG010000208.1:0-9412 GCA_045659105.1 Acutalibacteraceae bacterium
CCCTGATTCTTAACACCGAAGGCATTTGTGTGGTCGTGCCCCGAAAAAACTGCAAGCACATCGCCCTTTTCAACCATAGCATCAAACTGACCGTAGTTTGCTCCTCCCGAGCAGGGTGTTTCGTTAAGTGTTCCGAAGTTCACCTCTTTGGGTGAGAACATATAGTATTCGCCCTTGTTTATTATGTGCTCGAAGGAATAAAGCTTTCTCTTATTTACCTTTGTAAGCACGTCGTAAACCTCGGGAACAATCATATGCTGAAACGCCAGAGAATATAAAGGCTTTCCGCCGTTAGCCTTTGTCAGCTCATTGCTTTTATTCTTATACCACTCTACATCCTCTTCACTCATACAGCCGTAGTGTCCGTTGCCGTCATAATCCCCGGAATCAAACACCCAGAGGTTGAATTTGACTGTCTTTTCATCGGAAGTCATAACAGGGATATTGTATGTGCCCCAATTGAAGGGCTTTTCTCCCCTGTCGTTTTCCACGTGGCAGGAAAAAGAGCTGTAGTAAAGCATAAGCTCCTCACGGGAAAGAGCACCCACCTCGGAATCGTGATTGCCGAAGGTAACTGCGGCGGTAATTCCGAGCCTTGTAAAAATACCCATAAGCTTATCAATATATGCCTTCGTTCTTTCAGCTTCATCGTAGTTGTGCACATTATCTCCCGTGATAACGGCAATATCGGGCATTTCACGCTCGCAGGCCTTTTCAATAAGCCATAATGTCGCAGGAGCATTTCCGTCCTGAATATGAGTATCGGTAATGTGCATTACCTTTAATTTTCCGTTTTTATTGAATTTCACCATAACAATCTCCGCAAAAGAACCGCACTAAACCTGGTTTAATGCGGCTTTTTTAATTAAAACTTGATTTTCTTAAGATTATCCATTGAGGATTTGTCTTCACCGTTTTCAATTCTCTTGATGAAGTTATAAATCTGCTCGTTAACGGGTGTGGGGACACCGTATTCCTTACCCTGCTTTACTATATAGCCGTTGAAGATATCAATTTCAGTCTTTTCGCCTCTGTCAAGGGACTGAAGTGTTGAGGGGCGTACGTCACCGAACTTTTTACCGACAATGGTAACAAGCAGCTTTGCTATTGTATTGAACCAGTTTGCATTTGAAAGAAGAAGAAGGTTGTAATTAAGAACCGTTGCATAGGGAGGCACCTTAAGACCCATTTTCTTTGAAACGTAGGTTGCTTCTCTTGCAATTTCAAGGAAAATTGATTTAGCCTCATCAGCGGAAAGCATAACGCCCACACATTCACCCGTAAGGGCTGCAATGGAGTTTATGCAGGAATTGATGATAAGCTTTGAGTAAAGCTGTGCATCAATGTTATCAACAACCTTTGTGGGAAGAAGAGCCTTATAGATTTCACCGAGCTCTGTAATTTTACTGTCAATTTTGCCGTTTACACGGCCGATTTTAAGCTCGCCGCCGGAGGTTACATTTACGTCACCGTTCGGAAGCATTGTAGCACCGAAGCCTATCATACAGCCTGCAGCCTTGTCAGTACCTACAACGTCGGAAAGAATCTTTGTGCAGATACCGTTCTGCATTGACATAAATATACCGTCTTCCTTTACGTGGGGAAGCATTTTTTCCGCAACTGTTGCCAATGCGAAATACTTTGTAGCAATAATACATATATCATAGGTTTCAGTAAGCTCGTCTATGCTTTCATAAACCGTAAATTTCTGAGTATGGTTTCCGAGAGCACCGGTAAGAGTGATACCCTCTTTTCTGATTTTCTCAGCTCTTTCGTGATTTGCCTCTACAATTTCGATATCGTAACCCTTTTCCTTGAGCATTGTTGCGGTTGTACCGCCTATTGAGCCTGCGCCGATAAGTATAATCTTCATTGCAATTCTCCTTAGAAACTTATTATTAATATAATAAAATAAAATACAATGCAAGTCAAGAATTTTGCATATTTTCCCACATTCGGACAGCATTTGTATTATTGATTATATATTTGACTTATGGTAAAATAGAAAAAAATGCTGAAAGAGGGAAGAATTATGATAAAATCATTCTCAGGCAAGACTCCCGTAATTGACGAAAGTGTTTTTGTTGCGGAAAATGCCGCAATAATAGGCAATGTCACCATAGGCAAAGGCAGCTCCGTATGGTATTCTGCAGTTTTAAGAGCCGATATGTGCCCTATCACAATCGGTGAAAATTCAAATATTCAGGACAACGCAACGGTACACGTGGGTATGAAGGACGCAACGGTTATCGGAAACGGTGTTACGGTAGGCCACAATGCACTTGTTCACGGTGCCACAATCGGTGATAATGCTCTTATCGGTATGGGAAGCGTTGTTCTTGACGGTGCCGTTATCGGTGAAAATTCAATTGTTGCCGCAGGTGCGGTTGTTACAGCAAAAACTGTAGTTCCCCCCAATTCCCTTGTTGCAGGTGTTCCCGCTACGGTTGTAAAGGAGCTCTCCCCTCAGCAGATTATGGGTAACAAAATGAATGCTATGGGATATACAACCCTTGCAAAGAAGTTTATTTCAGAAGAATAAAACAATTAATAATGTTCAACAGGTGTAAGCTTACTTTTTTAAGGTAAACTTACACCTGTTTTTAATTATTTTTAAGATATAAATAAGCCTTGAGGATTGCGGTCTGGGTTTTACCGTCGGGTATATTTCCTGCCATAATTTCCTTTATGGCTTCCTCTAAGGGCATTTTTTCAATGTCTACAAATTCATCGTCGTCGAGATTCTGCTCACCCTTTGTAAGTCCTGTTGCAAGGTACATATGAATTACCTCATCAGAATAAGCGCAGGTGGGATAAAACTCTCCGAGATAAACCATAGCTTCCGCAGTATAGCCTGTTTCCTCCTTTAATTCACGAAGGGCTGCCTGCAAGTGCGGCTCCTCTTTAGAATCAAGCTTTCCTGCAGGAATTTCAATAAGAATTTTTCCGAAGGGATAACGGAACTGCTTCTCTATAATAACATTTCCGTGTTTATCCACGGGAACAACGCAGGCGGCACCCACGTGCTTTATATATTCCCTTTTTGACTTATTGCCGTTAGGAAGCTCAATATCATCACTGTAAACGTCAAGAAGTCTGCCCTTGAAAACATTAGTTGAAGTGAGCTGTTTTTCAAAAAGATTATCCATTATTTCTTCCTCTTTATTAAATGAGCGGCAACAGCGGCACCCGTACCGATAACGGCTGCGGCACCTATACCTGCAAGCAGCTTGATTTTTGTTTCCTCACATTCATCTGCATCCCAGAGATGAGCAGCTCTGCTTAAAAGGTTATCTCCGCAGAGATCCCAGTAGGTAAGATTATACGTCTTGAAGTTTTCGGGGTCATTTTCATCAAATTCGAACACCCTTACACCTCTTAAATGGTTGCCGTAGCAACGGAAGGATGCGCAGGAGGTCTGAATAACTCTTATACCGTCGTGCTCACCTATAAAGTTATTTGTATGGTCGTGGGCATATACAACAGCCTTAACGTCGCCCATTTCCTGAAGGGCTTCAAGCTGACCGTAATTCTCGTGAAGCACGCACATCTGCTCACCGAGGTGGCCGTGTGCCTTTTCGGGATCGAGCTTTACGTACTTTATAAGCTCACCTTTTTCATAGAAGGGTATTGCAAGAGGATCGTCCTTGTCGCATTCAATCTGCAAGGATGCACTTTCGGGCATAGGAATATGCTGGAACATAAGAGAAGGAAGAGGCTCTCCTCCGTTTTCCTCTCTGAGCTCGGCACTTTTTTTCTTATACCATTCGATAGTCTCGGGAAGCACAGCCTCATAACATTTCTTTGTTTCCTTATTTTCGCCTGCACAGTCAAGCATCCAGAAATTGAAAAGCTTTTTTTCTCCGTCAGAGGAATACAAGGGAAGATTAAATGTGTCAACATCAACGGACTTGTCGGGATTGTCCAGACCTATGCACATTGAATATGAACGGTAAATATCTGCCTGCTCGTCCTTTGTCATCATATTTACGTCGTCGTGGTTGCCGTAAATCATCGTAAAGGGAATTTTTCTTTCCTCGAGAGGCTTACAGATATGTCCGATGGCGGTTACCATTCTTTCATATTCCTTTTCCTTTGTATGAACAACCACTTTTGAACCGAAACGTGCATCCTTCAGGTGATTTCCGAGAATATTATCCCCTGCAAACACAACAAGGTCAGGCTTTACCGTATCATAGGCCTTATTGAGCATTCTCACCATTGTGTGCCTTACAAAATGTAAATCCTGAGGGTCTGCCACCTGCATAAGCACAAATTTTCCGTTTTTATTGAATTTAAGAGTGTTTTGCATTATTCTGTGCCTCCATACAGCAGTCTACTACTAAAATTGATGCGAGAGCCATAAGCTCATCTCTCGGGTCGGCAATATTTATTGCATAGGTGTCTCCCCAGGTAAACCATTCCTTTGAAAGGTGGGCAATTTCCGCACCGTTTCTCATAACCTCATATTCGTGGGCAAAGAAATCACCCTTTATGGAGATATCCCACGAGGGGATTGTGTAAACGTGCTTGAGAAGGGTGAAATTCTTCACGATTTCTACGGGCTCGCCTTCAAGCACCGATATCTCATATTTGGGAAGGAAGGTAAGAAGCCGCTGTCTTATAAAAATGACTTCCCTGCCGCTTGTATCTTTAATGTGAAGCTTTTTGCCGAGAGTAAAAATTTCACCCTCTGCGGTGTATTTTATCTCTCCTCTTTCGTCATAGACGTTGAATTTGTCCTTAAAGGAAAATACCTTCTGCTTGATATACAGCTTCATTTAGTCTCCCCCTTTTTTCTTTTTTCCGCATCAGCCGATGAAATCAGCTCCCTTGCGGCCTCTAAATGAATATCTGAAATTTCGTTTCCGTTGGTCATTCTTGCAAGCTCACGGGGTCTTTCCTCTTCGGAAAGCTCCTTTATTCTCGTGTAGGTTTTGCCGTCACGCACTTCCTTACAAAGGAATTTATGACTGTCGGCAAAGGCGGCTAACTGAGGAAGATGGGTAATACAGAGAATCTGAGAGCTGTCAGAAACCTCCGAGAGCTTTATTGCTATTCTCTTTGCCGCTGAGCCGCTGACACCCGTATCAATTTCATCAAATATAAGAGTATCTACTCCCCCCGCCTTATGAAGGACGTTTTTTAGAGCCAGCATTATACGGGAAAGCTCACCGCCGGAGGCTACCTTACCGAGAGGCTTCGGCTCCTCTCCGGGGTTTGCGGAAATAAGAAATTCCACACTGTCCTTTCCCTTTTCACAGAGCTCGCACTCTGTTATATTTACAACAAATCGACATGATGGCATATCAAGGAATTTAAGCTCATCCTGAACAGCCTCTGAAATTTTCTTTGCGAAATCCTCTCTTTTACCGGAAAGAATATCCGCCTTTTCGTAGCAGTATTCGAGGGTTTCAGCATATTCAACCTGAAGCTCCTCAAGTCTTTCCGTGGAGGTTTCAATGGACTGTAATTCTTCCTTTGCATTTTCGAGAAAACGGAGCATTTCCTCCTCCGTGGCACCGTATTTTTTAGAAAGCTTGTATATTATATCAAGCCTTTCCTCTATAGAGTCAATATCGGCATCCATACTGTCAAGCTGTCTTAATACGTCGTCAATTGCGCCTGCGCAGTCCTCAATGTATGCATTTGCTTCCCCAAGCTTGTCTGTCAGAGAATCAAGTCCCTTTGCGAGAGCTGATACAGATGAAATGCGGGACATCGCTCCCCTTACAAGGGAATCTGCTCCCTCCGTATCGGAGTCACCGCAAAGCATTATAAACGCATTTCTTAATGCATCGGAAAGCTTTTTTGAATTATTGAGAATATTTTTCTTCTTTGTAAGCGCTTCCTTTTCACCCACGGTGATTTCAGCGTTCTCAAGCTCATTTATCTGATAGGTAAGTAAATCTGTCTGACGCTCCTTATAGGCTTCGTCAAGGGATAATTTTTTAATCTCGGCTTTAATCTCCTGTAATTTGCAGAAGGTTTCGTAATATGCCGAAAGATATGGGTCGTTTCCGGCAAAGGCATCAAGAAAATCAATGTGCCTTTCGCTGTCAAGAAGCGCCTGTGAATCCCTCTGCCCGTGAATATTTATAAGATTCATACCGATGCTTTTAAGCATTGATACGGTAACGGATGAGCCGTTTATATGGCAGGCGTTTTTGCCGTCACGGAAAAGTCTTCTTTTAAGAAGAAGGGTTCCGTCCTCCTCAGAGGGCAATCCGTTTTCAACAAGACGCTTTTTAACGTCCTCTGAAATATCCTCAAAAAATGCGGATACCTCGGCAAAATCCTCCCCCGTTCTTATAAGCTCACGGGAGGTTTTTTCACCCGTTACGGCATTAATCGAATCAATTAGAATACTTTTACCTGCACCCGTTTCACCCGTAAGTATATTCAGCCCCCGTGAAAATTCTGCGGAGGCTTTTTCTATTATTGCAATATTTTCAATATTAAGCGATTTCAGCATAATTAAAATCCGAGTAAAGAATCGAGCTTTCTTTTGATTTTAGCGGCGGCTTCCTCTGAATAGCAGAGAATAAAGATTGTGTCATCTCCTGCAAGTGTACCTGCAACATTCTGAAGTCCCATAGAGTCGAGAGCGGCGCAGGCAGCCTGTGCAGTACCCACGTGACACTTGAGCACTACGGTGTTCATGGCTATATCCGTACATAAAGCGGAGCCTATGAGAATAGACATATATTTTCCGCTGTTTTCTTCGGGGCCCGTAGTGGGAAGACAGTATTTATATTCACCTGAGGACGCAGGGTGCTTTACAATGTGCATTTCCTTTATATCACGGGAAACAGTTGCCTGGGTAACGTTCACGCCTGCCTCAAGAAGGCGTGCAAGGAGGTCCTCCTGCGTGCTTATTACGTTCTCCTCAATAAGCTTTGCAATTATTGCCTGTCTGTTCTTTTTCATAAAACATCCTCACTTTTATTTTTCCAGTTTTTTGTTGAGTACATCTATAAAATTATCCGTTTTTATGGAAATAAAGCCTGATTTTATCTGTGATTTCTCAATTTTTACCACACAGTCCCCGTCTATGGGAACAGCCTCGCCGCCGTCACAGAAGAGATAAACTCTGTCGGCTCCTCCCTCGACAATTTTCACGCTGACCTCAAATTCGGCATTGCCGGAAAAGATATAGGGTCTCACGGCAAGTGAATGGGGACAAATGGGAGTTAAAAGAATTGCTTCAAGAGTCGGCTCCACAATAGGACCGCCCGAAGACATCGAATAAGCCGTAGAACCCGTGGGTGTGGCAAAAATCGCACCGTCGGCAAGATAATCGGCAATATCCCTGCCGCCCGTTTTGACGTTAAGGTCAATAAGCCTTAAATCGGCTCCTCTTGAAAATACCGCATCGTTAAGGCACACATCATCATAAATCACGTTACCGCCCTTAAGCACGGTAACCTTCAGCATCATACGGTTCTGTACAGTATACTTGCCCTCTTTGAGAAGGGACAGCAGAGAAAGCTCGTTTTTGTCGAGACCGCACAGATATGCAAGACGGCCTGCGTTTATTCCGAGAACGTTTTTATTCTCACGTGCTGCCGCCTTTGCGGCACGGAGCATTGAGCCGTCACCGCCGACGGAAATTACAATATCGGAATTTTTTATATAATCTTCACTGTTTTCAAAATATTCTGCCGGAATTTCGGGAAGCTCATCCTTTAATTTATCGGAAAAGCAGAAATCAATCCCGAGATTTTCAAGCTCACGGCAAAGAGAAAAGGTAACGTCCCTTGCCTTATGCCTTGTGAGATTCGGGATAACTGCAATTTTCATAAAAGCATCCCCCTTTATTTATCGAGCTCTGTGTGAGAGGCATCCACCGTTTCTGCAGGATATACCTCAGCGTGCTCACCCTTTACCTTTGATATGTAAAGGAGATATTCGATATTCCCCTCGGGACCCTTTATAGGTGAAAAATCAAGCCCTCTGACGGTGAATCCAAGCTCCTTTGCAAAATCAATTATTTTTTCAACAACCTCTATATGAGTGCTCTTTTCACGGACAACGCCCTTTTTTCCGACCTTGTCCCTGCCTGCCTCAAACTGAGGCTTTATAAGAGCTACACATTCACCCGTATCGGAAAGCAGCTCGTAGACCTTGGGAAGCACTAAGCAAAGCGATATAAATGACACGTCTATTGATGAAAAATCGGTTTTTTCGGGAATCTGCTCCTCGGTAATATATCTTACATTGGTTCTTTCGAGATTTATTACCCTTTCGTCGCTTCGAAGCTTCCAGGCAAGCTGCCCGTAGCCCACGTCAACACAGTAAACCCTTGACGCACCTCTTTGCAGCATACAGTCAGTAAAGCCGCCCGTGGATGCACCGATATCCATACATACTTTATTTTCAAGGCTTATGGGAAATACGGACATAGCCTTTTTAAGCTTGTAGCCGCCGCGGCTTACAAATTCCATACCGCCTCTGACTTCAATTGAGTCCGTCTCCTTTACGGTGTCCCCTGCTTTAAGGGCCTTCTGTCCGTTTACGTAGACTATTCCTGCCATTATGCCTGCTTTTGCCTTTTCACGGCTTTCAAAATAGCCCTCACTTGTAAGAAAGGCATCAAGCCTCAGTTTCTCAGCCATTCCTGTCACATTCCTCTGAAATCTTTTTGACCATTCCCTCACAGTCGAGGAAATAGTGTGCCATAAGCCCCTTTACGCTGTCCTGTCCGGGGAATTCACCTTCAACTGCGATATTGCGGTAATTTCCGCGGAAGCTGAACTTAAACAGCTTGTCCCCGAAGGTTTCACCTATACCGCCGAAGCGCTGTCCCTCTTCAAAGAAGAAGACATTTTTGCAGGAAAGCACCTCTTTGACAGCATTGTTGTTAACGGGCTTGATTGTATTTATTTTAAGCACAAAGGTATTTATGCCCTTGTCCTCAAGTGCTTTCATTGCCCTTACGGCTTCACCGAAGCATCTTCCGTAGGTTACAATTGCGATATCACGGGTCTTGTCACCGTAAATGTCATAATCTCCGAATTCTTCCTTAAAATCCTCGGGAAGCACGGTGTTCACACCTCTGGGATATCTTACGGCAACGGGTCCCTCACACTCGTAAAGTGCACGGCTCATTGCTCTTTCAAGCTCCGTAAACGTTGCGGGGGCAAATACGGTGATATCGGGTATTGTATTTATAAACGCAGCATCAAACACACCGTGGTGAGACTGTCCGTCAGCCCCTACAAAGCCTGCTCTGTCAATGCCGAAAACGATTTTCAAGCCCTGCATTGCACAGTCGTGAATTATCTGGTCGTATGCTCTTTGAAGGAAGGAGGAATACACCGCAAAAACGGGAAGCATTCCGCCGCTTGAAAGTCCTGCGGCAAAGGTTACGGCGTGCTGCTCTGCAATACCCACGTCAAAGAATCTGTCG
>JAZOWG010000209.1:0-11022 GCA_045659105.1 Acutalibacteraceae bacterium
ACATTTCCGCCCAATGAAATAAAAGAAGGCATCTCTGCCGCCCCCGAAACTGCAGAGGATGCCGTAAAGTATCTTGATTATGTTATAAATAAGGCTCTTGAGGAAAAGCCGAGGCTTTCAGCTGATGATAATTTCTCTGTAAATTCAGATTCTTTGGAAACTGATGGCACCGATACCTTCAAGGCAACGCTTCTATTCGCAAAGGACGGCTTTGAGGACTATATTTCTTCTGTTGAAGATACTGAGGGTAAGATTACCTCGGTCAATTTCGGTGAGGATATTTCCGCACTTCTGCGAATTCCCGTTCTCGAAGGCATTGAGCCCTCTGAATTCAGCTGTAATTACATTTATTATCAGTGTCCCTCCTGCGGTCTTACTAATGAAGAACAGCTTTCATCCTGTGAGCCCTGCGGCTCAGAAAGAGAGTATTATAAAAAATACCGTCCCGAGTATGAGATTGAGCTTTCATTCAGTCCCGATATTATTGAAGCTGCCCCTGAGGTGTTTGAAGCCAATTTCCCCGTAAGGACTGAAGAGCAGATAAATTCTCTCGTATCATACGGTAACTCTGACTTAATAAACATTATTTACAGAAGTGTTTCATTCGACAATCTTAAATTGATAAACATTGATAAAAGAGATATTTCATATAATTCGTTTAAGATATATTTTAAGGTAAACAGACTTACCGATGAAATTTCTTATCTCAGATTTATGAAGGGAATTGACGTAAAGACTGATGTTACCTTCCTCAGAAGATATGCCGGGCTCGGTACAAGCTCAGTCAGCTTCTCCATGAATGAGTATATGAATTACTCCTTTACGTGGCCTTCTCTTACGCTTAATAAGGAGCTTATTGAAATCGAGCCTAAGGCTACTGATAATCTTCTTGCAACCCTTACCTGTGAAGATCCTCTTGCAATGACCGTTACCTGGGGCTCTTCCGATGAAAGCATTGCAACGGTTGATGCCGACGGCTATATCGGAGCAACCTCAAAAACCGGTGAGGCAGTAATCACCGCAACGTACGAATATCTCGGTAAGGTCTACTCCGACACCTGTCGTGTATTGGTTAAGGTTCCTGTTGAATCAATGAAAATGAGCAAGAAGAGCATTGACCTTTCTGTCGGCGAAAGCTTTACACTCAGCACGAAGATTTCACCCAAAAAGGCTACAATTCAGACTGTTAAATGGTACTCTGAGAATGAGGCTGTGGCTGTCGTTGATGAAAACGGCGTTGTTACGGCAGTTTCGAAGGGCTCGGTTGTGGTTTATGCTCTTTCCGATGACGGATATTTCAGATCGACTTGTGAGGTGACGGTTGAATGAGTGAAAATGCCAATAATAAAAATGTAAAAGACATCGTTCAGGGTGTGTTTACGGCTGAAAACAATTCGGCTGCCTCTCTTCACGATGAGCAAAAAATGAAATACAGCTCCCTTGCCGTAAAAATGTTCCATACGAACGTTCTTACCCCCAAGGAGATGTTTCTTCCCGCAATAGGTGAGTTTGCAACGAAGCTTCTTAAGGGAGTTGACGTTTACAGAACTCTCTATTTCGTAAATGTCCTTAAAATAGATATGGTATATGTAACCGTTATCCTCTCGCTTATAAGCATTTACGATATGCTCAATAACCCTCTTATGGGTGCAATTTACGACAGAACCCGTACCCGATGGGGTAAAGCACGTCCTTATATTGTTTTCGGAGCAATTCCGTATTTTTTGAGCACCTTTATGCTGTACTCGGGTGCCTTGTTCTTAGGAGATACTGCAGGTGATGACCCGAAGAAGATCATATTCGTTTTTACGATGCTCTTCATTCAGGAAACCTTCTCAACGATTTATAATATTCCGAGAGGCAATCTCTTGTCTCTGCAGACAGCCAATCCTCAGGACAGAATCACCGTCGGTCTTCTTCAGACCTATATCGGTGAGGCTGCCTCTCAGGGCGTTTACACAATTTTCCCGCCCCTTATGGAGCTTAACAACAAGGGCTTTATAAATCTTCCCATGTCCGTTGTTTTTGCTTCTCTTGCAACAATCTCCTGTGCCGTAGGCGCAATCGGCAACATCGGTATGGCTATCGGCTGTCAGGAAAGAATTGCACTTCAGCCCAAGCCTGCCCCCATTACAAAAACTATGTTCTACATACTTAAAAATAAGTATGCTTTAAGAAACTTTGCCACAAGATTTGTAACCTCCTGGTGGAGTGACGGCGGTTATTCCTGGGACGTTGTAACTCAGCAGGAAATTTTTGGCGGCTCCATAAACTCCTTCCTTGCTTATTCTCTTTATAATGCATTTGATATGCCTTCTGCTGCGCTGATTCCTAAATTCAGAAAGATATTCAAGGACAATAATAAGAATGCCCTTATTATTCTTCGTCTTTGGGATATGCTGGCTGCTGCGGGAATGCTCGGTTTCGGTCTTCCGGTTATAAAGAAATTCGGCAAAAACAGTAAATGGATTATGGTTGTTATATATGCCGTATTCCACGGACTTAACGGCATCAATAACGGCCCTGCCAACGTGTTTGAATCTGAGGTTTCCCGTGAAATTAACGACTATACGGAATATGTAACGGGTGAAAGACCTGACGGCACAATCAATATCCTTACAGACCTCGTTACAAAGGTCACCGCCCCTCTCAATGCGGCGTTTACGATTTTCCTTTTTAAGTGGTGCAGCTACGACCCCACAATTCCAATGCTTCCCTGGTCGCAGGGTAGCTCAACAATATATCAGAAGGTTTTCTTCCTGTTTGTCGGAATCGGTCTTTTCCCGAAGGTAATCAATATCATTCCTTACTTCTTCTATGACCTTGTAGGGGAGAAGAGGGAGCAGATGTATATTGCCCTTAATGAAAGACGTGCCCTTCTTGCCAAGGAGCAGACAGTCAATGATGAAATCCTCGAAATGATGGAGTCTCTTGAGGATGCGGTGAAAATCTGATATGAAAAGCCGTCAGTAAGTCTGTCCGGATTACGATTGTTCAAAAATACGGATAAAAGATAGGCTTTTGCGTAGGCGGAATACCGCTTACGCAATTTTTGAAGAAGGTATATTTATGTCAAATGCTCTTTTTTGTGCATTCTGTAATGAAAAAGACCCTATGTACGATATTGCCGTAATTACCGAAGACGGCTGTGAATATCTCCATAACGAAAACTCTAATTTCGCCAATAACAGCCACTCCGTTACAAAATTCTTTATATCCTCTGCTATAGGTATTCTTGTTTCGCAGGGGAAGTTAAAACTTTCCGATAAGGTAACAGAGTTCTTTACAAAAGAGGAAATTGGTGATAATATTGATAGCGGATGGTATAATGTTACCGTTGAAAATGCGCTGCAGCATAAAACGGGTATGCTTCACATACCATACGGTGTTGACGAGGATGACCATATTGCCCTTATCGGTGATGATTTTCTAAGGTATGTCTTTTCGATTCCGATTGAAGCACCGCCCGGTACCGAGCGCAAATATTCCGATGCGGCATATTATCTTTTAGGCAGAATTATCGCCAAGGCTTCAGGTAAAACTGCCTATGAGTTTATACGTGAGAATATTGCAAAGCCCTTAGGCTTCAGGCAATGGGGAATGGTTCTTTGTCCTATGGGACATACAATCGGCGGCGGAGGTCTTTATATCAGAAGTGACGATACTGCAAGGCTTGGCTTTTTATGGGCTAATTCGGGGCGTCTCGGTGAAAAAGAGATAATTTCCGAAGACTACATAAATGCCGCTATGGAAAACGACTACGCCTGCACGGCATTCAGGGATACGGATATATTTCTTAAAACGGGTGCACACGGACAATGTGTAGCCTTTTCTCAGAAGCGCAAGGCTGCTGCCGCCTGGCACGGCTTTTCAGCCAATGACGGCAACGGCAGAAACGACCGTCTGCTTCTTGCTTTTTCGCAGTATCTTGACGAAAAATTCGGAAAAACGGAGGATTGATTATGAAATTCGGTGTTTGCACGGGAATTGATAATGAGGAAAATGTAAAAATTGCTGTTGACAGCGGCTACGATTACATAGAATGCGGCTTTCAGATGTTTGCGAATGCAACGGAGGAACAGCTTGCTGAATGGGCGGAAAGAGAAAAGAAATACAATATTTTCTCAGAAGCCGTCAATTGCTTCCTGCCGGGCTCTCTTCCTGTAACGGGTGATAACATTGATTATGATGCCGTGACAGAGTTTGTTGCCCGCGGAATGAAAAACTGCGCCCGAATGGGGGTAAAGGTAGTTGTTTTCGGCTCCTCAGGTGCCAGAAGCATACCTGAAGGCTACTCCTACGAAAAGGCTGTACGTCAGATGGGCTATTTTCTTCGTGAAAAAGCTTCTCCCGAAGCCGCAAAATACGGAATAACCATCGTAACAGAGCCTCTGCGAAGGGCTGAAACCAATATGATCAATACCGTTAAGGAGGGTGTACTTCTTGCGGCTCTTGCCGATCGTGACAACGTTCGCTGTCTTGCAGACCTTTATCATATGGATCAGTGCGGTGATACGGCTGAGGACATTCTTATGATTAAGGATTCGATTATTCACGCTCACATCTCAAATCCTACTGAACGTGACGGCAAAAACAGGGTATATCCCTTATCATGTGATGAATACGATTACAAATCCTTTATAGATGCATTAAGGATGGGCACTTGCGAAAGATGCTCAATTGAAGCCGGTGTAATTGACTTTGCAACGGAGGCCCCTGCCGCAATTAAAATGCTCAGAAGCTTATAATATTATTTATACGGAGGAAAACTATTATGATGAAAATTGGTGTTATTCCTGATTCCTTTCAGGTTCCCTTTAAGGAGGCTGTAATTCTTGCCCGTGATATGGGTGTTAAGGGACTTCAGCCTTATGTAACAGGCGGTGAGCTTGCTCCCGAAAATCTCTCTAAAGAAGACAGAGCAGACATTCTTAAGTATGTCAAGGATAACGGACTTGTATTTTCCGCGCTCTGTGCCGATTTCGGTCTTCATTTTAACGAAAAGGGCACAAATGAGGAGGGAATACTCAGAACAATGAAGATGATGGACCTTGCTCTTGACCTTGATACAAGGGTAATTACAACTCATATAGGAAGAGTTCCCGAGGACGAAAACTGCGAGGCATATTATAATATCGTAAACACAATTGAAAGGCTCGGCAAATACGGTGATAAAATCGGTGTTTCTTTTGCAACCGAAACCGGCCCCGAAATGGCAATTAAGCTCAGAGGCATACTCGAAAAGGCTGACACAAAGAGTGCAAAGGTAAACCTTGACCCTGCAAATTTTGTTATGTGTGCAGGTCAGGATCCCGTTGAAGCCGTACATATTCTTAAAGACTACATCGTCCATACACATGCGAAGGACGGAATCAAGCTTTCCGATGACGACTATGATGAAAAGCCACTCGGTCAGGGCGGCGTGCCTTTCCCCGAATATATTGCTGCTCTTAAAGAGGTTGGTTATGACGGCTTCCTTACAATTGAAAGAGAAGCAGGTGCAACACGCTTTCAGGATATTAAAAATGCAGTTGCTTTCCTGACTGATATACTCAATAAGCTTTATTGATAAAGGAGAATAATAATGGCTCTTAAGGTAGGTATTATCGGTAACGGCGGTATTGCCAATGCCCATATAGACGGCTATAAGGCGCTTGGTGACGAGGTTGAGCTCGTAGCCTGCTGTGATATTAATTTCCCCAAGGCGAAGGCTTATGCGGAAAAATACGGAATTCCCAATTGCTATGATAACTGCTATGATATGCTTAAAAATCATCAGCTGGATGCAGTAAGCGTTTGTACGTGGAATAATGCCCATGCAGAGTGCACAATTGCAGCTCTCAATGCCGGCTGTAATGTTCTCTGTGAAAAGCCGATGGCAATGAATACAGAAGAGGCGCTTAAAATGAAGGAAGCAGCCGAAAGAAACGGTAAGCTGCTTATGATAGGCTTTGTGCGCCGTCACGGTAACGATGCAGCTGCCGCTATTGACTACATCAAAAAGGGTTACGTCGGTGATATATATTATGCAAAGGCATCATACCTCCGCCGTTGCGGCTTCCCGGGAGGATGGTTCGGTAACAAAGAGCTTTCAGGCGGCGGTCCTCTTATTGATCTTGGTGTTCACGTTATAGATCTTTCCCGTTATATTATGGGCTGTCCCAGACCCGTAACGGTTTTTGGTGCGACCTTTAATAAAATCGGTGCGAGAAATCACATCAAGGGAACTGAGTGGCAGAGTGAAACTCAGGTCGAGGAGCCGGTATTTACAGTAGAAGACCTTGCAACGGCAATGATCCGCTTTGATAACGGTGCGGTTCTGCAGGTTGAAGCATCCTTTAATCTCAATACCAAGCAGGGCTGCGGTGATATTATTTTCTTCGGTGATAAGGCAGGCCTTAACCTTTCTCCCTTTGAGCTTTACACGGAGGTTAATAATGAGCTTGCTGATATTATTCCTCACGGACAGAATGATTTTGACTTCGGAAGAGATTTCAGAAGGGAAGTAAAGAACTTTGCTGATGCCGTAAACGGCAAAGCCAAATGCCTTGCAACGGCTGATGACGGTGTAGAGCTTATGCGTATTCTTGATGCTATCTACCTTTCAGCAAAAACAGGAAAGTCAGTAGATATTGAAAGATAAAATTAATCGGGTACCAAAGGTACCCGGTTTTTTGTCTATTTCCGCTTTCAGAGAGTTGCTGTCTCTCTTATGGCTGATATGAGAAGATATTTGTTTTCTTCATATATTTTATCAATCTGTGATAATGGCAGGGGATTAACACCCATTCCCGTTTCAATTGTATAGCCCGGACGGTTATATTCTTTTATAAACCAATCCTTATACCCGGCATATGAGGAATCGGGCGGTGTTATTTCAAGAGGATAACCTGAGGCTTCACTTAAAATATTTCCGATTCTAAGACTCTCCGGCGGTAGAAAATCAAGATATTTCCAATAAATAATACTTCCCTGTGAATGATATGCAAGAATTATCCTGAAATCATTTCTGCGAGTGTAATTATAAACCGTCAACGCCTCAGGCTCGGTAAGGGGAGCAGTTCCCACGTATTCTATGGGGGATGGCTTCGTAAAGCCTTGACTGAATTTTATCTCTCTTGCTCTTTCCCAGTCAGCAGGGTACTGCAGATTCAGGTCAACACCGTTAATATTTGCTTTCCAGCCGTCAGGGAAGGGCACGGCAGTGAAGTCAGAAGATATACTTTTTGCTTTTTCGTAGTATTCACCGTCTTTAAGCGCGCCCGTTACAATGTCAAGCCCGTCGGGGTTAACAAGAGGCATCAGGTGAAAACGTGTATTATTAAATAATTCTCTTGCGTTTTCTCCGTAAAGAAGTCTCTTTTTTGATACGGCTTTCAAGTATTCCTCGAAGAATTTCAGTACAACAGGAATATTCAGCCACTCATTCCCGTGAAAGCATGCATTAATAAACAAGTTCTTCCTGCCGTTTCCTGCGGTCATAGTCCATAAATCCCTTCCCATAACACTTTTTCCGGGACTTTCGAGCTTTATAAAAGGATAACGAGCCACAAGACCTCGGCATATCAGCTTGACAAGATATGATGAATAAGAAATTTCTGTGGGTACCAGGGGATAAATAAACGGAACGGTAATTTTATCTCCAGGGAAAATTCTGTCCGGGTCAATTCCGGGATTTGCCGTGATTATCGCATCAAGCGAGGTGCCTGCAAGTGCGGCAATTGACCACAGCGTTTCACCTTTGCAGACAGTTTTTATATAATATCCCGTAATATATTTCTCTATCTCCGAAAATGTTTTTTCACCTGCAATACCGTCAGGAGAAAGATTATATGCCGTCTGAAATCTTATGAGGGCATTCTCAGTTTTAACTCCGAATATTCCGTCGGGCTCACCTGACAGAAAGCCTGACCTTATAAGTGCCAGCTGTAAAAGCTCAACTAAAGAACCCGTATCACCTTTAATTAATCGCATAAATATCTCCCTTGCAAAAAAAATTAGGATGTACATACTTTGTACATCCTTTTTTTATCAGTCATTGAAAAGCTCTGTGGAAAGGTATCTTTCACCGGAATCCGGTAGCAGAACTACAATTCTCACGTTTTTATTATTGTTTCTGAATGCAATCTCCTTTGCGGCGTGAAGAACGGCACCTGAGGATATGCCCACAAGAAGTCCGTCTGACTTTGCCGTCTCACGGGAAGCACGGTATGCATCCTCCTCTGAAACAGTTATTACCTCATCAATTATGTCCGTATTCAGTATTGACGGCACAAATCCCGCACCTATTCCCATAAGACCGTGTGCGCCCTTCTCTCCGCCTGAAAGAACGGGGGAGCCCGACGGCTCAACAGCAATAATCTTTATAGCAGGATTGAAGGCCTTTAGCACCTCACCGACACCGGTAATTGTACCGCCCGTACCGACACCTGCAACAAAATAATCAATTTTTCCGTAGGTATCCCTGAGAATTTCGGGTCCCGTTGTCTTTCTGTGAATATCTGCATTGGCGGGATTGTTGAATTGGTCGGGAATATAGGAATTCTCGGTCTCTTCCTTGATTTTTTGTGCTTTTTCTATTGCTCCCGACATCCCCTTATCAGCAGCAGTCAGAACAATGTCAGCACCGAGTGCTTTTAACAGAAGCACTCTTTCCTTGCTCATATTTTCAGGCATTGTAAGAATGAGTCTGTAGCCCTTAACAGCGCAGGCAAGAGCAAGACCGACACCGGTATTGCCGCTTGTGGGTTCAATAATTACGGCTCCCTCAGAAATTATTCCTCTTTTTTCAGCATCCTCAATAAGAGCAATACCTACTCTGTCCTTAGAACTGCCGAGGGGATTGAAATACTCAAGCTTTGCCACAATTTCAGCGTTAATTCCGTGCAATTTTGAAAAACCGGAAACCTTTACCATAGGAGTGTTTCCCGAAAGCTCTGTAAGATTTTCGGCAATTCTTCCGTTTTTATCTAATCCTATTCCGAGATTGAATTTTTTATACATAACTTAGCCTCTGTACGTTTACAGTGAAAAATCTTCAGGTGAAAACTCAGGTAAAAAAGGAGCCTCTGCCTTGGGAATTCTCTTAAGAGGGTCATACTTGAACTTCTTGCAGCTTGAATCCTTATCCATTACACCTTTTTTTGTGCAAAGAACCGTCTCTCCGTCAGCGGAAAGCTTTCCTATAAGACAGTATTCGCATCTGGGGACATCCGTATCAATAATCTTCTTGCTCAATTTTTTCACTCTTTCGAAATTTGATACAGTTATCATATCATATATTTCTCATTTGGGCAAGTTCTGTTTTTGTAATTAAAACACTTTCTTTGTCGTCCGGCTGTCTCTTTTGATATTTTTTACCGAATATAAAAACACCAGGCACAGAAAAATAAGAGAAAGACTACCTGTTATATTGCCTGATGCCGTAATTTTAACTGGAAAATATGTGGCTGCAGCTACACTTTCGGGGAACAGCAATGAAAAGACGTATTCTGTTGCCGAAACAAAAACAGCATGAATTATTCTGACAGCTAAAAATGACGCAGGCTTAATCTTCAGTATTCTCAGGTCCTTGAGATTCTGTATAAATATACACAATCCGCCGAATGTAAGAACACCTGCCGTAACGCATAATGGAAACGCTGAGGCTGAATAAAGTACTGCAGAGCTTACCTCACTTATCAGCTTCAGCTGCAACGAAATATTCGGAAATATATTTTCAATGAGACTTATAAAGCAAGAAAATATCACGATATTGAAGGATATTGATATAATAACCCTTGAAGAAGCATCAACCGATGAGATGAAAGCTTCCGTAATATCAGTTTTTCTGCGAAAAATAATTTCTTCGGCTGAAAGCTTATAAATTCTGTTGTATATATATGCAATTAAAAGATTATAAAATACCGTTTCAGCATATATTCTCATTCCGATTGCAAGGGAGCCTGAAAGTGAAGCACCGGTAAGCAGAACGGTAAAAGAAATTCCGGGATTTGTAAACAGCAATGCAATTCTTTTTGTCTGCTCATCACTTGACGTGTTTTCCTGCTTCATCTTTACTGCACATTTCACAGCGCTATTGTATCCGCCCGTAAGACCGAGCAATATCCCCTCGAGGCAGTTGCCGGAAAGACCGAACAAAGGTATCAGCAATCGGGTTGCAATGTGTTTCATCTTTACGGGTAAACCTGTCTCAATTATAAAAAAAGATATTACGTTAACGGGAAATATACAAGGTATGATTAAGTTTATGCAGTTTCTGATGCTTTGAGTTACGGATAGGTGCACATTATCGGAAAAAATCACCGTTAATATCAAGAGTATAACGGCAGCAGTTGTTGCTATATTCTGTTTTTGTGTGTCTGATATTGAAATTTTCATAGTAAATTTTATGAAGCTGAGTACTATAAAAATTCCTGTTCTCATAAAATTTATCGGAGATGATAAAATGAAGCTACCGTTTTACGATAAAATGAAGTCAGTGTTATATAAAACAGGCAAAAAATTACAGATTGATACAGACAGAAGCTATTTGCTTGAGGTAAATTCGGAGGGTAATCTGAGAATCTGCGGCATAACTGATATAAGCAGCTATGATGAGGAAGCTGTTCTTGTACTGTCGGAAAAATATATTACCGAAATTAAAGGCTTTAACCTTTTTATGTTGAAATTCTCCGATTCGGAAATTAACGTTTCGGGTGAAATATCTTCGATTACTTTTACTGAGAGGTGAATGTCTTGAATACAACAGGCTTTTCAGATTTTATTTTCGGGCTGATGCATTTTTATGTCTCGGGCGGCTTTGCGGATGAGTTTATAGAATACTGCTCAAAAAGTAAAGCATTGATATTTAATCTTAAAAGAACGGGGAATGAAATTTCGGGTGCGTGCCGTTTTTCGGAAATCGAAAAAATTAATGAGGCGGCAAAAAATAGCGGAATGACGCTTACCGTAACAAAAAGATACGGTCTTCCTCATCTGTTTTACCGCTACAGAAAACGATACGGCATACCTGCAGGCTTA
>JAZOWG010000210.1:0-6566 GCA_045659105.1 Acutalibacteraceae bacterium
TTCAACAACTCCTGCGTGGCGGAAAATGCCGATTTTTCTCATACCGGAGCAGGCGGAATAAATATGGGTTACGTCGGAGTAGCCGTGTGAAAGCGCTTCCTCGGTATTGCTGTAATCACCGTCTGAGTGGGCAACGGAGGCTACAATGCCTCTCTTTTTTGCCTCTTCGCCTACGATAAAGCCGTTTTCGATTTCGGGTGCGGCACCGATGATTTTAATGATACTTGAGCTGTCTAGAAGCTCGGAGACGCTTTCTCTTGTAGGAACAAGGATATTTTCGGGGCTCTGTGCTCCCTTCATTTTCATAGATATAAAGGGACCCTCAAGGTGTACACCGAGAATGTTTGAGTCCTCACAGATTTCCATTGCCTTTTCGATATTTTTAATGCACTTTTTAAGCTGCTCAATGGGAGCGGCAAGGGTAGTGGGGAGGATTGAGGTTGTACCGCGAAGGGCGTGTGCCGTGCACATCTTCACAATATCCTCAGGGCTTCCCATTGCGGAATATCCGCCGCCGCCGTGGACGTGTATATCTGCAAAGCCGGGAGAGAGGTATTTGCCCTCACAGTCAATAATTTCTGCATCTGCAGTTTTGGGAATAACGTCGGTTATATCAACTATTTTTCCGTTTTCGCAGGCAACAGCCTTGCCTTCAATTATTTCATCGGGAGTAATTATTTTTGCATTGATATAGTATCTCATAATGTCAGCCTCGCTTTCTTATAGTGATTTTAACAAAATTGTGAATAAATTTCAATAAAAATATAAATTAAGTATGGAAATTGTATTTTCTTTGTGGTAGAATGTGGCTATATAATGCTTTAAAAGGAAGGTTATTATTATGAGCGAAGTAAAAAAAGTCCGAATCGGTGCCGTCGGTATCAGCGGCAGAGGCTCAGGTATGCTTGAGCTTCTTCTTGCAGTACCCGGTGTCGTATGTCCCTGTGTCTGCGATAAGTATGAGGACAGAGCAGCACACGGTATAGAAATCGTAAAGAATTCCGAAAATTATGACGGATATAACGTAAACTCCTATCTCGACTATGAGGAAATGCTCGAGAAGGAGGAGCTTGATGCTCTCGTTGTTTTCACCACCTGGATCACACATTCAAAAATTGCAATTGCAGGTATGAATCACGGTCTTAACGTTGCAATGGAGGTTGGCGGTGCCGCTTCAATTGAAGAGTGCTGGGAGCTTGTAAGAACAAGCGAGAGAACCGGTAAGTTCTGTATGCTTCTTGAAAACTGCTGTTATGACAGAAACGAAATGGCTATTTTCAATATGGTCAAGAAGGGCCTTTTCGGTGAAATTATTCACTGTGAGGGCGGCTACAGACACGACCTTCGTGACGAAATCACCCTCGGAAGAGAAAACCGTCACGGCAGACTTTTCAATTTCCAGAACAGAAACGGTGAATTATATCCCACCCATCAGTTAGGCCCCATCTCCAAGGTGCTCGGTATCAACCGCGGAAACCGCTTCCTTTCTCTTGTTTCAATGTCCAGTAAGTCAAGAGGACTCAATCAGTGGATTAAGGACAACAAGGGTGAGGATTACGACCTTTACGGCTATGACTTTGCCTGCGGTGACGTTGTAACAACCATTATCAAGTGTGCACACGGTGAGACAATCACTCTTACACACGACTGCTGTCTCCCCAGACCCTATACAAGAAATTATCTTGTCCAGGGCACAAAGGGTATCTTCTCGGATATTGACGATGCAGCTGCAATTGCATGTGACGGTGTTACGGAAACAACACACGACTGGACAAAGTTTGAAACAATCAGAGAAAAGTATGACCATCCTCTCTGGGCACAGTACGAAAAGGCAGGCGTTAAGGCAGGCCACGGCGGTATGGACTATCTTGTTCTTTCCGCATTCGTTGATGCCTGTCAGGTAGGCTCTCAGCCTCCCATTGACGTTTATGATACGGCTGCATGGATGGCAATTACCTGCCTTTCCGAGCAGAGCGTTGCAATGGGCGGTCTTCCCGTTGCAGTTCCCGATTTCACAAACGGGATGTGGATTGACCGTGAGGATTACAGAAGAGGTGTTTACTGCCTTGAAGAGGTATGTGAGGACTTCTTTACCGATGAGGAGGATAAATAAATGAGCTTTTATATTGGTGTTGACGGCGGCGGTACAAAAACTCAGTACGCTCTCTTTAATGAAAAGAAGGAAATGCTCTCTTCCGTAAAGACTGCGGGCAGTAACCACGAAAACCTTGAGGGTGCTATCCCTGAGGCTGCAGGAATTATTATGGGCGGCATAAACAGCCTTCTTCAGGAGAATAATCTTCAGCTTTCCGATATTACACACATTCTTATGGCACTTGCCGGTATTGACCATCAGTACCAGTGCGACGAAATGACCGAGGAGCTTAAAAAGCTCGGTCTCAACGTGCCCTTCTCAATTTATAATGACGGCTTCATTGTTGTTAAGGCAGGACTTACGGGCAAGGCCGGTATCGGCTACAACTGCGGTACGGGTACTTGCTGTAACTCCGTAGGCTCAGACGGTAAGCTTTTACAGGTCGGCGGCTTCGGCGTTCTTTCAGGAGACGTTGGCGGCGGACATTGGATTGCACGTCAGACCTACGCTAAGCTTTACGATGATGTTTGCCTCAAAATCAAGGAAACCGAAATGACTGACAAAATTGTTGAGAAGTTCGGTATAACAAAGGACCGTGACGGAGTTCTTTCTCTTATAGCTCCCATGGAGGAGGAAGGCGACGACATCGTAAGAGATATGCTTGATATATTCTTTGATGCACTTAATAACGGTGATGCTGCAGCACTGGAAATTGCCGACGAAATGGCTGAAAGAGGCGCACAGTTTATCTGCGCACATATAAGAAATCAGGTATTCGAGGGCGAAAAAATACAGGTTGTGCTTTCGGGCTCAATGCACTGCAAGCTTCCCTCCGACGTATATGTGAATAAGCTTATTAAGAGAACAGAAGAAATCAGCGGTAAGAATCTTGAATTTATAAAGCTTCAGGTGGCTCCCGTAATGGGTTGCATCAACTGGATGCTTGAGGACTGATACAGGAGGTTTTTGTTATGAAAGAAATTAACGTAACCGTAATCGGTTCGGGCAGTACCTATTGCCCCGAGCTTGTGGACGGCTTTTTACAGAGACAGGATTCTCTTAAATTAAAGCGTCTTGTTCTTATGGATATTGACGACAGAAAGAGAAACATTGTCGGCTCTCTTTGCGAAAGAATGATTAAGGCTGCAGGAATGGATACAGAGGTTGTTATGACAGACAGTCTTGATGAGGCTCTTCCCGGAGCAGACTTTGTTGTTACTCAGATTCGTGTAGGTAAGCTTCCTTGCCGTTATCTTGACGAATCCATCCCCGTAAAGTACGGTCTTATCGGTCAGGAAACAACGGGTATCGGCGGCTTCTTCAAGGCTCTTCGTACAATTCCCGTAATCGGTAATATCTGTAAGAAGATTGAGGAGCTCTGTCCCGATGCTTGGCTTATAAACTTCACAAATCCCTCGGGTATCATCACGGACTTCGTTCTTAATAACACAAAGGTTAAGTGCATCGGTCTTTGCAATGTTCCCATTGATATGATTGACGACGTTAAGGAAGCAGTAGGAATGGACGCAGATGTTACTTATCTCGGACTTAACCATTTAAGCTGGATTACCTCCGTTATCAAGGACGGTGAGGATGTGCTTTATAAGCTCTTTGACGAGGGCTTTGCTCCCAAGGTTATGGCTAACATCGTTGATGACGGCTTTGACCCCGACTGCCTTCGTGCCTGCGGCGGCTGGCCTTCATCCTATCTTCAGTATTACTACAACCGTGAGGATAAGATAAAGCATCTCAAAGAGGACAAGAAGAGCCGTGCTCAGGTTTGCATGGACATTGAAGAACAGCTTCTTAAGATGTATCAGGATGAGGAGCTTTGCATAAAGCCCGCACTTCTTGATAAGCGCGGCGGTCATAAGTATTCTCTCGCAGCATGCTCACTTATTGATTCAATTGCCAATGACAAGAATGACGTTCACGTTGTAAACGTTCTCAATAACGGCACTCTTCCCTTTATGCACGATAATGACGTAGTTGAGGTTGCTGCAAGAATCGGTGCAGACGGTGCTAAGCCCGTTCCCGTAAAGCCCACCTGGAACCGTCACATTGAAGGACTTATGCAGGTTGTAAAGACATATGAAAAGTACACGGTTGAAGCAGGTATGAACGGTGACGACCGTGCCGCTTACAATGCTATGATGGTGCATCCTCTTATCGGTGACTTTAAGAAGTCAAGAGACTGTTATGAGGAAATGAAGGACGCTCACAGAGAATTCCTTCCCCAGTTCCTCGGCAAATAAATTGAAAATGCACCTGTCCGTGTGAATTTCATTCGGACGGTGCTTTTTTGTAAAAGGAGAAGAGAATATGAAGCATTATTCAATCAAGACAAAGAAAACTCCCCAGAAAATGAGAACGCTTTTTACGGTTGGAAAGGGTCTTCCTTCCGATAATGTTACAAGACTGTGCTTCTCGGACGACGTGCTTTTTGCAGGTACCGATAAGGGGCTTGCATATTTTAAGGACGGAGAATTTAACGTTATTGAAGGTATTACGGAAGAGGTTACCGCACTTTTTACGCATAATGAAGTTTTATTTGCAGGTACAACCGAGGCTGTATATACCGTTAGGGATTTTAACGTTATTAAAAGGCAGAGCTTTACCGATAATGTGGTTGATATTGATTCCGACGGTAACGGTGATATATGGCTTGCAACTAAGTCAACCTGTTACAGACTTTCGGGTGCAGAATTCGTAAGATTTCAGAGCTTTGATTTTGAAAGCACTCACTGTATGACCGCTTTCGGTGACAGAGAGGTGTTTGCCGCCTGCCCCAAGGCACTTTTAGTACTTCACGGCAAGCGTCCCAGATGGAGCACTCTTATGCCCTCTATGTGCAAGGCTCCCACGGGTATCCGAACCCTTACCGGTGATTCTCTCGGCAATGTATGGGTAGGTACTGACGAGGGTGTTTACCTTTATGACGGAAAGAGCGAGTGGCTCACTCCCGATGACTTTGATTTCTTCCCTAAGTGTCCTGTCAACAGAATTGTTTTCGGAACGGATGATACCTTCTATATCGCAACTGAAATCGGTCTTTATGTTGTAAACGGCTGGAAGACAAGATTTTTAGGCAAGGGCAGATACTTAGCCTCAGAAAAAGCGCTTGACGTTGCCGTGAAGAGTGACAACACGGAATACTGGGTTGCAACGGATAAGGGTCTTTCACGTATAGAATTAAAGGAAATGTCACTTTCAGAAAAGGCTGAGTATTACGACAGCCAGATGAAGTATTTCACCCGTGAAAACTATCACGCAGGTGCACAGGTATCGGATATATCGGTGCCGCTTTGTGAGGCTACGAATGAAATTTCCGATAACGACGGCTTATGGTCTGCATTATATCTCGGTGCCCTTTGCTTCAAGTATAAGGTGACGGGTGATGAGGCGGCTAAGCTTCAGGCAGGCAAGACTATGAAGGCTCTGCTTAAATTACAGAATCTCACGGGAATCAGCGGTTTCCCCGCACGTGCATACCGCAGACCCGGTGAACACCGCTTCGGTGACGGCCATCACGAGTGGCACAGAGTAACTGATGAAATCGGTGAGCTGGAATGGAAGGGTGAAACCTCCTCCGACGAGCTTGTAGGACACTATTTTGCAGCGGCATACTACAGCGATATGCTTGGGAGTGATGAAGAAAAGGCTGAAATTGCCGAATCTATCAAGAGAGTAACAGACCATCTGATTGAAAACGGCTATACACTCTGCGACGTTGACGGTCTTCCCACAACCTGGGCACATTTCGGCCCGGGGGAGCTCAATGACGAGGAAATGTGGTGCTGGGAGAAGGGCATAAACTCCCTTGAGCTTGTTGCCTTTATGAGAATTACAGAGCACCTTACGGGCGACAAAAAATACGGTGATATCGCAGATGAGCTGATAAAGAAATATCATTACGGAATGAATCTTCTTATGTACAAGAGATATGACAGCTGGGCAAACCACATTGATGACCTTTTAGGTATTCTTTCAATTATGCCCTTACTCGAGTATGAGAAGAATCCCGATATGAGAAGATACCTTCTTTTGGCTCTCAGACGTCATTATAACTATGAAAAGATTGAGCATTATCCTCTTTTTGCTTTCACGCTTTCACTTTATACGGGCGGACACACCAATATTGAAGAGTGTATTGAGACCCTTGAGGATTATTCACTTGACCTTATGGACTATAAGACAGACCACACAATCCGTCCTGACGTTGAGATAAACCACGGCCCCGAGGAATACGGTGACGGACCTCAGGCGAGATGGGCATTCCCGGCAGACGAAAGAGTCCTCGGATGTCTTTCATATGAAGCATTCTGCTTAAAGGGCGGATATGATACGAGATACGTCGAGCCCTCGGAATGGCTTCTTAACTACTGGATGGGAAGATACTACGGATTTATAGAAGAATAATTTTACTTTCGGCAAATATAAAAACGGCTCGGGGATAAGTCCCTGAGCCGTA
>JAZOWG010000211.1:0-5360 GCA_045659105.1 Acutalibacteraceae bacterium
TTTTCCTCAAGCTCAACCTCGGGAGGCATACGGTAGTCGATATTGAAAACGAAATAACCGTGATGTGCATAGAATTCGGAGTTTGTTATTCTGTAATCCTTATCCCCCTTTATGAAGCCGCCTCCGTGGACGTAGAGGAGAATGGGATGCTTTTTGCCGTCGTCAAAAATGTCTCTTCTGAAATACAAATCGGCAACGTTATACTCTTCGGATGCAGTGTGATACGCAATATTCTGTACTCTTACAATGCGGGGATATCTTACTGCATTCTGAGGCTTTTCAGCCAATACGTCAATTGCCTTAAAAACAAGCTCTGCTCTGTTCATGATATTCACCCTTCCGACAAAATATCTGATTATATAATACTCCCGAAAAATGATAAAATCAAGAATATTAAGTGAATAATCTGTATAAAATCCTGTATAAAAATATGTATATTCATATGAATATGCAAAAAAATGTTGTATATTTATTTTGCGTGTGTTATATTAATATAGATTAAATGTATATTTGCGGAGGTTTATTATGACAAGAAGCGAAGCCAGAGAACAGGCATTTATACTTGTTTTTGAAAAGATATTCAATCCCGAGCTTTCAGTTGAAGATATGAAGGCTTTTGCTGAGGAAAGTGAGCTTTTCACTCTCGATAAGTTTGCAGAAAAGCTGACAGTCTCAGTTATTGAAAACGAAGAGGCAATTGACGAAAAAATCAAGTCATATCTCAAGGGCTGGACAATCTCAAGAATCCCCAGAGTTGCTCTTGCACTTTTAAGGCTTGCCGTAGCTGAAATTATGTATTTCGACAATGTTCCCGATAAGGTAAGCGCAAATGAAGCTGTTGAGCTTGCAAAGAAATATGCAGGCGAAAAGGACGTGCCCTTTATAAACGGTGTGCTCGGCTCTGTAATCAGAGGTAAAAATAACTGATGCTTTGTCTCGGAATAGATACAAGTAACTATACCACTTCTGCCGCCTTATACGATACGGAAACGGGAGACTTAATTCAGTCAAGACGTCTTCTTACCGTAAAGGAAGGGGAGCTGGGGCTCAGACAGAGTGACGCCGTTTTTCAGCACACCGTTAATCTTCCCGATATGATAGACGAGGTTACAAAGAATCTTTCCCGTAAAATTGATGCCGTTGCGGTGTCTGTTTCTCCCCGTGATGAAAAGGGCTCTTATATGCCCTGCTTTATGGCTGGCAAGGGCGCGGCGCGTATGATTGCAGACGTTACGGGTGCGGAAATAAAATACTTTTCCCATCAGGCAGGTCATATTGCGGCGGCTCTTTATTCGGCAGATGCCTTAGATCTTATTAACCGTGAATTTATTGCCTTTCACGTGTCGGGCGGCACTACTGAGGCCGTGAAGGTTACCCCCTGCAAGGAAAAAGTTTTTTCCGTTGAAATGATAGCCTCATCCCTTGACCTCAAGGCAGGACAGGCTATTGACAGAACGGGAAACCTTTTAGGACTTCCTTTTCCTTCGGGGATGCTGCTTGATAAATTAAGCCTTGAAAGTGACAGAACCTATAAAATAAAGCCCTTTATGAGAGACGGAAACTGCTCCTTATCGGGTCTTCAGAATAAATGTGAAAAAATGAAGCGTGACGGTGAAAGCGATGCCGATATTGCAAAATTCTGCATCGATTACATTTCGCAGGTGCTTTATGAAATGACAAAAAATCTTACGGAGAAATATCCCGGTCTTCCTCTTGTCTACTCGGGCGGAGTTATGTCAAACACCCTTATAAGAAAGAGGTTTTCAGAGGAATTCGGTGCAGTTTTTGCCGCGCCGGGCTTTTCATCCGATAATGCCGCAGGACTGTCTGTCCTCGCTTCCTTATAAATGTTATGATGAATGTACCTGTTTTTTCGGTTTCACACATAAACCGATACGTAAAATCCCTGTTCGATTCGGATATTGGGCTTCAGTCCGTATTTGTGTCGGGAGAGATTTCCAATTTATCAAATCACTATAAATCGGGGCATATATATTTTTCTCTGAAGGACGAAAGTGCCTCAATCAAGGCGGTAATGTTCAGCCGTCAGGCTGCCCGTCTTCGCTTTGTTCCCGAAAACGGAATGAAGGTCATAGTAAACGGCAGAATCACGGTTTTTGAGCGTGACGGTGTTTATCAGCTTTATGCCGATGAGATGATTCCCGACGGAGCAGGCGCTCTTGCCGTTGCCTTTGAGCAGCTTAAAAAGAAGCTCGGTGCCGAAGGTCTTTTTGATGAGGAGCACAAAAAGCCTATTCCGTCGTTTCCGAAAAGGGTCGGTGTTATTACGTCCCCGACGGGTGCTGCGGTGCAGGATATTTTCAATGTCCTCGGAAGACGCTTTCCGTTAGCTCAGGTTATTTTTAAGGGCGTTTCCGTGCAGGGCGCTTCGGCTCCTTCTGAAATGATAAGCGCATTAAGGGAATTTTCCCGAAAAAACTGTGCCGACGTTATTATTATCGGCAGAGGCGGCGGAAGTGCAGAGGATTTATGGTGCTTTAATGACGAGCTGCTTGCCCGTGAAATATATAATTGTCCTATTCCTGTTATTTCGGCTGTCGGCCACGAGACGGATTTTACAATCTGTGACTTTGTAAGTGATATGAGAGCGCCCACGCCCTCTGCGGCGGCAGAGCTTGCCGTCCCCGATATTATGAGTCTTTCTATGAATACGGCGTCTCTTACTGACAGACTGTATACGGGAATAAATAATATAATTTCCGCAGAAAAAAGAAGGCTTTCCCTGATTCTTGAAGCAAGAAACTTTAGTGACCCCGGAAAATTCTTCCGTGCGGAATACGAAAATATCGAAAAATATTCTCTGAGACTGCGTTCTGCCGCAGAGAAAATACTTTATAAAGAAAAAAATTCCTTTGCAAAAACCTTTTCAGCACTTGAAAGCCTTAATCCCTTAAGCGTACTTCTCAGAGGCTACTCTCTTGTAAGTCTCGGCGGTGAGATAGTCGAAAGTGTTGAAAAGATTCGCAAGGACGACCGTCTTCAGGTGTCTATGTCAGACGGCACCGTGGACTGTCAGGTGCTCTCCACCGAAAGGAAGGGAAAAAATGAGTAAACGAACCTATGAAACAGCCATAAAGAGACTGCAGGAAATTGTGAAGCTTCTCGAAAACGGCGGACTGACCCTTGATGAGTCCGTAAAGCTTTTTGAAGAGGGTGCAAAATTAGCAAAATTCTGCAACGACGAGCTTAAAAACGCTGAGCAGAAAATAATCTCTCTTGACGATGTAAGTGAGGAATGATTATGAGTAATACGACACAATATATTGAAATGATTGAAAATGCGGTAAAAAGCTGCCTGCCTGAGCTTTCCGAGGAAACAAAGCATATGAACGAAATGCTTATGTATTCCCTTGAAAGCGGCGGAAAGAGAGTGCGCCCTCTGCTTTGCCTTGAGTTCTGCAAGGCAGCAGGCGGGGATCCCGAAAAGGCGGTAAAATTTGCATTGGCAGTTGAATTTATCCATACCTATTCTCTTGTGCACGACGACCTTCCCTGTATGGATAACGACGATATGAGAAGAGGGAAGCCCTCCTCGCATATAAAATTCGGTGAGGCAAATGCCCTTCTTGCAGGAGATGCACTGCTTACCCACGCATTTTATCTTCTTTCCGATGCCGTTGCGTCGGGTGATGTAAGTGCAGATCAGTGCGTAAGAGCCGTGAAGGAGCTCTCAACCCTTGCCGGTATGAAGGGTATGATAGGCGGTCAGTATATTGACCTCAAATATGAAAACACACCTGCAAATCTTCCCGTGCTTGTGGAAATGGATACCCTTAAGACGGCGGCGCTTATTGAATGTGCCTGTGCCTTAGGACTTATTGCCGCAGGTGCCGATGACGGTGAAATTTCCTATGCAAGGGATTTTGCAAGAGAGCTGGGCCTTGCATTCCAGATTACCGACGATGTGCTTGAGGCTGAGGACGAAAACGATTCAAGCGACGAGAAAAACGGCAAGGTAACCTACGTCTCTCTTTTCGGTGTTGAAAAGGCAAAGGAGCTTGCCGCAATCCATACCAAAAATTCTCTTGCCGCTCTTAACCACTTCGGTGAAGCGGCTGATGAAATAAGACTTATTGCAGAAGGTCTTCTCTACAGAAAAAACTGACGGATGCAGGGTGATAAGCAGTGGAAGGAAAGTATTTACCTTATATAAACTGCCCCGAGGATGTGAAAAAAATAGACGAAAGTGAGCTTGACGTTTTAGCCGAAGAGGTAAGACGTGAGCTTATTTCCACCGTATCTAAAAACGGCGGACATCTTGCTTCAAATCTCGGAGTTGTGGAGCTTACAATTGCGCTTCACAGAGTTTTTTCCTCACCCGAGGACAAAATCGTATGGGACGTTTCCCATCAGTGCTATACCCATAAGCTTTTTACGGGCAGAGGCGCAAAATTTGATACATTAAGAAAGCCCGGAGGAATTTCAGGCTTCACAAGAAGAAACGAAAGCGAGCACGACGTTATGTCGGGCGGTCATTCCAGTGTGGCGCTTTCTGCCGCTTACGGAATTGCCGCCGCAAATAAAATAGAGGGCAACAAGAATTTTGTGGTGGCTGTTGTGGGTGACGGTGCGTTTACGGGCGGTATGGTTTACGAAGCCCTTAACAACGCAGGCAGAGCAGGCACGGGTACAAGGCTTATTGTTGTACTCAATGACAATGAAATGTCTATTTCCCCCAATGTCGGCTCACTTGCCCGTTATTTTGCACAGATGAGGGCAACGCCCCGTTACGTGCGCTTCAAATCTCAGACTGAAAAGGCGCTCAATCTGATTCCCGTTGTGGGCAAGCCCCTTATCAAGGGAATATATAACACAAAAACGTTTATAAAGAATATCGTATACAACTCAACTATGTTTGAGGATCTTGGCTTCCGTTATATGGGGCCCGTTGACGGACACAATATTTCTCAGCTGATTTCAGCTTTAGAGGGTGCAAAGGAAGCCGAATATCCCGTTGTTCTTCACATCAATACCCGTAAGGGAAAGGGCTATGAGTTTGCCGAAAGGGCACCCGATGCCTTTCACGGTATTTCCGCATTCAATCTTGACTCGGGCGAGCCCGTTTTCTCGGAGCCGAGCTTTTCCGATGCCTTCGGGAAATTTATGGTGAGTGCCGCAGAGAAGGACGACAGAATCTGCGCCATAACGGCGGCTATGAGCCTCGGCTGCGGACTTGAGGAATTCAAGGAGAAATATCCCGACAGATTCTTTGACGTGGGTATTGCAGAGCAGCACGCCGTAACCTTTGCCGCAGGACTTTCAAGCGGCGGAATGCTTCCCGTTTTTGCGGTGTATTCCTCCTTCCTTCAAAGAGCATACGACCAGATAATTCACGACTG
>JAZOWG010000212.1:0-41094 GCA_045659105.1 Acutalibacteraceae bacterium
CTTCATATTGTGGCTCTTTGATGAGCCTGTAGCACCGCCGATACCGTCACGTCCCGTACGTCCGCCGAGAAGTACGATAACGTCACCGGGTGCGGGTCTTTCACGGCGTACGTTATAAGCGGGAGCTGCGGCAACAACGGCACCGCATTCCATACGCTTTGCAACGAAGCCGTCGTGATACATTTCTGCAACGTGACCCGTTGCAAGACCTATCTGGTTACCGTAGGATGAGTAGCCTGCGGCAGCTGTCTGACAGATTTTTCTCTGAGGAAGCTTACCGGGTAAGGTTTCTGCAATAGTCTTTCTGGGGTCGCCGGCTCCCGTTACACGCATAGCCTGATGAACGTAAGCACGTCCTGAAAGGGGGTCACGGATACAACCGCCGATACAGGTTGCGGCACCGCCGAAGGGCTCGATTTCAGTAGGATGGTTGTGAGTTTCGTTCTTGAACATAAGAAGCCAGTCCTGGTCTTCACCGTTAACCGTAGCGGTTACGTGAATTGAGCAGGCATTGATTTCTTCGCTTTCGTCAAGCTCGGGAAGAAGACCGCGCTTTTTAAGTGTCTTTGTACCGATTGTTGCGATGTCCATAAGAGTCTGAGGACGCTTAGCGGCTTTTTCTTCGCCGTAAACCTCTACTCTTGCGGCAAGATAACGCTCGTACGCTGCCTGTACAGCAGGATCGTCAATGCGAACATTGTCAATATGAGTTGAGAATGTTGTGTGACGGCAATGGTCGGACCAGTATGTGTCAACAACACGGATTTCTGTTATTGTGGGGTCTCTGTGCTCTGTATCTCTGAAATAAGCCTGAAGGAACTTGAGGTCGTCAAGGTCCATAGCAAGACCCTTTTCGTCAAGAAGCTCTGAGAGGGCCTTTTCGTCCATTGAAATAAAGCTTTCAATAGTAGCAACCTTTTCGGGAGCGGCATAAACAGCGGCAAGCGTTTCGGGCTTTTCGAGAGCTGCTTCACGGCTTTCAACTGCATTGATTACGTGATGCTTGAATGCGGCAATATCCGCCTCGGAAAGAGAACCGTAGAGAGCGTAAACCTTTGCTGTACGGATAAGGGGACGCTCGCCCTGAGAGATAATCTGAATACACTGAGCTGCAGAGTCTGCTCTCTGATCAAACTGACCGGGAAGTGCTTCAACAGCAAAAACGTATGCGTCGGGAAGCTCTACACTGTCAGATACGTTATCAAGCTGAGGCTCAGAGAAAACAGTCTTTACGGCATAGCCGAATAATTCTTCCGTAATGTTTTCTGCATCGTAGCGGTTGAAAAGACGGATATCCTCTAAGCCTTCAATGCCGAGAAGATTTTTTGCTTCATTAAGAAGTCCCTTGGCTTCGTTATCAAGCCCCGTCTTCTTTTCTACAAATATACGATAAACCATAAATAATTTCCTCCATTATCATTTAGCCTGAAGGGCTCTCTGTCCGATGTCGGATCTTCTGTAAGCACCTTCAAACTTAACACCGTCGGAAAGACGGTAGGCTTCCTTTATTGCAGAAGCAAGCGTATCTGCAACTGCGGTGGTACCCGTAACTCTGCCGCCCCAGGTAACAAGCTTTCCGTTTTCCTCTTTTGCACCTGCAACAAAGGTAGCCGCAAGTGCTTCATCGGTAAATGTAATCTCGAAGCCCTTTTCGTAGGCTGTGGGATAGCCCTTTGAAGCAGTAATTACACAGCAGGCGCTCTTTTCTGAGAATTTAACCTCAGTTTCAGCAAGCTTTTCTTCCGTTACAGCCTTCATTACAGTGAGAAGGTCGCTTTCAAGAAGGGGAAGAACAACCTGAGTTTCGGGATCGCCGAAACGGCAGTTATATTCAATAACCTTGGGGCCGTCCTTTGTAATCATAAGACCGAAGTAAAGACAGCCCTTGAAGGTTCTGCCTTCATCGTTCATTGCATTGATTGTGGGAAGGAAAATTTCCTTCATACATCTGTCTGCAACGTCCTTTGTGTAATAGGGGTTTGGAGCAATGGTGCCCATACCGCCCGTGTTAAGACCGGTATCATTGTCACCGATTCTCTTGTGGTCCATTGATGAAACCATAGGCTTTACTGTTTTGCCGTCCGTGAATGCAAGCACGGAAACCTCGGGACCTTGGAGGAATTCTTCAATAACGATGTTGTCACCGCTCTTGCCGAATGCCTTATCAAGCATCATTGATTTTACCGCATCCTTTGCTTCCTCGAGGGTGAATGCAATAATAACACCCTTACCGAGAGCAAGTCCGTCAGCCTTGATAACCGTGGGAATGGGAGCCGATTCGAGGTATTCGAGTGCTTTTTCCATATCACTGAAAACCTCGTACTTTGCCGTGGGAATGTTATATTTCTTCATAAGGTTCTTTGAAAAAACCTTACTGCCTTCTATTATAGCGGCATTCGCTCTGGGACCGAAGCAGGGGATGCCGATTTCCTCAAGTCTGTCAACACAGCCAAGAACCAGCGGATCATCGGGTGCCACAACCGCATAATCAATCCCGTTTTCCTTTGCGAAATTCACAATACCGTCAATGTCGGTAGCACCGATGCCTACCAATGTAGCATCCTTTGCCATACCGCCGTTGCCGGGGAGTGCAAAAATCTCGGTAACCTCGGGATTTTCCTTAATTTTCTTTATGATGGCGTGTTCTCTTCCGCCACCGCCTACAACCATTATTTTCATTCTGTAAATCTCCGTTAATTAATGGTGGAACAGACGCATGCCTGTAAATGCCATAGCCATACCGTACTTGTCTGCACATTCAATTACAAGGTCGTCACGGATGGAGCCGCCGGGCTGAACAACGTATTTAACGCCGCTCTTCTTTGCTCTTTCAATGTTGTCGGAGAAGGGGAAGAAAGCGTCTGAGCCGAGAGCAACACCGTCACGGGAAGCAAGGAATGCCTGCATCTCTTCCTGTGTAAAGGGCTCGGGCTGAACGGTGAAATATTTCTGCCAGTTACCGTCTGCGCAAACGTCTTCCTCGTTCTTGTTGATGTAGCCGTCGATTACGTTGTCACGGTCTGCTCTGCCGAGGTCGGGTCTGAAGGGAAGGTTAATTACCTTTTCGTGCTGACGAAGGAACCAGGTGTCAGCCTTTGTGCCTGCAAGACGTGTGCAGTGGATTCTTGACTGCTGACCTGCACCTACACCGATTGCCTGACCGTCAAATGCATAGCAAACGGAGTTTGACTGTGTATATTTAAGTGTGATAAGAGAAATAACAAGGTCTCTTGCAGCAGCCTCGGGAATGTCCTTATTAGCTGTTACGATGTTGTTAAGAAGGGAAGCATCAATCTTATAATTGTTTCTGCCCTGCTCGAAGGTGATGCCGAAAACGTGCTTTCTTTCGATTTCCTCGGGAACGTAGTCGGGGTCAATCTTTACGATGTTGTAGTTGCCCTTTCTCTTGGACTTGAGGATTTCAAGTGCTTCGGGCTCATAACCGGGAGCGATAACACCATCGGAAACCTCTCTCTTTATAAGAAGAGCAGTGGTAACGTCGCAAACGTCTGAAAGAGCTACCCAGTCACCGAAGGAGCACATTCTGTCTGTGCCTCTTGCTCTTGCATATGCGCAGGCAAGGGGGCTTTCGTCAAGACCTTCAATATCATCAACGAAGCAAGCCTTCTTGAGAGTATCGTTGAGCTTTATGCCTACTGCGGCGGATGTGGGGCTTACGTGCTTGAAGGAGGTAACTGCAGGAAGACCTGTTGCTTCCTTTAATTCCTTTACAAGCTGCCAGGAGTTGAATGCATCAAGGAAATTGATATAACCGGGTCTGCCGCTTAAAATTTCAATGGGAAGCTCCTCTCCGTTATCCATAAAGATTTTTGAGGGCTTCTGATTGGGGTTACAGCCGTATTTAAGTTCAAATTCTTTCATTTCAGTTCTCCTTACACGTTTTTGTTTACGATTCTGGTTTCTGTTTCACCGGTGGTGAGGTCAATGTATCTTACGAAAAGAGAAACCTTGTTGTCTTCATTCAGGTTCTTCCAGATAATATCTGTAAGAGCATCAATGTCAACGTCGGGAAGCTCAAGTGTCTTGGGCTCACCTTCAAAGCTGGGAAGGGGATTGCCGTCGCACTTATATGTATGAATGAACTTTGCCTTACCGGCTATGGGATTCTCATAAGCGTAGGTGTATCTCTGGCAGGAGCTGCCGTCACCGTCTGCTGACTTGAGAATTGACATTGCGTAATTCATCTTTCCGTTTTCGTGGTGAATAATACCTGAAATACGGGGTGTGAAGTTGGGGGCATCGTCCTCGAATTCACGGGTTCTCAGAGCCTGCTCAAAGGTCATCTGCTTATCCATAAGCTCGTAGATTGTATCCGTCTGGTCGCCGTTTGTAACGATGGTCTTGTTGCCGAGAACTCTTACGGGATAGTAGATGATAAGATGGGGATCTGTCATCTTGGATTCGTCGAAGGCCTTTGTTCTCATAGCGTCGCCCTCGGGTACAAAAACACGGTTGCGGCTGTTAACACTTCTACCCATAATGAAGTATGCGGTAACTGCCTTCTTGCCATCGGCGCTTTTGCCTATAATAATGCCTCTGCCGTGATAGGGGAGAGAATTGAGCTCACATTCAAGAGACTTGATTTCCATTTTGAATTCCTCCGTTATTTTATATAGGTTTTGTTGTTTTCTACTGTGATTCTGTCATCGCAGAAAAGCTGCACAGCCTTGGGAAGAATCTTCCATTCAGCCTGCTCCATTATTCTCTTCTGCAGTGCTTCGGGGGTGTCATCCTCCATAACCTCGACAGCCTTCTGTAAGATTATGGGACCTGCATCGCATTCTGCCGTTACGAAATGAACCGTAGCGCCCGAAACCTTGACACCCTTTTTCAGTGCCTCCTCGTGCACATGTAAGCCGTAAAATCCTTTGCCGCAGAAGGAGGGAATGAGGGCAGGATGCACGTTTATCATTTTATACTGAAATGCATCGCATACATTTTCGTCAAGAATTGTCATAAAGCCAGCATATACGATTAAATCTGCCTCTTCCTCAAGAAGCACGTCTCTCATAGCTCGGCTGTAGGAAGCAATATCAGCAAAATCTTTTCTTATAAGTATTCTTGTTTTGATTCCGTTGGTTTCCGCACGGGTAAGTGCGTAAGCGTCAGCCTTGGAGGAAATTACGCAGGTAATTTTTCCGTTACCGAGCTCGCCTCTTTTTTCAGCATCAATAAGAGCCTGAAGATTTGTACCGCCGCCCGAAACAAGAACTGCAATTTTCTTATACATCAGAGAATTACCTTCTCGTCGCCTTCAATAATCTCACCGATTACATAAGCGTCGATGCCGTTTTCCTTAAGAATTGAAAGAGAAAGCTCAACCTCGTCTGCGGGAACAACGATGCTCATGCCGACGCCCATATTGTAGGTGTTGTACATATCTCTTTCGGGAATGTTGCCCCACTTTGCAATTACGTCAAAGATAGGAAGAACCTTGACAGCGGACTTGTTAATCTTTGCACAGAGTCCGTCGGGAATGCTTCTCGGAATATTTTCATAGAAGCCGCCGCCCGTGATGTGGGAAATGCCCTTTACCTGAACCTTTTCAAGAAGAGCAAGAACGGGCTTTACATAAATCTTTGTGGGAACAAGAAGAGCTTCTGCAATGCTCTTGCCGCCAAGCTCGTCACGGGGAACGTAAAGCTCGGGATTGTTGTTATCAATATCAAACACCTTACGGCATAAGCTGAAGCCGTTGGAATGAATACCTGTTGAGGGGAGAGCAATAACAACGTCGCCGGCAGCCATCTTGCTGTTATCAATCATCTTAGGCTTATCAACAACACCTACGGCAAAGCCTGCAAGGTCGTAATCCTCTTCGGGCATAAGACCGGGATGCTCTGCAGTTTCACCGCCGATAAGAGCGGCACCCGACTGAACACAGCCCTCTGCAACACCGCCTACGATTTCGGCAATCTTCTCGGGGAAGTTCTTGCCGCAGGCAATATAGTCAAGGAAGAATAAGGGCTTTGCACCCACACAGATGATGTCGTTTACACACATAGCAACAGCATCAATACCGATTGTGTCGTGCTTGTCCATAAGAATAGCGAGCTTAACCTTTGTTCCGCAGCCGTCTGTACCGGAAACGGTAACGGGATGCTCCATGCCTGCAATACAGCTTAAATCAAAGCAGCCGCCGAAGCCGCCAACCTCGTCAAGGCAGCCCTCGTTGCGTGTTCTTGCAACGTGCTTTTTCATAAGCTCAACCGATTTGTAACCGGCAGTAATATCAACACCTGCAGCTGCGTAGCTTGCAGAAAAAGAATTCTTGTGATCCATTTTACATTCTCCTGTATCGTTTTATTTATTCTTTACCGGTCCAACAGTAGGTACAAACCTTGTCAGCCGGGAGTCCTATTGCTTCTAAAAGACCTTCCAGAGTCTGGAATTCAAGGGACGCAAAGTGAAGCTTATTGCTTATTGTCTGTCTTAATTTCTTGCCTCTTTCGGTATCGGGGGCTGAATATTCCTCAAGATACTTCATTCCCTCGTCACCCTCAAGCTCGTATACGGTGCTTCTTGTTATAAGCTCCATTTCACTTGTTGCTCTCGAGAAATTAAGATATTTACAGCCGTACATTATGGGAGGGCAGGCTGAACGCATATGAACTGCCTTTGCACCGTTATCGTAGAGGAAATCAACGGTTTCCCTGAGCTGTGTGCCTCTTACGATTGAGTCGTCAACAAAAAGAAGATTCTGTCCCTCAATAAGCTCGTGAACGGGAATCTGTTTCATTTTTGCGATTCTGTTTCTTTCCTTCTGGTTTGAAGGAGTAAAGCTTCTGGGCCAGGTTGGGGTATATTTGATAAAAGGTCTTGCAAAGGGAATATCGCTTTCGTTTGCATAGCCTATTGCGTGGGGCGTTCCCGAATCAGGCACACCGCCTACGTAATCGACGTCCTTGCAAAGGCCGTTTTTTCTGTCGTGCTTTGCGAGAATCTCACCGTTTTTTGTACGCATTATTTCAACGTTCACACCCTCATAGGTTGAGGTTGAATATCCGTAATAAGTCCAAAGGAACGAACAGATTCTCATTTCCTTACGGGGAGGGGAGAGCTGTGTAACACCGTTTGCAGTGATTTCTACGATTTCACCGGGACCTAATTCCTTGTAGTCGGAATATCCGAGCTTTTTATATGCAAAGGACTCGAATGCCGCACAATAGCCGTCCTCGCTTTTTCCGAGAATTACGGGAATTCTGCCCATTTTGTCACGGGCTGCAATTATTGCACCGTCATCCTTGAGAATAAGGATGTTTGCCGTGCCCTCAATGGAATCCTGTGCAAAGGTTATGCCCTCTGTGAAGCTGCTCTTCTGATTGATAAGAGCTGCTACAAGCTCAGTTGAGTTTACTGCACCGCCCGTCATTGCTCCGAAATGACCGCTTGAGAAGGTGAGATACTGTTTTATGAGTGCATCTGCGTTGTTTATGATTCCGATAATGCAGATGGCATAAGTGCCGAGATTTGAGCGTATAAGAAGCGGCTGCGGCTCGCTGTCGTTTATACAGCCTATTGCCGACGAGCCCTCCATTTCATCGAAAATATCTTCAAATTTTGTTCTGAAGGGAGAGTTTTTTATATTATGAATAACTCTCTGCAGTCCTATTTTTTTGTCATAGGCTGCCATGCCGCCGCTTTTTGTGCCGAGATGTGAGTGATAGTCTGTTCCGAAGAAAACGTCACTCATTGCATCGGTTTTACAAGCGGCTCCGAAAAATCCTCCCATTTTTCTTCCTCCTTTTCTGTGGGTTTAATCTGTATTAAAGCTGAGAAAGAACGTTCTTGTCTTTTTCGAGAACAACTGCTGCTGCAGCCTTTCTTTTTGCATCAAGCTTGTCAGCCAATGCCTTGTCTTCAACTGCGATTATCTGAGCAGCAAGAAGGGCTGCATTTGCACCGCCGTTGATTGCAACTGTTGCAACGGGGATTCCGGGAGGCATCATAACCGTTGAGAGAAGAGCATCCATTCCGTCAAGAACGGAGGACTTACAGGGAATACCGATAACGGGAAGGGTAGTGTTTGCAGCTACCGCACCTGCTAAGTGTGCTGCCATGCCCGCTGCACAGATAATTGCACCGAAGCCGTTTTCACGGGCACCCAGTGAAAAATCTCTTGCTTCCTCGGGTGTGCGGTGAGCTGAGTATATATGTACCTCAAAGGGGATTTCAAGCTCTTTTAATGTGTCTGTTGCTTTTTTTATGATGGGAAGATCAGAGTCGCTTCCCATAACAATTCCGACTTTCTTCATTTTTTTTACCTCCTTTTTTTACAAAAAAACAAAAAAGGGCACAATTACCTTATAAGTAAATGTGCCCAGACGGTCGGCTTAGAGTATTTCTTTGCTCCTTTGTGGTGCTCCACATAATTCCGTCAGTCGCAAAGCTCTATAAACAGTATATATATTTTAACATAAATACCGGTTTCAGTCAAGGCACTAAAGATATATAAGTGTCAGTTTTTGCTGGTCTGTCTTTCGCAGTAAATACATCTGTAGACACCGTTTTCGGGGTCTGTCAGACGGAACTTGTGCTGAAGCTCCTGCTCGATTGACGTTATACACTTGCTGTTGTCACAGCGAAGGGTATTATCAACAATATAATCTGTATCCGGATGGTAGACGCTGTCTTTTTCTGCTTCCGCTAAAAGCTTGAGAATCAGCGCCATTCTTACATACTTGCCGTTTAATGCCTGCTTGAAATAACAGGCTCTGGGGTCATTATCAACCCCTACGCTTATTTCATTGACACGGGGAAGGGGATGCATAATTGTAAGCGTTTCTTTTGCAAGAGTAAGCTTTTCCGTGTCAAGACAGTATGAATCCTTGAGCTTGAGATACTCCTCAAAGGTGGGGAAGCGCTCCTGCTGGATTCTTGTCATATAAAGTATATCAAGTGAGGGGAGAGCCTCCTCAAGGCTGTGTGTTTCCGTAAAGCAACCATCCTTGAGATACTTTTTCTTTATGTTTCCGGGAAGACGAAGCTCGGTGGGAGAAATAAGCACCACATTTATGTCGTCGTAACGGGAAAGAGCCTCTATCAGCGAATGAACTGTTCTGCCGTAACGCAAATCTCCGCAGAAGCCGATGGTGAAGCCGTGTAATGAGCCCTTTTCACGGTGTATTGTGAGAAGGTCGGTAAGTGTCTGGGTGGGATGGTTGTGGCCTCCGTCACCGGCGTTGATTACAGGTACGTCTGCGTTTTCAGCCGCAACAAAGGGAGCGCCCTCTTTAGGATGACGCATTGCAATTATGTCCGCATAACAGCTGATAACCTTTGCCGTATCGGCAACGCTTTCGCCCTTTGCGGCAGAAGAGCTTGTAGCCTCCGAAAAGCCGAGCACGCTTCCGCCTAATTCAAGCATTGCAGCCTCAAAGCTGAGTCTTGTTCTTGTGGAGGGCTCGTAGAAAAGAGTAGCCAGCTTCTTGTGTCTGCACTTTTCCGCATACTCTGCGGGATTGGCTATAATATCCTTTGCACATTCAATAAGCTCGTCTATTTCGGGGACGGTTAAATCAAAAATGCTTATAAGACTTCTCATTTACACCCGTTTCCTTTCTTTATGTGTTTTTTATGCCTTTGCACCGTTTATCTCAAGGTAAGCTTTGATTCTGTCAACGTTTTCCTTGTTCTTTTCGTCCTCTTCGAGGTATTCGATGATGTCGTAAACGTCAACAACGGAATATACGGGGAAGCCGAATTCCTCTCCGACCTCAGCCATAGCGGATTTTTCGGTCTGACCCTTTTCCTTTCTGTCAACCATTACGAAGCAGGCTGCCACCTTTGTATCCTTGAGAGAAGAAAGGATGGACATGCTTTCTCTGATAGCCGTACCTGCGGTGATAACATCTTCAACTATAACGATTTCTTCACCTGCTTGAGGCTTGTAGCCTACGAATACACCGCCCTCACCGTGGTCCTTTTCTTCTTTTCTGTTGAAGAAGAAGGGAACGTCGAGATTTTCTTTTGAAAGTGCGCAAGCAACGGAAACTGCAATCGGAATGCCCTTGTATGCGGGGCCGTAGAGAACCGTTCTCTTGTTGCCGATTTTCTCAAAATAAGCCTTTGCATAAAATTCGCCGAGCTTTGAAATCTGGTCGCCGGTCTTTATGTCGCCTGCATTTATAAAATAAGAAATCTTGCTTCCGCTTTTTGCTGTGAAATCACCGAACTTGAGAACGCCTGCGCCCTCAAGAAACTGTATAAATTCTCTCTTATAGCTTTCCATAATTAATCTCCTTAACCTACGAATTCTTTAACGCATCTTCTGTATGCTGCAACGGGATCCTCTGCACCTGTGGTGGGTCTGCCCACAACGATGTAATCGGAGCCGATAAGCTTTGCCTGCTCGGGAGTCATAACTCTCTTCTGGTCGCCGATTTCTCCGTCTGCAAAACGTACGCCGGGAGTAACCGTTACGAAATCCTTACCGCATACGGTGTGAACCTTTTCTGCCTCAAGGGGAGAGCATACAACACCGTCAAGACCTGCCTTCTTTGCATTTTCTGCATAGTGCATAACAACCTTGTCTATGGGCTCCTTGATAAGAAGGTCATTTTCCATAGCCTCCTGGTCTGTGGAGGTAAGCTGTGTAACTGCAATAAGGATGGGGCGTGTGCCGTCTTCTCTTGTGAGACCTTCAATAGCAGCCTCCATCATTCTTACTGTACCTGCTGCGTGAAGATTTGTCATATCAACGTCAAGCCCTGAAAGAACAGCCATTGACTTTTTAACTGTGTTGGGAATATCGTGAAGCTTGAGGTCAAGGAAAATCTTGTGGCCTCTTGCCTTGATTTCTCTTACGATTTCGGGGCCTGCGCCATAGAAGAGCTCCATACCGATTTTTACGAAGGGCTTTTCCTCCGTAAAGAGATCAAGAAAGCTCATAACCTTTTCCTTGCTCGGAAAATCACATGCAATAATTACGTCCTTACCCATTATTTTGCTCCTCCTATTATATCTGAAAGTGAATTGATTCCGTATTTTTCCATAACCCTCGGAAGGTCGTTTATTATGTCTCTTGCACAGAAGGGGTCAATAAGATTCTGTGCGCCGATTTCAACTGCAGTTGCACCTGCAAGCATAAGCTCGATTACGTCCTCAGCTTTTGAAACACCGCCCATACCCACAATGGGAATATTGACTGCATTTGCAACCTGATAAACCATTCTTACTGCAACGGGGAAGATTGCACTGCCCGAGAAGCCGCCCATTTTGTTTGCAATTACGGGCTTTTTGGTCTTAAGGTCAATTCTCATTCCGAGAAGTGTATTTATAAGGCTTATGCCGTCGGCACCTGCTTCCTCGCAGGCCTTTGCAATGCTTACAATGTCTGTTACGTTGGGGGAAAGCTTTATGATTACGGGCTTTGTCGTAACCTTCTTTACTGCCTTTGTTACCTCAGCTGCGGCTTCGGGAGACGTACCGAAGCTCATTCCTCCGCCGTGAACATTGGGACAGCTGACGTTTACCTCAAGCCAGCCTACCTCTTCGCATTTATCAAGCTTTTCGCAGGTGTAGGCATAGTCCTCAATTGAAAAACCGCTGACGTTTGCCATTACCTTTTTGTTAAAAACCTTTCTCATTTTCGGAAGCTCTTCCGAAATTACCTTTTCTACACCGGGATTCTGAAGTCCGACTGCATTAATCATACCTGCAGTACACTCTGCAATTCTGGGAGTGGGATTCCCGAATCTGGGGTCCTTTGTTGTTCCCTTGAAGGAGAACGTACCGAGTATGTTTATGTCGTAAAGCTCGGCAAATTCATAGCCGTAGCCGAAGGTACCGCTTGCGGGGATAACGGGATTGTCAAGGGTTATTCCGCAAAGGTCAACACTCATTTTTCCCATATTATCTCCTCCTTTTTAAGGACGGGACCGTCCTTACATATTCTCTTGTTACCGTAAAGTGTCTTGCAGGAGCATCCCATGCAGGCACCGAAGCCGCAGCCCATTCTTTCTTCAAAGCTGAACTGTCCTTCAATAGAGGTTGCATTGTAAAGAGCCTTCAGCATAGGCTCGGGACCGCAGGTGTAGAAGTAATCAGCATCGGGATATTTTTCGAGGGCATTTGTAACAAAGCCCTTTGTGCCTTTACTTCCGTCAACCGTTGTAACGGTGACTTCACAGCCGAGAGAAGCGAATTCGTCTTCAAAGAATACTTCGTTTTCCGTGTTGAAGCCGAGAATCACACCGACCTTCTTGCCTTCTGCGAGAAGCTTCTTTGCAAGCATATAAAGGGGAGGTACACCGACGCCGCCGCCTACAAGAAGCACGTTTTCTCCCGAAAGGGAGGTGTCGTAGCCGTTTCCGAGACCGGTAAGAATATCAAGTGTTCCATCCTTCATTTCCTTCATCTGCTCGGTACCCGTACCTACAACCTTATAAATGATTGTAAGCACGTCACCCTCAACATCGTTTACGGAAATGGGACGTCTGAGGAAAAGTCCCTCAAGCTTTATGTTGACAAACTGACCGGGGGCAGTTATGTCAGAGGTGTCACCCTGAAGACGCATAAGATATACGTCTTTTGTCAGGGGACGGTTTTCAATTATGTTAAATAAGCTCTGTTTCATCGTTTCACCTTATGCGTCAATTGTAGAGATGCAGAGTGTTGTTTCTTCAAGAACGTCAAGAAGAACGCTTACTGTGTCAAGTGCCGTGAAGAGTGTGATGTTGTTCTCTGTTGCATATCTTCTTATTTCGTGGCCGTCACTCATAGGTCCGTTTGAGCCGATGTCTCTTGTGTTGATAACATAAGCTATATGGCCCTGGCGGATAGCATCGATAATTTCGGTGCTGCCCTCGCTTATCTTCTTGTGCACGTGAGTTCTGATGCCGTGAGACTTGAGGAATTCTGCGGTGCCCTCTGTTGCTTCGATATTGAAGCCGAGCTTATAGAATCTTCTGATAAGGGGAAGTGCTTCTTCCTTGTCCTTATCTGCAATTGTTGCAAATACCGTACCGTAATTCTGAAGCTTTGTGCCTGCAGCCTGAAGTGCTTTGTAAACTGCACGGTAAAGCTTGTCGTCATAGCCGATTGCTTCGCCTGTGGACTTCATTTCGGGGGACAGATATGCGTCAAGTCCTCTGATTTTTGAGAAGGAGAATACGGGAACCTTTACGTACCATCTCTTCTTTTCGTCGGGATAAATTCCGAATATGCCCTGTTCTTTAAGGGATTTGCCCATAATTACTTCAGTTGCAATATCTGCAAGTGAGTAGCCCGTTGCCTTTGAAAGGAAGGGAACAGTACGGGAAGAACGGGGATTAACCTCAATGATATAAACATCGTCGTGCTCATCAACAATGAACTGAATGTTGTAAAGTCCCTTGATCCCGATGCCGAGACCGAGCTTCTTTGCATACTGTAAGATTGTGCCCTTAACCTTGTCGGATACGGAGAAGGTGGGATATACGCTTATTGAGTCACCTGAGTGGATACCCGTTCTTTCAATAAGCTCCATAATACCGGGAACGAATACGTCAATGCCGTCGCAGATAGCATCAACCTCAACCTCTTTACCCTGAATATATTTGTCAACAAGTACGGGCTTGTCCTCGTCGATTTCAACGGCTGTCTTGAGGTAATGTCTTAACTGCTCTTCGTTTGCAACAATCTGCATAGCACGTCCGCCGAGAACGAAGGAGGGACGAACAAGCACGGGGTAGCCGATTTCCGCAGCGGCAGAAATGCCGTCTTCAATCTTTGTAACTGCCTTACCCTTTGCACGGGGAATGTCAAGCTCATTAAGAAGATTTTCGAATGCGTTACGGTCTTCTGCACGGTCGATTGCAGCGCAGTCCGTACCGATGATTTTAACACCTCTGTCGTGAAGAGGCTGAGCAAGGTTAATTGCTGTCTGACCGCCCAGCGATGCTACAACACCTTCGGGCTTCTCGAATTCAACGATATTCATAACGTCTTCGGGAGTGAGAGGCTCGAAATAAAGCTTGTCCGCTGTTGTGTAGTCTGTTGAAACGGTTTCAGGATTGTTGTTTATGATAATTGCCTCGTAGCCGGCATTCTTTATTGTCATAACTGCGTGAACGGTAGAATAGTCGAATTCAACACCCTGACCGATACGGATGGGGCCTGCACCGAGAACGATAATCTTCTTTCTGTCTGTAAGACGGGAAGCGTTTTCGCCTGTGTAGGAGGAGTAGAAGTAAGGGATGTAAGCGCCTGTGTGGCAGGTGTCAACCATCTTGAATACGGGGAAGAGGTTATTTTCCTTACGCATATTGTAAACGTCTGCTTCGGTACACTTCCAGAGACGAGCAATGTACTTATCGCCGAAGCCCATCTTCTTTGCTTCTGCAAGGATTTCGGCATCCTTTTTATCACGGAGCTTTTCTTCCATATCAATGATGTTCTTGAATGCCTGAAGGAAGAAGGGGGTAATCATTGTGATTTCGTGAATCTTCTCAACGGAAACGCCGTGATAGAGAAGCTCTGCGATTGCAAAGATGTTATCTGCACGGAATTCAGTGATGTATTCGAGAAGCTCCTCAACGCTCATATTGTCGAACTTTGAGAGATAGATGTGGTCTGCACCGATTTCAAGAGAACGGATACCCTTGAGAAGTGCCTCCTCAAGATTTGAGCCGATGCCCATGATTTCACCGGTTGCCTTCATCTGAGTGCCCAGTGTGTTGGGAGCACCTGCAAACTTGTCAAAGGGGAAGCGGGGAAGCTTTGCGATAACGTAATCGAGGCTGGGCTCGAACGCTGCATTTGTATTTGCAATCTGAATATCCTCAAGAGCCATACCTACTGCAATTTTAGCAGTTACTCTTGCAATGGGGTAGCCTGATGCTTTTGATGCGAGAGCGGATGAACGGGAAACTCTGGGGTTTACCTCAATGAGGTAATATTCCGAGGTGTGGGGATGGAGAGCAAACTGAACGTTACAGCCGCCTTCAATCTTGAGCTCCTTGATAAGCTTGATTGCGGAATCATTCAGCATCTTTTCGTCTTCCTTGCTGAGTGTCATAATGGGAGCTACAACGCAGGAGTCACCTGTGTGAACGCCTACGGGGTCAATATTTTCCATTCCGCAGATTGTTATGGCGTGGTCGTTGCCGTCACGCATAACCTCAAATTCAATTTCCTTATAGCCCTTTACGCTCTTTTCAATAAGAACCTGATGCACGGGGGAGAGCTTGAAAGCGTTTGTGCCGACCTCGATAAGCTCTTCCTCGCTGTATGCAAAGCCGCCGCCGGTGCCGCCGAGCGTAAAAGCGGGACGAAGAACAACGGGGTAGCCGATTCTTGCGGCAGCTTCCTTTGCTTCATCAAGATTGTATGTAATTTCGGAGGGGATTGTAGGCTCTCCTACAGACTGGCAGAGCTCCTTGAAAAGCTCTCTGTCTTCTGCTCTTTCAATGCTTTCGCTTGAGGTGCCGAGAAGCTCAACGCCGCACTCCTTAAGAACGCCCTTCTTTTCAAGCTGCATAGCAAGATTAAGACCTGTCTGACCGCCGATGCCGGGGATAATGGCGTCGGGACGCTCGTGACGGATAATTTTAGCTACGTATTCGAGAGTAAGAGGCTCCATATAAACCTTGTCCGCAATAATTGTGTCAGTCATAATTGTAGCGGGGTTGGAGTTGCAGAGAACTACCTCATAGCCTTCCTCCTTGAGAGCAAGACAGGCCTGAGTGCCCGCATAGTCGAATTCGGCTGCCTGACCGATAACTATGGGACCTGAGCCGATAATCATAATCTTTTTGATGTCTGTTCTTTTAGCCATAAATTTCTCTCCTTATATGTTCTGATGTTCATAAACTGTTTTATTGCCGGATACTGTCAGCATACATACGCCTGACAGCTTCTCACCCGTAAAGGGGGTTGCTCTTCCCTTTGAAAGGAATTCTTCGGGATTTACCGTAAATTCTTTTTCGAGATTCCATACGGTGAAGCTTCCGTCGAAGGGGATTCCGAAGCGTTTTCTCGGATTTATTGCCATAAGCTCAATAAGCTTTTCGAGGCTTATCTCACCTGTTTTTACGAAGTGTGTGTACATTACGGAAAATGCCGTTTCAAGACCTACGATTCCGAAGGAGCTGCCTGCAAGTCCCTTGCTTTTCTCTTCTGCCGAGTGGGGAGCGTGGTCTGTGGCAAGCATATCGATTGTTCCGTCCTTTATGCCCTCAATGAGCGCCAGACGGTCTTCTTTGTCTCTTAAAGGCGGATTCATTTTGAATCTTCCGTCCTCCTGCAGATCGGAATCATCCATTACAAGATAGTGGGGACCCGTTTCACAGGTAACATCAAGACCTTCCTTTTTAGCCTGTCGGATAAGCTCAACGCTTTCCTTTGCGGAAATGTGACATACGTGGTAAGCACATCCCGTTTCACGGACTAACTGCAGGTCTCTTTCAATCTGCTTCCATTCGCTTTCAGAGCAGATGCCTTTGTGACCGTGCTCTTCTGCGTACTTGCCTTTATGTATGTAGCCGCCTTCAAGAAGGTCGTTGACCTCACAGTGAGCTGCTATTATTTTACCGAGGCTTTTTGCCTTAAGCATTGCTTCTCGCATCATATCGTCAGACTGCACACCTCTGCCGTCATCGGAGAATGCTATACAGTACGGTGCAAGTCCCTCCATATCGGAAAGCTGCTCGCCCTTTTCACCTACGGTGATTGATGCGTAGGGATAAACGTTTATTAAGGCATCCTTTTCAATCGCATCAAGCTGGACTCTTATATTTTCAATGCTGTCGGGTACGGGGGAGAGGTTCGGCATCGTACATACTGCCGTGTAACCGCCGTGAGAAGCCGAGAGACTGCCGCTTTTCATATCCTCTTTATATGAAAAACCCGGTTCGCGAAAATGCACGTGCACATCGCAGAAACCGGGAAAGACAGTATATTTAAAGTCGTTGTACTTCTCGAGGACAGAGGAAACAGAAAATAAATCACCCGTGCCGGTTTTGAAACCGGGGAGAACCGATGAACCTATTACGTTTGCCTTGATTGCCTTCGTCATCTTTTTTCCTTTCATACTCCGGCTTAAGCCGGGACATAAAACAACTGCGAAAATACCACTGCATTTTCGCATAGTCCCGCACACCGGAAACTGTTCGTTTTGTTGATAGATATTCTATCACGAAGCCCCTTGTTTGTCAACTTAAAATCAGTATAATTATTAACTTTCTTATAATATACAGTTTGCACGAAATTTACTTTGTGATTTTTGTTTAAAAGATAAAAAATCTGCCGTCCTCAGAGCTTTCTGTAAGCGGCAGATTTTTTATGCTTCTTATCCTACATAGAATATGCTTTCTTCTGCATTTTCCGTTGTGTTTTCTGCTTCTTGTATGCCGGCAGAAACACCCTCTGTGAGAGCTTCCTCCGTGCCGTCGGCGGGAGTGATTGTCGTCTCCTGCAGGGTTGTTTCTTCCCCTGAGGGAGAAGCTGTGCATGCAGTGAAAATCAGGGAAAATGCCATAATAAGCGCCAATAAAATTGCGGATTTTTTCATTTTTTTAGCCTCCTGAAAAAGTTGTGCGGAAGTTTTCCGTCACCCTAAATTTATGCTCGTAAGGACAGAAAAAACAATACTTTTCTGTCGACGGAAAAAATTTTCCATAAATATCCGAAAAAAATAAAAAAATATGCAAAAACCCCTTGATTTTTAAGGAAGTATTATATATAATGAAGTTACGAAATTGGAGCTGATTGGGCTCATAATGATGCTCATTGGAGTTGGAAAGGATGTGAAACGAATGAGCTATAATTTTCTCGGTGAATCAAAGCATACTCTTGAGAACGGATGCCGTCTTATAATTCCTCTTCGTTTCAGGTCTGCGCTTCAGCCTGAGTTTGTTTTGTTCAAGGCTCCCGAAGGCTGTCTGTTTATGTATGATACCGAAAGCTTCAAGGAGCTGATGGCGTACCTGAGAGCAGATGCACACACGATGGAGGGAAGAGCAAGGTCCCGTGTATTTATGAAAGCGGCAAAAACCATCATTCCCGACAAGCAGGGCAGATTTACAATTCCTGCCGATTATCTTGAGCATGCTTCTATCAGAGATACTGTCTACCTTCTCGGTAATGATAATAAAATCGAAATCTGGAGCGAGGAAGACTATGTCGGTATGGGCGGAGATGAGCCGCTCACACCTGATATGTATCCGCAGATACCCTATTAAAAGAGGAAGCGTGCTATGGAATTCAATCATATTCCCGTTCTTTTTTACGAAACGGTTGACTCACTCAATATAAAGCCTGACGGTATTTATGCTGACTGTACTGCAGGCGGCGGCGGACACTCTGCTGAAATTCTTTCAAGACTTTCCGATAAAGGAAGGCTTATAGCCTTTGACAGAGACCCTGACGCAATAAAGAATCTTACCGAGAAGTTTAAGGGTAAGGAAAACATTACAATTGTAAAAAGCAACTACTGTGAAATAGATAAGCGTATGGCGGAGCTCGGTATTGAAGCCTTTGACGGAATAATTGCCGACCTTGGCGTCAGCTCCTTTCAACTCGATACTCCTGAAAGAGGCTTCTCTTTTCATAACGACGCGCCCCTTGATATGCGTATGAGCAAGGAGGGAATAAGCGCACGGGATATTATAAATACATATTCCGAAAAGGAGCTTGTAAGGATATTTACCTGCTACGGCGAAGAGAAATTTGCAAAGAGTATTGCAAGACTTATTGTTGCAAGACGTGAGAAAACGCCTTATGAAACTACATTCCAGCTTGCGGAAACCATTAAGGACGGTATTCCCGCAAGAGCAAGAAGGGAAGGCGGACATCCTGCCAGAAGAGTTTTTCAGGCGGTAAGAATTGCCGTTAACGGTGAGTATGAGGACCTCACCCCTTCGGTTGAAAAAATGTTTGAAGCCCTTAAAGTGGGCGGTGTGCTTTCTATAATCACATTCCACTCTCTTGAAGACAGAGCTGTTAAAAATGCATTCAAAAAGTTTACAGAGGGCTGCACCTGCCCAAAGGATTTTCCCGTATGTGTCTGCGGAAAAACTCCGAGAGGCGAATTGCAGTTCAAGTCTCTGGCACCCTCTGCTCAAGAGCTCGAGAGAAATCCCCGGAGCCACAGTGCAAGGCTGAGAAGTATAATAAAGTTAAAGTAAATATAAATAAAAGGATATAAAAGTAAGGAGATATAAAAAGATGGCAGACAATCAGGCAAGAGCTTATGATTTCGAATATTTTGAAACCGGTTACTCTGCAGCTCCTCAGAGAAAAACCGAGGAAAAAGGCAATCCTTCCATAAGGAAAGTTGCTCCCATAACAAAGGATGAAATGAGACAGCAGGAAATGGCGGGTCTTAAAAAGTCTCTCCGTGTTTTTGCTTTTGTTCTTGCAATGTTTACGATTATCAGCATGCAGGTTGTTGCAGGTGCCAAGAATTACAGTCTTGACCGTGAAATACAGAAGGTTGAACAGCTTCTTGCTGTTGAACAGGCTGAAAATATCCGTCTTTCCTCAACTCTTAACGGAATTACGGGTATAGCTGTTATTGACAGCTATGCAACTGAGGTTCTCGGTATGACCAAGGTTGAAAACTATCAGGTTGAATGTATTGATCTTTCAGTCGGGGATACGGTGCTTTATACATCATCCCTTACGGGAAGCCGCTGACAGGCATATAAGGGGTAAATGCCGGCATATATATAACTGTCGTATGCGGAATAGAGTTTTTTTAATATAAAGGAACGTAAAGCAGGGGCGGAGATGGTTTCGCCCTTGTCGGTATTTTAATATATAGGTTAAAAAGGGGAGAAAAAGCCGTTGGCAATGAAAAATGATGGTATGAAGCGTACTTCTTTAAGTGCAAGACGCGCAGTTTTAGGCTTGTATATAGTTCTGGCTGTGTTTGTTGCCGGTCTTATAGGACGGCTCGGCTATCTTACAATTATCAAGGGTGATGAATACAGAAGACTTGCCGAGGATCAGCAGTATAATGACTCTGTGCTTTCATCGTTAAGAGGAACGATTTATGATTCCGAGATGAATGTGCTTGCTCAGACCGCATCTGTATGGAGAATACAGATAAATCCCAGTAAAATCGAAGATGAAACGGAAATGGGCGTTGTTGTTGACGGGCTTTCGGCAATTCTTGAGCTTGATGCGGTAAAGCTCAGGGAGAAAATTGAAAAGAATAAAAAATACGGCTACCTTATTGTGAAAAATGAGGTTGAATACAAGCAGATGTCGGCAATGATTCAGTTTGCTAAGGAAAATAAGGTTGCCGATATTATTTTCAGTGAGCCTGATACGAAGAGATATTATCCTGACGGCACACTTGCTTCTACTGTTATAGGCTTTACGGGTACTGACGGTAACGGTCTTTACGGACTTGAGTACTATTACGACACCTCTCTTACGGGTGTCGACGGTAAAATTTTTACTCTGCGTGATGCCAGAGCAAATGAGCTTGACAGCAACAATAAGATTATCTACGAGGCAAAGAACGGTGAGAATTACGTTCTGACTCTCAATAATGAGGTGCAGACCGTGCTTCGCAGCGCTTGTCTTACCGCGCTTGAGGATAATCAGGCGGATAACGTTTACGGAATCGTTATGAATACCAAGACGGCTGCTGTTCTCGGAATGTGTAACGTTCCCGATTATAATTCGAACGACCCCTTTACGATTTCCGAAAAGGCACAGGCGGAAATTGATGCACTTGAAACCGATGACGAAAAGAATACTGCTTACAGCAATGCTCAGCAGATGCAGTGGAAGAACAAGGCAATAGCCGACTTTTATTATCCGGGCTCGGTTTATAAGGTATTCCTTGTGGCAGGGGCTATGGAGGAAGGCGCAATTGATGCAAATACATCTTATACCTGCCACGGTACCATCTCTGTCGGCGACAGAACGGTAAAGGACTATAATCCCATAGGTCACGGCGTCGAAACGCCTCTTACTCTTCTTGTTAATTCCTGCAATACCTTCTCTGTTTACGTAGGACAGAGAATGGGTATTGACCTTTTCTATAAGTATTTCGAGGCATTCGGTTTTACCGAAAAAACGGGAATAGACCTTCCCGGAGAGGGCAGCCCCGTTGCGGGTGTTACATACCATTCTCCCGAAATATCGTTTACCAATTCCAACCTTGTCAGTGTATCCTTCGGACAGTCAAATCAGGTTACTCCTATGCAGGTTGCTGCTGCTGTAAGCGCTGTCGGTAACGGCGGTAGGCTGATGACTCCTCACATAGTAAGCAAAACCATTGACGATTCCGGAAATACCATAAAGGAAACGATTCCTGCGGTTAAGCGTCAGGTTATTTCTGCATCGACTGCCGCTACGGTAACGTCATATATGGAAGAGGTAGTCAAGAGAGGCACCGGTGCTAATGCTTATGTTGCAGGGTATCATGTCGCAGGTAAAACCGGTACCAGTGAAAAGACAGGAATTACAGAAACAAAGGCTTATATAGCATCATTTGCAGGCTTTGCTCCTGCAGATGACCCCGAAATTACCGTAGTTATTGTTATCGATAATCCCAAGGGCGCTATGTATTCGGGCGGTGATATTGCAGCTCCCGTTGCAGGAGAGGTGTTCTCAAGAATACTTCCCACTATGGGTATTGAGCCTGTTTATACCGAATCTGAGCTTGCGAAGCTTTCCGAGCCTGCTCCCGATATGGTAGGAAAGACCGTCGGAGCGGCTAAGGCAGAGCTTTCCGGTACGGAGCACGTTGTAAGAGTAATCGGCAGCGGAGATACGGTTGTTTCCCAGTCTCCCGAGGCCGGCAGAACTACTCCCGCAAACGGCGTTATTGTTCTTTATACAGAAGATAACGTTGAAAAAGAAACAGCCTTGGTGCCTGATTTCAGCGGACTTACGGTTTCTCAGGCAAATCAGATGGCTGTGAACAGAGGATTCAATATCAGAATTTCGGGCAGCTCCTTCTCAACGGATTCCGTTGTTGCCTATAAGCAGGAATATGCTGAAGGAACAGAGCTTGAGCTCGGAAGTATCATTACCGTTTATTTCAGAACAAGCGGTATTTCCGACTGATAAGGATGTGAAAAAAAGAGGAAGAATAATGGCTCATACGTTTTTACGGAGGTATTATTTTGAATCTTTATGCTTTGATGAATGAACTGCGGTTGCCCCCGAGTATTCCGGATTGTGAAATTTCAGGGATAACCGAAAATATAGAAAACGTCACACAGGGCAGTATCTTTGTTGCCGTAAGGGGAAAAAGCTTTGACGGCAACTGCTTTACGAAAAGGGCACTTGAGCAGGGTGCTGTATGTGTGGTATCCGAAGAGGAATGTGAAAATCCTTTAGTGATAAAAACCGAGGATGCAAGGCTTGCTCTTGCAAGGCTTTGCAGCGCATTCTATGACCATCCCGGAAGAAAGCTTAAAATGGTCGGAATTACGGGTACAAACGGCAAAACCACAGTATGTGAATATCTGGCTAATATTCTTTCGTGTGCAGGTAAGCATTGCGGAGTTATAGGTACTCTCGGAGTGAAAAACGGAGAATACCTTTCGGAAACGGGATATACGACACCTGCTCCGGAAATACTCTATAAGGAGCTTGATTCATTTGTAAAATCCGGCTGTGAGTATTGCATTATGGAGGTTTCCTCTCAGGCGCTTGAACAGAAGCGAACGGAGCCGATAGATTTTGCGCTGTCTGTTTTTACCAATATCGGAACTGACCATCTTGACTGTCATGGCACGTTTGAAAACTATCTTCTGGCAAAATCAGCTCTTTTTGCACAATCCGAAATATCTCTGCTCAATGCGGATGATATAAATTCAGACAAAATTGCGGAAAAAAGCAAGGGAAGGATTTTTACGTTTTCCGCAAAAGACAGATTTGCTGATTTTTCTGCTAAGGATATCAGATATTCCGACAGCGGTATATCATATATTTTCTTTGACAAAACAAACATAATACCCGTCACTTCGGGATTTTTTACTGAATTTTCTATTTATAATACGCTTGCCGCTTTTTCTGCAGCGGAAATTCTCGGTGTTTCTCCCGTGATTTTTTCTGAAACAGCGAAAAAGCTCCCCGAAATAAAGGGCAGAATGCAGAAAATAAGTAAAGACGGCATAAATGTGTTTATTGATTTTGCTCATACCCCCGAGGCATTGAGGAGCGTACTTTCGGCACTAAGAGGAAATACATCAAAAAAGCTCTTTTGTGTTTTCGGCTGCGGAGGAAACAGAGATAAATCCAAGCGTCCCCTGATGGGTGAGATTGCTTCCCGTTATTCGGATTTCGTTATAGTAACCGACGATAATCCCCGAAATGAAAATCCCCGTGAAATATCGGCGGATATTCTGAAGGGAATCAAAAACAAAAGGAACGTAATTATTGAAAATGACAGAAAAAGGGCAATAGAAATTGCTCTTTCTAAGGCTAAAAACGGTGATACCGTCCTTGTCGCAGGCAAGGGGCACGAAGAATATCAGATAATCGGTGATAAAAAATATACATTCAGCGATGAAATGACCGTGAAAAGCATACTCGGTCTTATTTGAAAGGAAAGATAACTATGGAATTGTGGCTTGCACTTCTTTTATGCGTAATAATAGGCTTTTTTACAGCCTTTTTATCGGGCTTTGCCGTTGTACCGTGGCTCAGAAAACTGAAATTCGGTCAGGCAATTCTTGATATAGGTCCTTCCTGGCACAAGAAGAAGCAGGGAACACCCACTATGGGCGGAATTCTTATTATTCTCGGCTTTTTTGCCGCTGTTACGGTTACACTTATAACTGATAAGCTTCTTGGCGGAAATCTTCTTATTGAAGGCAACTCCCGTCCCGAAAGTGTTGCTTATATAAAGGTTTTCAGCGGTATGCTTATGTCGCTTGCTTTTGCATTTATCGGTTTTATTGACGACTATATAAAGGTTGTCAAGAAGAGAAATCTCGGTCTTACGGAAATGCAGAAAACCGTGCTTCAGATTCTTGTCATTGTTGTATACTTATTTACATTATATAAAAGCGGAGTGAATTTCATTTTTATTCCCTATCTCGGAATATATGAAAATACCGTTATTTTCTTCGTTCTCGGCTTTATTGCCATATATGCTACTGTAAATGCGGTTAACTTTACAGACGGTGTCGACGGACTCTGCTCCTCGGTTACTGCCGTTGTTGCCGTGGGCTTTGCAGTATGCTCGGTAATTATGAGCTTTTCGGGGCTTTCGATACTCTCCGCAGCCCTTTTCGGTGCACTTCTCGGATTTCTTATGTGGAACTGGAATCCCTCTAAGGTTATTATGGGTGACCTTGGCTCATTCTTCCTCGGAGGTATGGTTTGTACCTTCGCATTCTCCCTTGATTCTCCGTGGCTCATCGTGCTTATAGGCTTTATCTACGTTATCGAATTCCTTTCTGATATTCTTCAGATTGCTTATATCAAAACCCATAAGGGAAAAAAGCTTTTCAGAATGGCTCCCATTCATCATCACTATGAGCTTGGCGGCTGGACGGAAAAGAAAATCTGTAAAGTATTTACACTTGTCACAGCAATAGGCTCGGCTGCTGCAGTTGCTCTCAGCTGGTTCGGCAGATTACAGTAAAGCAGAATCACTTTACGGGATAAATAAAAACAAGTTTTATTCTTATGCCGTCTGACGGCTGAAAGGTGGAAAAATATGCAGGCTTCTGCGTCACTCGGAAAAAGCTCGGATAAAAAATACGGAAACAGCCTGATAGGGCAGTATATAAGATCCCGCGGCGGTCTGTTTGCCGAAGGGTCATTTGACGTGCTTCTTTTTATTTTTCTGTCAATTCTTATATTTATCGGTCTGACAATGCTGTACTCGGCAAGCTATCCCAATGCCTATACGGACGGATATGATCCCTCGTATTATTTCAAAAATCAGGCTATAGGTGTTGCTGTCGGTGTTCTTTTTATGGCTGTTATCGGAAAAATGAACCATATGCTCTTTATGGAGGCAGGCGCCGTGCTCGGTTCTCTTGCCTCAATCGGTCTGCTTGTGCTTGCATTGTTTATGGGCGGGTCCGATGACGGCAGCAGCATCAAAAGATGGATTACCATTGCGGGCATACGCTTTCAGCCTTCGGATATTGCAAAATTTACCCTTATACTTACACTTGCCTTTATTCTTCACCGCTGGCATCATCTTATGGTCAGCAAGAAGCCTCTTAATACGAATAATCGGTGGATAAACAGCTTCACATCGGGCGTTAATGCAAAAATCGGCAGACCCGTTTTCAACGAATCATGGAAAATAGTAATGGGAAGCCTTGCTGTTATCGGAATTTACGTCGGACTCGTATTCCTGGGCTCGCATCTTTCAGGTGCAATTATTATGCTTCTTGTGGCTGCTATAATGCTTTTTGTCGGAGAAATCCGTCCCACCTGGATTGCGTTCTTTATATGTGCCGCACTTATGATGATTCCCGTGCTTATGCTGACGGGCGTGCTCAGTGAATACATGGTTGAAAGAATCACTAACTTTCTGAGTGCCGATAAGGACCTTCAGGGCGGTGACTGGCAGACAATTCAGGCTCTTTATGCCATAGGCTCAGGCGGCTTCTTCGGTAAGGGACTCGGTCAGTCCGTGCAGAAATATAACTACGTTCCCGAACCGCAGAATGATATGATTTTTGCAATTATTATTGAAGAGCTCGGTTTTATCGGCGGTGTTGCAATTATTGTTCTTTTTGCTCTCGTTATCTGGAGAGGAATTGTTATCGGGGTTAATTGTCCCACAAGATACGGCGCACTGGTTGCCTTCGGTATCACCTTCAAGCTTGCTTTGCAGGTATTTTTCAATATCGGTGTTGCCACCAACATCATTCCCAATACGGGTATCACTCTTCCGTTCTTCAGCTACGGCAGAACGGCACTTATCGTAAATCTAATTGAAATGGGAATTCTTTTCAGCATTTCCCGTGCATCCCGGATGAAAAAAGTTTAATCAGTAAGGAGAATTGTTATGAAGGTTCTCATTGCCGCAGGCGGTACGGGCGGTCACATAAATCCCGCCTTATCTCTTGCTCAGGAAATAAGAAGCCGCCACCCTGAAGCGGAAATCCTTTTTGTGGGTACTGCCGACAGAATGGAAGCAACCCTTGTTCCCAAGGCAGGCTTCAGCTTTGCAACAATTGACATCAGCGGTTTTCAGCGGTCTCTGTCACCGAGAGGCATAATTGAAAATCTCGGTACCCTGAAAAAGCTTGTCTTTGTAACGGGTCAGTGTAAGAAAATAATCAGAGAATTCAATCCCGACGTGGCTGTCGGCTTCGGAGGATACGTTAGCGGTCCTGTTATCAGGACTGCACACAAAATGGGTATAAAAACCGCAATCCACGAGCAGAATGCTTTTCCCGGAAAGACAAATATTGCACTTTCAAAATATGCCGATGCGGTAATGCTTACATCAGGTGAAGCGGAAAAGTTCCTTAAGTGCAAAAATAAACCTTTTGTTACGGGACTTCCCGTGAGGGAAGAGATACTTACGGCTGATAAAAAATCCGCAAGAGAAGCTCTCGGATTTTCTCAGTCTGCTGCGGTTGTGCTGTCAACGGGCGGAAGCCTCGGTGCTGCAGCAATCAACGAAAATATGCTTGAGGTTATAAAGGAATATGCCGATTCCGGTATCATTTTCGTTCACGGCTACGGTCAGAACGGAACAGATATGCCCGAAAAACTGAAAGCGGCAGGCGTTGATACGGAGCATAACGGTAATTTACATATTTCCGAATACATCTACGATATGGCAAAGTATATGGCATCGGCTGACCTTGTTGTAAGCCGTGCAGGTGCCAGCTCTCTTGCCGAAATTCAGGTGCTCGGAAAGGCATCATATCTCATTCCTTACCCCTATGCTACGGAAAATCATCAGTATCACAACGCTATGGCGCTTGTCAAAAACGATGCCGCTATGGTCTGTGAGCAGAAGGAGCTTACAGCGGATAAGCTTAAGGGTGTAATTGCGGAATTGCTGAATAATAAAGAAAAGTTTCTCAAAATGGGAGAAAATGCACGTGCTATGGCAGTCTGCAATGCTAAAATGCAGATATGCGACATAGTGCTTTCCCTGATAAAATAATAAAAATCCCCCTTGTAACACGGACAAATTTATTCCCATAGAATAAAGCGTAAGTTCCTGTTGAAAGGGTGTAGATTATGAGTTTCTACGTTATTGAGGGCGGAACAAGGCTTATGGGTGAATGCTCCGTGCAGGGGGCAAAAAACAGTGCGCTTCCCATACTTGCCGCTTCGCTTATCTGTGACGGAACAAGTGTTATTAAAAACTGTCCGCGGCTTCTGGATGTTGAAGCTACCGTGAAAATTCTCGGACATCTGGGATGTTCGGTGAAAAGAGAAGAAAATACTGTTTTTGTGACGTCCGATAACGCTTCGGAATACGTTATTCCGGAAAAGCTGATGCGTGAAATGCGTTCGTCGGTAATATTTCTCGGTGCAATTCTTGCCAGAAACAAAAGGGTTGTCCTTTCAACTCCCGGCGGCTGCGACATAGGGCTTCGGCCCATAGACCTTCATCTTGATGCTATGAAGAAGCTTGGCGCCGTTGTGCGTGAGGAATACGGAAATATTGAATGCTCTGCCCCCGACGGGCTTAAGGGTGCGTCAATAACGTTATCCTTCCCGAGTGTCGGTGCTACGGAAAATATTATGGTTGCGGCAAGCACCGCTGAAGGCACGACCACAGTTATAAATGCCGCAAGAGAGCCTGAAATCAGCGACCTTGCCGATTTTCTTAATTCCTGCGGAGCAAAAATATCGGGAGCAGGTCAGGGAACGATTGTTATTGAGGGTGTAAAAAGACTTACGGGCACTGTCCATACCGTGCTTCCCGACAGAATTGCTGCAGCAACCTATATGTGCGCGGCAGCAATAACCGGGGGAGAGGTAAAATTTAATAATATTATCCCGGCGCACATAGGCCCCGAAACGGAGCTGTTTGAAGAAGCGGGCTGCCGTGTTTTTACTGACAGCAGAAGTCTTTGTCTGAAGGCACCCGAAAGGCTCAGAGCCGTAAACCCCATAAGAACCATGCCTTATCCCGGCTTTCCTACGGATACCGGCGCTCCCGTTGTTGCTTTGCTTACGAAGGCAAGGGGAACATCCGTCATCATAGAAACTATATTCGAAAACAGGTTCAGATATGCGGGAGAGCTTATAAGACTCGGCGCAAAAATCAGGGTTGACGGCAGAATGGCGGTAATAGAAGGTGTCAGCCGTCTTCACGGAGTCGGTGTTCAGGCAACGGACCTCAGAGGCGGAGCCGCACTGATGATTGCCGCATTGGCGGCAGAGGGTGAATCACGTATAACGGAAATAAGACATATTGAAAGAGGTTACGAAGGTCCCGAAAGAATACTCTCGGCACTTTCTGCAAAAATAAAAAGGATTGATGGAGAAGATGGAGAGGAATAATCAGAGTCAGGATATTCACGGTGTAAAAAACAGCCGCTTTTCACCCGAAGAGAGAGCAAGAATGAGCCGTGATAATGAAAAATACCGTGCCGCAAGAGAGCTCCGGGAGCAGGAAGAGGTACTCAGAACAGAGCGACCTGCATCATCTGCAAAAAAAGGTATAAACGCCGATCGGATGAACACGGGTAAGGGTGAAAGAGCAAAGAATACAAAAGCTTCCGCTTCTGTCAGAGCCGAAAAGGCTAAGAAGACGAATGCTGCACCCGTCACAAGAAACGAAAGAGTAAAAAACAGCTCGGAAAACAGACGGAAGCAGAAAAAATTGCAGAATAATCTGATAATCGTTATGCTTCTTGCGGTTGCTGTTGCGGTTATCGGTGCATTTGCCTGCTTTGCTATGACAGTAAACACAATAAGTGTTACGGGCAGTGAGAGATATGCGGAAAAAACAGTGCTTGCTGCTGCAGACCTGGCAAAGGGTGACAGTATTCTTCTTATGAATCCGGCTGCCATCGGACACAGAATTGAAAGTAAGCTTCCCTATATTGAAACAGCTGAAATCAAAAGGGACTGGCCCGACGGCGTTAGTGTAATACTTACCGATGCAGTTCCTTCTCTTGCGGTTGATACGGGAAACGGCTATGTTCTTATGAATGCTTCCTGTAAGGTGCTTGACGATGATGCCGCAGCGATTACGGAATCCGCTCTTATTAAGGGTGTCGGTTTGGTTGATGCCGTGCCCGGGGAAATTGCTCAGTTTTCTGAGAATATCAGCACGGAAAGCTTTGTAAAGCTCTGTAAGGCTTTTGAGGAGTACGGAATTACGGGAATTACCGAATATGATCTTACGTCGGTTTCAAGTATAAAGGTTGTAATTGATTACAGAGTGGAGGTGCAGCTGGGTACTCTTGCAGGAGCCCCCGAAAAGCTTGCATTCTGTAAAGCGGTAATAGATGAAACAATTGCATCGGATTCAAAGCATCCTATGGTGATTGATGTTACGGCAGACGGCAAGGCATACGCCAGACGAAAGGATGATAATAACGTCGTCTTCAATGAGCCTGTTTCCGAGGAAACAACAGCAGAAGAGACTACTGCAGAGGCAGTCGGGTAAAAATAAATCAAAAACTGTAACTCATTGTAATATTTTTTTATTTTCACCTTGAATTTTATAAATATGTATGATATTATAAACAATGATTAGTTGTAAAATAACATTGGAGGATATAAATATGGGTTTCGAAATGTCAAACGAGTATGATCTTGTCACTCAGATTAAGGTCGTAGGTGTCGGCGGAGGCGGCGGAAACGCTGTTAACCGCATGGTTGAATCAAACGTTCAGGGCGTTGAATTCATCGCCGTTAACACAGATAAGCAGGTTCTTATTAATTCCAAGGCAACAACAAAGATTCAGATAGGCGAAAAGGTTACTTCCGGTCAGGGCGCAGGCGCAAAGCCTGAGGTCGGCAAGAAGGCAGCTGAAGAAAGCCTTGAAGCAATAAACGAGGTTCTTGCAGGTACCGATATGGTATTTATCACTGCAGGTATGGGCGGCGGAACAGGTACAGGTGCCGCTCCCGTTATCGCACAGCTCGCAAAGGATAAGGGTATCCTTACTGTAGGTATTGTTACAAAGCCCTTTGAGTTTGAAGGCAGACGCCGTATGAATCAGGCAGAATCAGGTATCGCAGAGCTTGCACAGCACGTTGACAGTCTTATTGTTATTCCCAATGAAAGACTCAAGCTTGTTTCCGATCAGAAGATTACCTTCCTCAACGCTTTCTCAATTGCCGATGACGTTCTCCGTCAGGGCGTTAAGAGCATCGCTGAGCTTATCAAGGTTCCCGGCATTATCAACCTTGACTTTGCTGACGTAACATCCGTTATGAAGGATGCAGGCCACGCACATATGGGTGTGGGCAGAGCAAGCGGTAAGGATAAGGCAGAAAAGGCTGCAAACGATGCTATCTCCAGCCCCCTTCTTGAAACAACAATTCAGGGTGCTAAGGGTGTTATCATTCTTATTTCCGCATGTGCAGACATCACTCTTGACGACGTTGATGTTGCCGCTACAATTGTTAAGGATGCCGCTGATATTGATGCAAATATCATCTTTGGTGCTTCCGTTGATCCTGCTCTTGATGACGAAATGATCGTTACTGTTATTGCTACAGGCTTCGGTAAGGACGGCAATGTAAATACTCCTCCCGCAGCAGAAGCAAAGAAGGCAGAAGAGCCTGTTGAAAAGACACCCGAGGCTGATTCTTCAAACGGTGTTGACGAAAGCCTTATGGACATCTTCAACATCTTCAAGAATAAGGATTGATAGCTGTCTCTGAAAAGCTTAACAAAACTTGAATCAATCAGGGGCGTATGTGCGCCCCTTTTTCTCTTTTAGCAAAGAAAGGAAATTATTTATGGCAGAAAACAAGAAGATGGTCGAAGCTATTACCTCAATGGAGGAAGATTTCGGCAAATGGTATACTGATGTTGTAAAAAAGGCTGACCTTATCGACTATTCAAGCGTTAAGGGCTGTATGATTATCCGTCCCTACGGCTATGCTATCTGGGAGCTTCTCCAGAAGCAGATGGATGAGCGTTTCAAGGCTACCGGTCACGAAAATATTTATATGCCCCTTTTTATCCCTGAGTCTCTTCTTCAGAAGGAAAAGGATCACGTAGAGGGCTTTGCTCCCGAGGTTGCATGGGTAACTCACGGCGGCAGCGAGCCTCTTCAGGAGCGTCTTTGTGTAAGACCTACCTCCGAAACACTTTTCTGTGAGCACTATGCAAACGTTGTTCAGTCCTACAGAGATCTCCCCAAGCTTTATAATCAGTGGTGTAATGTTGTACGTTGGGAAAAGACCACAAGACCCTTCCTTCGTTCAAGAGAATTCCTCTGGCAGGAAGGCCACACCGTACACGCAACAGCTGAGGAGGCTATTGAAGAGACAGAGCGTATGCTTAACCTCTATGCCGACTTCTGTAAGGATGTTCTCAATATGCCTGTTATAAAGGGCAGAAAGACCGAAAGCGACAAGTTTGCAGGCGCTGAGGCTACTTATGCTATTGAAGCACTTATGCACGACGGCAAGGCTCTTCAGGCAGGTACGTCCCACTATTTCGGTGACGGCTTTGCAAGAGCATTCAATATGACCTACACGGATAAGGAAAACAAGCAGCAGTACGTTCATCAGACCTCCTGGGGCACCACAACAAGACTTATCGGTGCCGTTATTATGTCACACGGTGACAACAACGGTCTTGTGCTTCCTCCCAAGGTTGCTCCCACACAGGTTGTTATTATTCCTATTGCCGCTCACAAGCCCGGTGTCAAGGAAAAGGCAGAGGAGTTAAGACAGAGACTTTCCGCCGCTTTCAGAGTAAAGTGCGATAATTCAGACAATTCCGCAGGCTGGAAGTTTGCAGAATATGAAATGAAGGGCGTGCCCCTTCGTCTCGAAATCGGTCCCAAGGACATTGAGAATAATCAGTGTGTGCTTGTGCGCCGTGATAACAGAGAAAAGTATTTCGTTTCTCTTGATAATCTTGAAGAAGAAATTGCAAGGCTTCTTGAAGAGCTCGGTACTGCTCTTTATAATAAGGCTCTTGCAAACATCGAAAAGAAGACATACAGATGTACTTCAATTGATGAAATCAAGGATGCTCTTGCCGCAAACGGTGACGGCTTTGTAAAGGCTATGTGGTGCGGTGAAGAAGAGTGTGAGGATAAGGTCAAGGAGCTTACGGGCGTAGGCTCAAGATGCATCCCCTTTGAGCAGGAACATCTTTCCGACACCTGCGTATGCTGTGGCAAGAAGGCAATCAATATGGTTGTCTGGGGCAATGCATATTAATTGAATATTCTGACTTTTTACAGACATAAGACTGTGCAGACAGTTTTGTGTCTGTTTTTTTTGTTTTAAATAACGAAGTCCGTACGTTTATACGGAGCAAATGTCTGATTTTGTCGGAATTTGTAAATGGAAAAATATGGTAAAAATATCATAAAATGCTTGATAAATTGTGATTGTTATGTTAATATATGGAAGAAATAGGAAAAAATAACATTTTTCAGGTTATTGTTCCGTAAAAATGAAAGGAAATGTGTATAATGAAACAGAAAAAAGTATTGATTGCAGAGGAAAACGGAGAATTCCTCAAAAGTATGCTGTCGGCTCTCAGAGGCTTCGGCTTCGATTGTATAAGCATCCCGAAAAACGGCGAAGAGACCGTTCAGGCGATTGAAAAATACAATCCCGATATTGTTATTATGGAAGCGTTTATGGCAAGGTTTGATGCACTTGCGGTATTGAAGCTTGTTTCCAATATGAAGCTTTCCGTAAAGCCATACATAGCCGTTCTTTCAAACACGGATAATTCGGGCTTTGAGCAGCAGCTGCTTTCAAGCGGTGCCGACTATTACTTTATAAAGCCTGTTGACGTAAATATTCTCTGCGAAAGAATTGCCGAGCTTACCGGTTGGGACGGCAAGGGTGCCAATGTAATAAAGATGAAGTCCTCCCGTGAACCTGACCTTGAAATAACGGTATCTGAAATTATGCATGAGCTCGGTGTTCCTGCCCACATAAAGGGCTATCAGTATCTCAGAGATGCAATTATTCTTTCCGTTAATTCTCCCGAAATGATGAATTCCGTGACAAAGGTGCTTTATCCTACCGTTGCAAAGCATTTCAGTACAACCTCATCAAGAGTTGAAAGGGCTATAAGACACGCAATTGAGGTTGCCTGGGACAGAGGAGATATTGACGTGCTCAGTGCATATTTCGGTTACACGATTCAGAATTCAAGAGGCAAGCCTACAAATTCAGAATTCATCGCAATGATAGCTGACAAGCTCCGTCTTAAGCTCAAAAAAATTTCATAAAAATAAAAGCAGAGTGTATACCGGCTACGGTGTGCACTCTGTTCTGTTTTTTTAATTGACATAAAAATACTCAGTTGGTAAAATAAAGCAGGTGATTAAGATGAATGTAACCGAAAAGCTGTTTTCCTTGCAGGATAAGGAATACCGTGAATTTCACAGCCGTCTTATGCCGAATATTGCCCCTGAAAGAGTAATCGGAATAAGAATTCCCGTGCTGAGAAAACTTGCAAGAGAGCTGATAAAAAACGGTGAAGCGGAAGGCTTCATAGGCACGCTTCCGCATTTTTATTATGAGGAAAACAACCTTCACGCTTTTATAATTGAACAGATAAGGGATTATGATTTGCTTATAAAAGAGCTTGACCGCTTTTTGCTTTTTGTTGATAACTGGGCAACCTGCGACAGTCTGCGCCCTAAAGCCTTTGCTGAAAATACCGACAGACTCATTGGTGATGCATTTCGCTGGATGTCCTCATCCCACGAATATACCGTCCGCTTCGGAATAGAGATTATGATGCTGTATTTTCTTGACGGCAATTTCAAAAAAGACTTCCCGAAACGAATAGCAGAGATAGAAAGTGATAAATACTATATCAATATGATGATTGCCTGGTACTTTGCCACAGCTCTCGCAAAGCAGTGGGATGCGGTTATTCCTTTTATCGAAAACAATCAGCTCGGCACGTGGATACATAACAGAACAATACAGAAGGCGACGGAGAGCTTACGCATAACTCCCGAGCAGAAAAAATATCTGAGAACATTTAAACGATAATGTGAACATTTGTTCATTTTGACATTTACTTTTGTAAAAAAATGTAGTATAATATAACGAAATATCTATTTGCGGAGTTTTTATGGAAAAATTCAAGTTAGTATCCGAATATAAGCCTATGGGCGACCAGCCTCAGGCGATAAAAGAGCTTGTTGACGGCATCAATAAGGGATATAACGAGCAGACGCTTTTAGGCGTTACGGGCTCGGGTAAAACCTTTACTATGGCGAATGTTATCGCAGAGGTTAACCGTCCCACTCTTGTGCTTGCCCACAACAAGACCCTTGCTGCGCAGTTATGCTCGGAATTCCGTGAATTCTTCCCCCATAATGCCGTTGAATATTTCGTTTCATATTACGACTATTATCAGCCCGAAGCCTATATTGCTTCGACCGATACCTATATTGAAAAGGACTCTGCCATAAATGACGAGATTGACCGTCTGCGTCACTCCGCAACCTCGGCGCTTTCCGAAAGAAGAGACGTAATAATTGTGGCAAGTGTTTCCTGCATTTATTCTCTCGGTAATCCCATTGATTATAAAAATATGGTGATTTCTCTCCGTACGGGTATGGAAAAGAACAGAGACGAGCTTTTAGAGAAGCTCGTTGAAATTCAGTACGAGAGAAACGATATTAATTTTGTGCGTAACAAGTTCCGTGTCAAGGGTGACGTTGTTGATATTTTCCCCGTTTATAACAACGAAAATGCAATCCGCATTGAGTTTTTCGGTGATGAAATCGACAGAATCTGCGAAATAAACCCTCTTACGGGTGAGGTTAAAAATACCGTATCCCACGTGGCAATTTACCCGGCCTCCCATTACGTTGTATCTCCCGAAAAGATACAGAAGGCAGTAGACGAAATAATTGCCGAAATGGAAGAAAGGGAAGCCTGGTTCAAGGCTCACGGAAAGTTAATTGAGGCACAGCGAATAAGAGAGCGTACCGAGTACGATATGGAAATGCTTCTTGAAACGGGCTTTTGCAAGGGAATTGAAAACTATTCGAGAATTATGGCAGAAAGAGAGCCGGGCTCGGCCCCCTTTACGCTTCTCGACTTCTTCCCCGAGGATTATATTCTTTTTGTTGACGAATCTCACGTTACTCTTCCTCAGGTCAGAGGAATGTTCGGCGGCGATAAATCAAGAAAGGACAGCCTTATAGAATTCGGTTTCAGACTTCCTTCCGCTTACGATAACCGCCCCCTTACCTTTAATGAATTTTACGATAAGACAAGACAGAAAATATTTGTAAGCGCAACGCCGGGTGAATACGAAAAAAGCCTGAGTGTTCATACGGCAGAGCAGATTATCAGACCCACGGGACTTCTTGACCCGGAAATTGAGGTGCGTCCCGTTGACGGACAGATCGATGACCTTATAGGCGAGATAAACGAAAGAACAGCCCGTAAGGAAAGGGTACTTGTCACCACGCTTACAAAGGCAATGGCTGAAAGCCTTACGGATTATCTTACGGATTACGGCATAAAGGTCCGTTATATGCACTACGATATTGATACTATGGAGCGAATGGAGATAATAAGGGACCTTCGTCTCGGTGAGTTTGATGTCCTTGTTGGAATTAACCTTCTCCGTGAAGGGCTTGACCTGCCCGAGGTATCTCTCGTAGCTATTCTTGATGCTGATAAGGAAGGCTTTCTCCGTTCCGAAACCTCTCTTATACAGACCGTGGGCAGAGCCGCACGAAATGCCGAGGGTAAGGTTATTATGTATGCCGATACCGTTACGAATTCTATGGAAAGAGCAATAACTGAAACCTTCCGACGCCGTGAAAAGCAGCAGAAATACAATGCTGAAAACGGAATAACCCCCAAGACCATAGTCAAGGGTATAAGAGAGATAATTGAAATTTCCAACACCCACAAGGCGGCAAAGAAGGCAGGCGGTGTGAAGATGTCAAAGAAGGAAAGAGAGCTTCTTATAAATCAGCTTACCAAGGAAATGAAGGCTGCCGCAAAGATACTTGACTTTGAAAACGCAGCATACTTAAGAGATAAGATCAAAGCATTACAAGAAGGATAATTAATTATGCAGAGAAAAATAAGAATTGTCGGTGCAAAGGAGCATAACTTAAAGGACGTTTCCCTTGAAATTCCCCGTGACAAGCTTGTTGTCTTTACGGGGCTTTCAGGCTCGGGAAAATCCACTCTTGCATTCGATACCATATATGCAGAGGGGCAGAGACGTTATGTTGAATCTCTGTCTTCTTATGCAAGACAGTTTTTGGGGCAGATGGAAAAGCCCAACGTTGAGCTTATTGAGGGGCTTTCTCCCGCAATTTCCATTGACCAGAAAACCACATCAAAAAATCCCCGTTCAACAGTCGGCACGGTAACGGAGATATACGACTATTTAAGACTTCTTTATGCAAGGGCAGGTATCCCGCATTGCCCCGTATGTCACAAGGAAATACGTCCGCAGAGTGTGGACGAGATGACGGACAAGGTTATGGCTCTCCCCGAGGGAACAAAGTTTATGATTATGTCACCCGTTATAAGAGCAAGAAAGGGTGAACACGTAAAAATCCTTGAGGATGCAAAAAAAGCAGGCTTTGTAAGAGCACGAATTGACGGAGAGATGCACGAGCTTTCAGAGGAAATAAAGCTCCAGAAAACCAATAAGCATACAATTGAAATTGTTGTTGACCGTCTTGTGCTGAAGGACGGTATAGCCTCCCGTGTGTCCGATTCAATAGAAACCGCCCTGAAGCTCAGCGAGGGCATTGTGCTTGTTTCCGTTATCGGCGGTGAGGAAATGCTTTTTTCGCAGCAATTTTCCTGCCCCGACCATAACGTGGGAATAGGAGAGCTGAGCCCCCGTCTTTTCTCCTTTAACAATCCCTTCGGTGCCTGTCCCAAGTGTGCAGGTCTCGGAATATTCAAAAAGGTTTCTCCCGAGCTTATTATTCCCGATAAGAAGCTTTCAATAAACGGCGGTGCAATAAAGGGCTGCGGATGGTCAAACGAGAAGTACGGCACAATTGCCCGTATGTATATGGAAGGTATTGCAAAAAAATACGGCTTTTCAATGGATGACCCCATAAAGGATATTCCCGAAGCGGGTATCAATGCCATTCTTTACGGCACGGGTGAAGAAAAGCTGAAGCTGAAAAGAAGCTTTCACGCAGGCACTACCGAATATGAAGCTCCCTTTGAGGGTATAGTAAACAATCTTGAACGCCGCTACAGCGAAACAACAAGCGACTGGGCAAGATGGGAAATAGAGCTTTTTATGACGGACCACGAATGTCCCGGATGCAAGGGTGCAAGGCTCAAGGATGAGATTCTTGCCGTTACCGTGGGCGGAATAAATATTGACGAATTTACGAGAATGTCCGTTTCCGAGGAAATTGAATTCCTGAAGTCCCTTGAGCTTACTGAGCGTGAGCATTTTATTGCCGACGGTATTATTAAGGAAATCAGGGCAAGGCTTGAATTCCTCGAAAAGGTAGGTCTTGATTATCTTACCCTTTCACGTGCCTCGGGTACTCTTTCGGGCGGTGAAAGTCAGCGAATCCGTCTTGCAACACAGATAGGCTCAGCCCTTACGGGTGTGCTTTACGTTCTTGACGAGCCGAGCATCGGTCTTCATCAGCGTGACAACGAAAAGCTTATTGAAACCCTCAAGAATCTCAGAGACCTCGGAAATACCCTCATTGTTGTAGAGCACGACGAGGACACAATGAAAAGTGCCGATTATATTGTTGATATCGGTCCCGGTGCCGGAATTCACGGCGGTGAAATTGTTGCGGCAGGTACCCTTGACGATATAAAAAAATGCCACCGTTCAATTACGGGGCAGTACCTTACGGGTGAAAAGAAAATTGAGATTCCCCGAGAGAGAAGAAAGGGTAACGGAAAATTCCTTAAAATTTACGGTGCCGAGCAAAATAATCTTAAAAATATTGACGTAACCTTCCCTCTCGGTAAATTTATTGCCGTTACGGGCGTTTCAGGCTCGGGAAAATCCTCGCTTATAAATGAGATTCTCTTCAAGCATCTTGCAAATGAGCTGAACGGTGCAAAGAAGCTCCCCGGTAAGAACAAGGGCTTTGAGGGTACGGACAATCTCGATAAGGTAATTGATATAGATCAGTCTCCAATAGGCAGAACGCCCCGTTCAAATCCCGCAACCTACACGGGTGCATTTACGGATATAAGAAAGCTGTTTTCTGAAACTCCTGATGCGAAAATGAAGGGTTATGCTCCCGGACGCTTCTCCTTTAACGTGGCAGGGGGCAGATGCGAAGCCTGCTCGGGCGACGGTATCGTGAAAATTGAAATGCACTTCCTCGCAGACGTTTACGTGCCCTGCGACGTATGTAAGGGCGCAAGATACAACCGTGAAACCCTTGAGGTAAGATATAAGGGCAAGAATATCAGCGAGGTTCTCGATATGACCGTTGAAGAGGGGCTTAAATTCTTCGAGAATCAGCCTGCAATAAAGAGAAAGCTGCAGACACTTTTTGATGTGGGTCTCGGTTATATCAGCATCGGTCAGCCTGCAACCCAGCTGTCAGGCGGTGAGGCACAGAGAGTAAAGCTTGCAACCGAGCTTTCAAGGCGCCCCAGCGGTAAGACTATGTATATTCTCGATGAGCCTACAACGGGTCTTCACACCGCAGACGTGCACAAGCTTATTGAGGTGCTTATGAAGCTTGTTGATACGGGTAACACGGTTATTGTTATTGAACACAATCTTGACGTAATTAAGTGTGCCGACCATATTATCGACCTCGGCCCGGAGGGCGGCTTCAGAGGCGGCAGTATTGTAGCCGAGGGAACTCCCGAAGAGGTAGCAGAGTGTAAGGAAAGCTACACGGGACACTATCTTAAAAAAATGCTTGAATAATTTATTTTCGGGGTATAAGAAATGAATAAAATATTGAATAAGCCTTTTTGTATAAGTATTCTTGTTATCGGATTTGTTTACGGACTCGCACTTCCTTTTTTCTGGGGTAATAATCCCGCTTCGGAGCTCGGAACACTTTCTCTTCTCTGTGAAGACAGAAAAATATGGTTCTGGCTTTGGGGAGTGCTCGTCGTGGGCGGAATAAATATTAACACGCAGTATATGTATAAAAAATTCAATTATAAAAGCCGTTTTATGAATGTACTCTGCATACTTGCGTTTATAAGCATCTGTCTTGTGGCTCTTACTCTCGGTCACAGCATTGCGGACTGGAACCCTAAAAGAGTGCTTCATTGGATTGCAACGGGACTTTTCATTGCACTTTGTATGGCTTCTGTTGTTCTCTTTTTTATCTTCAATCTGAAGAAATATAAGGGATTCGGAATTCTTACGGGCTGTACCTCAGGCATCTTGCTGACCTTTGCCGTTATATTTATCGGTGTAGGAAAAAGTGCACTTATGGAAATGATTCCTCTTGCTATGCTGCAGATAATGCTGTTTGTCGTGAATTTTACGCCTGCCGTAAAAGTCTCATCTGTTCAGCAGAAAACGAAGGTCTTAACGGAGAAATAAAAAAATGCCGAGAAGTATAAGCTGCAAAATCCCTGAGGAGTTAAACGGTGAAAAGCTTATTGTTTTTCTCAGGGGACATCTGAAAATTTCCGCAAGGCTTCTTCCTAAACTGAAAAATGACCCTCTGGGACTTCTCAGAAACGGAGAGCATATAAGGACGATTGACCGTGTTTTTACGGGGGATGTTATAACCATAACCTTTCCCGATGAGGAAAATGCAATTCCCCCAAGCGATACGGAAAATCTTCATATAATTTACGAGGACGAAGATATTCTTGTAATAAATAAATCTCCGGATATTGCAATGCACCCCACACATAACCATCAGGGGGATACTCTTGCCAATAAAATATCCGCATATCTTCTGAGCACGGGCAGACAGGCGGTTTTCCGTGCCGTGGGAAGGCTCGATAAATGCACTTCGGGGCTTGTTATAGTTGCACTTAATGCCCACGCGGCAAACATACTTTCTGAAAATGTGGAAAAGCATTATATTGCAATTGCAGGGGGCGAATATCACGGTGAGGGGACAATAAATAAGCCCATAGTCCGTCCCGACCCGGGTAAAACCTACCGCTGGGTAGGGGAGGGCGGTGAATATGCCGTAACTCATTGGAAAAGCCTTAAAACAGACGGCAAACGAAGTGTGTTGAAAATTCACCTTGAAACGGGCAGAACTCATCAGATAAGGGTGCATTTTGCATCAGAGGGAACGCCTCTTGCAGGGGACGATATGTACGGCTCGGAGGATTTGTCCGTAAACCGTGCGGCACTTCATTGTTTCAGTCTTAAATTCCTTCATCCCGTTACAAAAAAGGAAATGTATCTTGAAGCTCCGCTTCCCGAGGATATGAAATCTATTGCGGATACAATAGAATAAAAAAGAGGCAGGGAAGTCCCTGCCTTAAATTTTTGTTCTCAGTCCCTTGGGATAATGATTTTTTGCTCTGCCGCCCACAACCTTTACTCCGCCGAGGGTACAGCCGTTAACGGTAATTACCGCCCATCCGTTTTCACAGCTTACATCAATTTCCTCGCCGTGAAGATATTTCTTTATTTCCTCTGAGTCAGGGGACAAATCAATCTGTCTTTTGAAGTATTTGCCCATAGCCATAAAAAACTGATGATGGGGCTGGATGTAATTTTTCTTTATTTCACCTATTGTCACACCGCAGGAAAATGCGCTTCCCTTGGGGATTTCAACGTCGGGGGCAAAATAAACGGGGTTCATATTATACATTTTAACCGCGTTTTTATCATAGGAGACGAGGGTGGAATCAAGAAAATCGGTAACCGTTTTATCAATTTTTTCTTTTGCGGAGGGTGCTTTTTTCAGATTTATTGGGACACCTTTTCTGTGAAGCACTGCCATAAACTGCCCCTCACCCTTTGAGATGTAGGGGTAAAAGCGTCTTGCAAAATGAATGTTTTCGCATATGCAACCTTCGAATTTAATGCCGTCAGCCGTCGCATTTCTGACACTATCCTTTACGGGGACGATTTCAAAA
>JAZOWG010000213.1:0-1804 GCA_045659105.1 Acutalibacteraceae bacterium
CCTTGCAGACATTTGGCGGTGATTTATACATCGGCATTATGACTGTAACAAACTCCGTGCGCGAGATTTTTATGCTTCCTGTTATGGGTATAGTAACGGGTGCACAGCCTGTTGTCAGCTTCAATTACGGAGCAAGAAAATATGACAGAGTACGCTCAGGTATCCGCTTCAACACCTTAATCGGTACAGTTTATACATTAGTGGCATGGCTACTTGTGATTTTATTCCCGAGCTTCTGGTTTGGTATATTTTCGGACGATGTACAGATGGCAGAGCTTGGTATTGAAGCGATGAAAATTTACTTCTTCGGCTTCGTATTTATGTCATTACAGTTTGCAGGTCAGTCAACCTTCCAGGCCTTGGGCGATGCAAAGCACGCTGTATTTTTCTCTCTGCTTCGCAAGGCTATCATTGTGGTACCCCTTACACTTTTGCTTCCTCGAATGGGATTAGGTGTTATGGGTGTGTTTATGGCTGAGCCGATTTCCAATGTTCTTGGCGGTGCGGCCTGTTACCTTACAATGCGCATGACGGTTTACAAAGAGATAAAAAAGGAAATCGCGAAGGCTGAAACAAGCAATTAAGCTTAATTTATCTTATCGCAACAGACAGTTGCTTGTATCGTAAAACTCACAGTGCTATAATAACTTCAGAGGTGATAACAATGGATACAAAAGATATTTTATTTGAACTCAGAACTAAAAAAGGCTTATCCCAGGAAGAGCTTGCGGAAAAGCTTTTCGTTACCCGTCAGGCTGTGTCCCGTTGGGAAAACGGCGAAACGATACCGAATATAGATACGCTCAAACTCCTTTCCAATTTATTTGACGTGTCAATCAATACGCTCCTTGGTTCTCCAAGAGAGCTTGTTTGCGAGTGCTGCGGTATGTCGATTGATGATTGTAATCTCAGCCGTGAGAAAGACGGAGTTTTCAACGAGGAATACTGCAAATGGTGCTATGCCGACGGTGAATACACCCTTGATATTTGGAAGCGATATGCTGAAATTGGTGGAAAGGAAAAGCTGGAAGAATTCAAAGAGCAGCTGATAAACGAATTCAACACACTCTTGCACATCGAGGGATTGCCCAAGGTAGAGAAGTTAAACGTGCTGTCAGGTGAATTTATCAATATGGAATATACTCTCCCAAACGGACAAAAAATGAAATTCCTTGATGATAAGCAGACCTACCTCGGTAGTCAGCTTGAAAGCGAATTTGGTGGTAGATGCTTTGGTATCGCCGCGAATATGGACTTCCTTCTCGTATGTACATACGAAGAAAACGGCGAAAATCCTGAGTTGGTAGTTTATAAGAAGAGATGATAAACATAGCCCCTGACCGTCAAGTGTCAGGGGTCATTTCATCCCTCTCCGTTGAAAACCTCCTCTCAACTATGCTATACTGTACCTGAAATGAAATATGAAAATCGGAGGATTTTTATGTTAACAAGTATTGCACTTATCTTACTTTCGGGACTGCTTTTCAGCTTTCTTTTCACAAAGCTGAAGCTTCCAGGCTTACTCGGTATGATTCTTGTGGGAATTATACTCGGTCCCCACTCTCTGAATCTTATTGACACATCGATTCTTGATATTTCAGCTGATTTAAGGCAGATTGCACTTGTGATTATTCTCACCCGTGCAGGACTTTCACTGAATCTCACCGACCTTAAGAAAATCGGCAGACCTGCTGTGCTGATGTGCTTTGTGCCGGCACTTGTTGAAATGGTGGGAACAATTATTTTTGCTCCGTTGTTGCTCGGTATATCAACCCTTGAAGCCGCAGTTATGGGCAGTGTGATT
>JAZOWG010000214.1:0-2751 GCA_045659105.1 Acutalibacteraceae bacterium
TAAGTACAGATATCTTGACCTTCGCCGTCCCGACCTTCAGAAGAACATAATGCTCCGTAACAAGGTGGCAAAAATCACAAGAGACTATTTCTATGACAACGGCTTCGTTGAAATTGAAACTCCCATTCTTATGAAGTCCACACCCGAGGGTGCACGTGACTTCCTTGTTCCCTCCCGTCTTCACAACGGTGAATTCTATGCACTTCCCCAGTCTCCTCAGCTTTACAAGCAGCTTTCAATGGTTGCAGGCTTTGACAGATATATGCAGATTGCCCGTTGCTTCCGTGACGAGGACCTCCGTGCAGATCGTCAGCCCGAATTCACACAGATTGACCTTGAAATGTCCTTCGTTGACGTTGACGACGTGCTCGGTATGATTGAGGGCTACATCGCAAAGCTCTTCAAGGAGGCTATTGACGTTGAGATTCCTATGCCTCTTCCCCGTCTTAAATACCTTGATGCTATGGAGCGTTACGGCTCGGACAAGCCTGATACACGCTTCGGTATGGAGCTTTTCGACCTCTCCGACATCGTAAAGGACTGCGGCTTCTCAGTATTTGAGGGCACGGTAGCATCAGGCGGTACTGTCAGAGGTATCACAGCAAAGAACGCTGTTTCCGTTTATACAAGAAAGGAAATTGACAAGCTCACCGAATTCGCTAAGGGCATCGGCGCAAAGGGTATGGCTTGGATAAGATACACCGACGACGGTATTGCTTCATCCTTCGGCAAGTTCATTTCCGAAGAGAAGATGCAGGAAATCCTCGTAAAAGCAGGTGCCGAAAAGGGTGACGTTGTATTCATCATCGGTGACAGAAAGAATCTTGCTCTCTCAGTTCTCGGCTCTCTTCGTAATGAGACAGCAAAGAAGCTTGACATCATCCCCGAGGGTTACAACTTCCTTTGGATTGTTGAATTCCCCTTCTTCGATTGGGATGAGGAAACACAGAGCTGGGTTGCTATGCACCATCCCTTCACCTCACCTATGGATGAATGTATCCCCTATCTTGACACCGACAAGGGCGCTGTAAGAGCAAAGGCTTACGACCTTGTACTTAACGGCATAGAGCTTTCCTCAGGCTCAATCCGTATCACAAACCCCGAGCTTCAGGGCAAGATTTTCGAGCTTCTCGGTCTTTCCGACGAGGAAGCACACAACAAGTTCGGCTATCTTCTTGATGCATTCCGTTTCGGACCTCCTCCCCACGGCGGTATGGGTATCGGTCTTGACAGACTTGTAATGCAGATGATCGGCGCAGAAAGCCTTCGTGACGTTATTGCATTCCCCAAGCTTAAGGATGCAACGGAAGCAATGACCGAATGTCCCTCAAGAGTTGACGACGAACAGCTCAAAGTCCTCGGCCTTGAAATTGCAAAAACAGAAGAATAATTTTCACAAATGCTCTCTTTCACAAGGGAGCATTTTTATTGTTAATATAAAATTTCACCGTAAGGGCGGTGAAACCCCGCCCTACCGCATTGTACACGTCACGAAAATGTAATTGATTATATATTTTATATATGTTAAAATAAAGAAAAAACTTACGGGTGAAGAAAATGTATTCAGAAAAGCTCACTTTCAATAAAAACGGTAAATTTAAGATTATGCAGATAGCCGACGTGCAGGAGTGTGCCTCGGTCAATCCCGATACAATAAAGCTTCTCACTCTCGCTCTCGAAAAAGAAAAGCCCGACCTTGTTGTGTTCACGGGGGATCAGATTTACGGCATACACCCGTCATTTTATAATAAAAACCGAAAAGAACAGGCTGTGAAGGTTCTGAAAGAAATCATTTCTCCCGTGGAAAATGCAGGCATCCCCTTTGCCGTCACATACGGCAATCACGACTGTCAGGTAGGACTTTCCAATGCCGAACAAGCGGATATTTACGCCGAATCACCATTCAATATCTCAGGTGCTCCTCATTCCGATACCGACCGCGGAACCTTCCGTCTGCCCCTTTATGATGATGAAAGCCACGTGTTTGATATTTACCTTTTTGATTCAAACGGTCAGGCACCCACGGGCGAATATCTCCCCGTTTCAGAAGAGCAGATCGAGTGGTTTAAGGAAGAACGTGAAAGAGCCAAGGAAGACGGCAAATACATAAATTCCCTTGCTTTTCAGCACATACCCGTCCCTGAGTTCTACGACGTATTAAAGCGTGTAAAATTCGGCACAAAAGGCGCAGTAGAGGCATATCGCCGACACAAGGGCGAATGGTACGTGCTCCCGGAGGAAATCCTGAAAACGGGCGGTTTTATGGGCGAATCACCTGCCACTCCCGACCGCAATTCGGGTCAGTTTGAGGCTCTTCGTGAAAAGGGTAACGTCCTCGGTCTCTTAGTGGGTCACGACCACATAAATTCATTTGTAGCCGAAAAGGACGGCATAAAGCTCATTTATACTCAGGGTGCAGGCTTCAACGTTTACGGTCCCGGAAGACAAAGAGGCGTAAGAATAGTTGAGCTTGACGCAAACGACCTCGGAAAATTCAGCACGCACACTATTACCTTCGGCGAGCTAACGGACGATAAGCTTTCCAATCCCCTGCAGGAGTTCATATTCGCTCACATTCCCACAAGCATTGAGCCCGTAAAGCGAATAGCAGCTGTGGGACTGGGTACCGCAGCAGTGCTGGGCACAGCAGGGCTTATTGCACATATTCTTTATTCTTCAAATCGTAAATTCTTCCATCCCTATATTTAATTTTCGTCGGCACCGATTTTCTTGCCCTTTCCTCTGCCCTCA
>JAZOWG010000215.1:0-3093 GCA_045659105.1 Acutalibacteraceae bacterium
CTTGCCTACACCGGGAATCATTCCGAGAAGGTCCTTTATGGAGCCCATCTTCTTCATTTCCTCCATCTGCATAAGAAGGTCGTTAAGGTCGAAGCGGTTTTCCTTAAGCTTTCTTTCAAGGTCTGCCGCCTTTTTCTCGTCGAGGGTGTTCTCAGCCTTTTCGATAAGGGAGAGCACGTCGCCCATTCCGAGAATACGTGAAGCCATTCTGTCGGGATGGAACACGTCAAGGTCGTCAAGCTTTTCACCTACACCTACGAACTTGATGGGCTTGCCCGTAACGGCTCTTGCGGAAAGCGCCGCACCGCCTCGGGTGTCACCGTCAAGCTTTGTAAGCACAAGACCGTCAATACCCAGAGCCTCGTTGAAGGTGGAGGCAACGTTTACTGCGTCCTGACCTGTCATTGAGTCAACAACAAGGAGAATTTCGTGAGGCTTGACCTCTGCCTTGATGTTCTTGAGCTCCTGCATCAGCTGCTCATCTATATGAAGTCGGCCTGCAGTATCAAGGAATACGTAGTCATAGCCTTTATCCTTAGCAAGCTTTACCGCTTCTCTTGCAATTGTAACGGGATTCTCGGTGCCCATTTCAAAAACGGGAACGCCTGCCTGCTCACCGACAATCTGCAGCTGCTTGATAGCAGCGGGTCTGTAAATGTCGCAGGCTGCAAGAAGAGGTCTGTGACCGTCAGCCTTCAGCTTTTTACAGATTTTTGCACTGTGGGTTGTTTTACCTGAGCCCTGAAGACCGCACATCATAACAACCGTGGGAGGGTGTGAAGCCGAAGCCAGTCTTGCCTGAGTTCCGCCCATAAGAGCGGTGAGCTCTTCATTTACTATTTTTATAACCATCTGTGCGGGGGTAAGGCTTTCCATTACCTTTGCACCGATTGCTTTTTCGGTTACTCTCGCCGTAAAGTCCTTTGCGACTTTATAGCTTACGTCTGCTTCAAGAAGTGCAAGACGGACCTCTCGCATAGCTTCTTTTACGTCGCCTTCGTTAAGTGAACCCTTGCTTCTCAGTTTTTTAAACGCGGAATCGAGTTTGTCTGATAAGCCTTCAAAAGCCATAAGGTCACTTCCTTTCAGTTTTGTCCTTTTATTCGGACAATGATAACGCTATTGATTTGATTCTTACAGAAAGGTCATTGATTTCTCTTGAAAGACCTGTATTTCTGTTTTCGGAGCTTATTTTGTTTGCACATTCAATTATTTCCTCGAGACCCGTCTGCATATCCTTGAATCTCTTTACGAGACCGAGGCGGTCCTCCATTTCCATAAGCTGTGCTTCAGCTCTCTTTATTGCGTCTCTTACGCCCTGACGGGTAATGCCCACGTTTGCGGCAATTTCCGAAAGGGATAAGTCCTCATTATAATAGTAATCGAGAAATTCGCGCTGCTTGGGGGTGAGCATATCACCGTAAAAATCAAGAAGTATGGTAATATCAAGATTTTTTGCCATAGTTTCAGCACCTCTTTCCCTTAAGTTCTGCATCAAAAATGCCTGTAAAGTCTCAAGCTTTACAGGCGGTATTATATATTAAATAGCGGGTATTGTCAATAGTTATTTAAATCAATTTTATTTTTCGTCATTTCATACATTTTATTTAGCTTCCGAGAAGTTAAATTCTATGATTTCTTCAGTGGCTTCTTCTGCAAAGGACTCGGTCTCGGCAAGAGCTACGCCTGCATCCCCGGAGGAATCATTACCCACGAGGCAGGCGAGGGGAACATACAGAATAAGAAGAAAAGCACAGCCGATGCTGAGAATAAACTTCTTAAAAGGTGTAAAACCCGTCATAAAACCGCCTCCCGTGAAAAATATGGGAAAATCCCTTTCCCTACTAATAATTTATCACAAATTTCAGTAAAGTGTCAATAAAATATTTGGTTACAAATTATTAAATTTTGTTTAAAAACGTGAACAAAACACCGTCTTCGCCTGCGAATGAGAATTATTCATATTTTATGGCAGAGCGCCGTTTTGTGAAACGGATGCTATGGCGTGAAATATGGGTAATTATCAGAGCAATATGTGATTTGAAAAATAAAACCCAGATGCGGTAAGGCGGTGAGCCGTCCGCAGATTTCAGAGAGCAAGCCTCCCTCGGGGCACGCACCGTAAGGAGAGCAAAAAGTAGTCTATTTGTGATTTTCACCGCCTGATAGCCGTACAAAGGTACTGCAAGGGCGGTGAAAATCAAGCACAAAAATTTTTATTGCGAGAGAAGAAATAAAAAAATACCTGCCACAAGGTCTGTGGCAGGTACGTTAAAACAATTTTGTGCGTCAAAGAGACGGCTTTTTGTTCTTCTTACAGTTCTGCGAAGTACTTGATAGTTCTTACCATCTGGCTTGTGTAGCTGTTTTCATTGTCATACCATGAAACAACCTGAACCTCGTAAAGGTCATCAGCAATCTTAGCAACCATTGTCTGAGTTGCATCGAAGAGAGAACCGTATCTCATACCGATAACGTCGGAAGAAACGATGGGATCCTCGTTGTAACCGAAGGACTCGGAAGCAGCAGCCTTCATAGCAGCGTTGATGCCTTCAGCAGTAACGTCAGCACCCTTAACAACAGCTGTAAGGATTGTTGTGGAGCCTGTAGCTACGGGAACACGCTGTGCGGAACCGATAAGCTTGCCGTTAAGCTCGGGGATAACAAGGCCGATAGCCTTTGCAGCACCTGTTGAGTTGGGAACGATGTTTGCAGCGCCTGCACGTGCACGGCGGAAGTCACCCTTTCTGTGGGGACCGTCAAGGATCATCTGATCGCCTGTGTAAGCGTGAACAGTTGTCATGATACCGGAGAGGATGGGAGCGTAGTCGTACAGAGCCTTAGCCATAGGAGCGAGGCAGTTTGTTGTGCAGGAAGCAGCGGAGATGATTGTATCTTCAGCTGTGAGTGTGTCTTCGTTTACGCTGTAAACGATTGTGGGAAGGTCGTTGCCAGCGGGAGCGGAAATAACAACCTTCTTTGCGCCTGCATCGATGTGAGCCTGAGACTTTTCCTTGGAGCAGTAGAAGCCGGTGCATTCGAGAACGACGTCAAAGTCGGATCGTAGCCATGTCGTTCTGTGAGCCAAGGAGT
>JAZOWG010000216.1:0-8671 GCA_045659105.1 Acutalibacteraceae bacterium
TGCTCCCTTTGTTTTCGCATACGCCTTTGCAGGAATCGGTATTGCCGCTTATTACACCCTTTTCGGTGCGGATGCAGGCTTCGGCGCCTTTACCTCAGGGCTTGCAGGCTTTTCCTCTGCCGAGCATCCCCTTTTAACGGGTGAGGGTAATTTCTTTACAAGGCTTCTCGGCAATATTCTTCTTATTTCTCCCACTGCCGTTGCCTTATGGGGATTGTTCTTTACAGCAAAAAAGACATTTAAGAAAACTGGAGCAAAGAAGCTTCTTTCCGCTGTTTTCGGTGTTCTTCTTTTAGGCACAAGCGTCTTATATGTGCTCACTATGAATATGCGCTCAAAGCCCAATACGGACAGACTCTGGGAGGGACACGACGGTTATCTTGACGGTGTTGATAAGACAGCCGACAAGGATTCTCCCAATGTGCTTTTTATTCTTATGGATGACCTGGGCTGGGGTGATGTTTCCCTTAACGGTGCAATATATGAAACTCCCAATATTGACTCTATCGGTGAAAACGGACTTAATCTTACTAATTTCTATTCCGCATATTCCGTCTGCTCGCCCGCACGCTTTGCGGCTCTTACGGGAAGATACCCCTACAGAGGCTATGCAGATAACGTAATTTATCCTACGGTTGACACTCTTTCGCCTTTCGCCCAGACAAGAATCTTCAATTCAATTGAAATGGGCAACAATGCCGACGGTATGCTCGGTGATGAAATCACCATAGCCGAAACCTTCAAAGCCGCAGGCTACTCAACGGGAGCCTTCGGTAAGTGGCATCTCGGTGATTACGGTGAATATCTTCCCACAAACCAGGGCTTTGACTATTTCTACGGAAGCCACCACGTAAACGATATGACGCCCTTCTATCACGTGACGGAGGAAAACGGTGAATGGGAAATTGTTCACGGCACAAATGAGCTTAAAGACCAGAGCATGGCAACAAAATGGATTCACGATGAAATTACGGAGTGGATTTCCGAAAAGGCAGAAAAGGACGAGCCCTTCTTTGCTTATTATGCTTCACCCTGGCCTCACGCTCCCGTTTATGCAGGTGACGATTTTGACGGCGCCACGGGTATGGGCACTTACGTTGACTGCGTTACGGAATTCGATCACTATCTGGGACTTCTCTTTGACGAAATGGAAAAGCTCGGTGTGCTTGAAAATACGATTATTGTATTCACAAGTGATAACGGACCTGCTCTTGAAGGCTCTGTTTCGGATCTTCGAGGAGGAAAATACCTTGCATACGAGGGCGGTCAGAAGGTTCCCTTTATGATACGCTGGGACAAGGCTGACGGAAAGCTCGGTGAGACAGGCACAGAAAGAAAATCCTCTGCCGTGCTTACAGACCTTTATCCCACATTAGTCCAGCTTTGCGGAATTACGGGCGGCGGTAAAGAAAATTATCTGCCGACAGACCGTGAAATAGACGGTGTTTCAATAGCTCCTCTTCTTCGTGATGATACGGTTGTTCATACCTCCGAAAGCCCCATTCTTCATATGAAGCGTGAGGTTATAAAGGCAATTCAGTACACCGTTCCCGTAAGTGAGGTTAAAGAAAAGTATCCCGACTATAAATTCGGAGTTCTTGAGAATAACGAGCATATCACATTCAAATATTTTGAGAAAATCCAGAATGATAACTCTGCATTCTGGGATAAAAATCGCAAAAACTGGCTTCATATCTTAACAGATGACTACGCTGAAAACTACAACAGAACCTCGGTTTATCCCGAAATTTCCGCTCAGTTTAAGGAAAAGCTTCACGAAATCACGAAGAGCTTCAAGGACAACCGCAGAGGAATAATAACAGACAACGCACAGTAAAAAAATAAGAGAGCACTTCTTACGAGGTGCTCTCTATTTATCTTATCTTTCGTTTATAAATACTCTGAAAAGGGGTAGACAAGCGGTGAAAAATTTCTTGTAGGCTCCGCAGTAGTCTTCGCTGAGCTGTGTTCTTTTGCATCCGCCTCCGCGGCACATAAATCCGACGTTACAGCTTTTGCAACGCTCGGGAACAACAAGGCTTTCTTTTATGAAATTTTTTGCCGTTTCGGATTTTTCCATTGCGGTAAAATCAGTTTCAAGAATATTGCCGAGGAAATATTCGTCCGTGCAGTAAAAGTCGCAGGGATAGATATTACCGTTAGCCTCCGCTACAAACTGATGCGAGCAATGGCCCATAATTCCGCATTGCTCCGTTGGTTGACGAAGGAATAATCTGACCCAGTTGTCAAACTGTCTTACGCTTACGTAATTATCCCTTACGTAGTCCTTAACGTAAAGATTGAAAACACGTATAAGAAAATCTCCGTACTGCTCGGGGGTCATATAAAGCTCACTTTTTTCATCTGAGCCAAAGGGACGAAGACAGGGGATAAACTGCAGATATTTGAAGCCCTTGTCACGGAAATATCTGTAGATTCTCTCTCCGTTTTCAGCACAGTAGCCCGTAAGCACAGTCAATATATTGAAATCAACGTTATGCTTTTTAAGTATCTCGGCGGCAGAGAGAATTTTGTAGAAGGAATTCTGTCCCGAGGGCTTTTTTCTGAATCTGTTGCCCTCCAAATCTCCGTCCAGGGAAAGACCTACAAGAAAACGGTTTTTGAAAAAAAATTCCGCCCATTCGTTATCTATCATAGTACCGTTTGTCTGCATACCGTAGAAAACGGGGCTGTTTTTTACGTTGTGTTTTCTGACGCAATCAACAAAGAATCGGAAAAAATCGAGCCCTGCCAGTGTCGGCTCGCCGCCCTGAAAGGCAAATGCAACCTGATTTCCGTCTGCATACATAAGAGCTTTCTGTATTAAAATTTCCGCAGTTTCCTTTGCCATAATCCCGAATCCGAGATGCTCTCTGTGCTCGGAAACATCCCTGTAAAAGCAGTATTCGCAGGAAAGATTGCAAAGTGAGGATGCAGGCTTGATCATCAATGATAAGGGCGGCATAATGACCTCCGAATAAATTATATCAGGTTTTGCAGAAGTGATGTTTTAGTGAAGTATCGGCTGACGCGATGTGAAGTTATGCCTTACGGCAAAGTGAAGTTTTGTGCTGTTGCACAAAGTGAAGTTAAGCTTGCCCTCTGAAAACACTTGCGAAGCTGTCTTCACTGCGAAGCAACTTCACTGCGAAGCAAACTTCACTTGCCTGAAGGGCAAACTTAGTTCAAAAAAGACCTTGTCCATAGACAAGGTCTTTTTTGTGGTGCCGGTGACCGGACTTGAACCGGTACGCTGTTGCCAGCGAGGGATTTTAAGTCCCTTGCGTCTGCCTATTCCGCCACACCGGCAGGTGCTTGTGCTCTAATATTATATATGTCGCACTTTCATTTGTCAAGGTGTTTTGTGTGTTCACGGAAGAAATATTTTTGTTTAAAACAAATAAACGGAAAAGGACACATCCGAATGCAACGGACAGTGTGGGCTGTCGGTGGTTTTTTATGCACGGTAAAAGATTTGGCTGTGCTTAGTTGACTTTATTTTTCCGCTGTAGTAATATATAAATATTATAATGATATAATTATGTCCTTTTGCGCGTTGGTAATGAAGAAGAATACTGCCTCACGTTTTTACCGTGAAGCTTAAATAAAGGAATTTGATATGTCAGAAAAGAAGTATGATTATCTCATAGTCGGAAGCGGACTTTTCGGTTCGGTTTTCGCCCATGAAGCAGTTAAAAGAGGCAAAAAATGTCTTGTCATAGAGAAGAGAAATCACACGGGAGGAAATGTTTACTGTGAGAATATCGAGGGTGTTACCGTACACAAATACGGCGCACACGTCTTCCATACAAGCAATAAAAGAGTATGGGATTATGTAAATTCCCTTTGCGAATTCAACCGCTTCACAAATTCACCGGTAGCAAACTACAAGGGTGAAATTTATAATATGCCCTTTAATATGAACACCTTTTCAAAGCTCTGGGGGATTGCCGCTCCCGAGGAGGCTAAGGCTATAATCCGTGAACAGAGCAGTAAAATCACGGGGGAACCGAAAAACCTTGAGGAGCAGGCGATAAGTCTCGTCGGCGAGGATATTTACAGAAAGCTCATAAAGGGCTACACCGAAAAGCAATGGGGAAGAGACTGCACCGAGCTTCCCGCCTTCATAATAAAAAGAATTCCCGTAAGGTATACGTATGACAACAACTATTTCAATGACCGTTATCAGGGGATTCCCGAGGGCGGCTACAACGTAATTACCGACAAGCTCCTTGACGGGATTGAGGTTATAACGGGTGCGGACTATAACACGGACCGTGAAAGGTATAATGCTCTTGCGGACAGAATCGTCTATACGGGAACAATAGATTCATTTTTTGATTACAGCCTCGGAAGACTTGAATACAGAAGCCTCAGGTTTGAGACAGAGGTGCTTGATTGCGATAATTTTCAGGGTGTTGCAGTCGTGAATTACACGGACAGAGAAACTCCCTTTACAAGAATTATCGAGCATAAGTATTTTGAGTTCGGCTCTCAGGAGAAAACCGTTATCACAAGGGAATATCCTGCTGCGAGGGAAAATGGAACGGATGCCTGCTACCCCGTGAACGATGAGAAAAATCAGGCGCTTTTCCTTAAATACAAGGCTCTTGCCGAAAGGGAAGAAAACGTTATATTCGGCGGAAGACTTGCCGAATATAAGTATTACGATATGGATAAGGTAATCGAATCCGCTCTTCTGAAAATTGAAGAGATATTCGGTTAATATACGGATGAGAAAGATGGCAGACGTAAAAATTTCAATTATAATGCCCGTTTACGGCGTAGAGAATTTTGTGGGAAGAGCTATTGAAAGCATTCAGGCACAGTCTTTCACGGAATGGGAAATGTTTGCAGTTGATGACGGTTCAAAGGACAAAAGCGGTGAAATCTGCGATGAATATGCCCGGAAGGACCCGAGAATAAAGGTTATTCATAAAGAAAACGGCGGTGCACCCTCTGCCCGTAACACGGCAATTCCTCTGGTGCAGGGTAAATATACGTACTTTATGGATTCCGACGACTATGCTGAGCCGACAATGCTGCAGGATATGTATTCTCTTGCAGAAAAGCACGGCGCTCAATACGTTGTAGCAGGCTATTATATCGATACATATCACAGCGACACGGAATATACCACACAGGAGCTTTCAAGGCCCGATGCCGTGTATGAAAAAGAGGAATTCAGAAGGAATGCTTACCGCCTTTTTGATACAAATCTTCTTTATACACCGTGGAACAAGCTGTATCTCACCTCATATATTCACGAAAACGGACTGCTTTTCCCGGACACCTTCTGGGACGATTTCCCGTTTAATTTAAGTGTTATAAGAGACGTTTCGAGGGTTGTCGTTACCTCTGCGAAATATTATCATTTTATCCGTGCAAGAGCGGACAGCGAAACGGCAAGATACCGCAAGGGAATGTACAATAAGCGTGAGGAAGAGCACGGCTGGATGACGGAGCTTTATAATTATTGGGGCATTGACGACGAAAACAGCAGGGAATTTCTTTCAAGACGATATATTGAAAGATTCATAGGCTGTGTCGAAAACGTCACCAATCCCGGTTGTACGCTGTCACCGAAGGAAAAGAGAGCAGAAATAAAGAAAATGCTTAAAAATCCCAACGTGGAGCGGGCACTGGGAAATACAAAGGCCAATTCCTTATATATGAAAATTATGCTCATCCCGTATAGGATGAAATCAACACCTCTTGTTTATCTTGAAAGCAAGCTGATTACATTTGTTAAAAGAAAGCTGCCGAGGCTTTTTACTAAGCTTAAGGCAGGCAGATGAAGAAAACGAAAAAAATTTACAGGGGAGAGATTTTATGAAGGTTCCTTTTTTGGTTGAAAAATATATAAAGCAGTTCAAGGCTATGAATCCCAAGTATGACATTATCTATACCGTGTCAGAGGATGATCCTATTGCTTTTGCCGACGGAGAAGGCGTAAGGCTCTCCTTTGCTGCAATTGCGGATACACATCTTCCCAACCGCGAAAGTGCGGAAAGAAATCTTGAAAATGCTTTTATTGACGTTTTGAACGGCAGGGACAGAGCGGATGCGCTTCTTCTTGCGGGTGATATTGCCGATTACGGTCTTAAAAACGAATACGAGAGATTTTTCAGAGTTTTCGATAAATACAGAAATGACCTGAAGCTTTTCGTCACCATGGGTAATCACGATGCAAGATTTTTCTACAAAACCGCTTCAAAATTCGTAAATACAGGTATTGAGAATCTTCTCGGGATTAAGCTTCACGGCAAGCCCTATTATTCTTATGATGTAAACGGATATACCTTTATAGTGCTTTGTACCGAAAAGGCTGTCCTTGAAAAAGCATATATCTCAAAGGAGCAGATTGAGTTTTTTGATAAGGAGCTTTCCCGTGCGACAAAGGACGGTAAGCCCTGCTTTGTTATGTGCCATCAGCCCTTTGCATTTACACACGGTCTTCCCGAGGTATGGAAAACGGGTGATATGGGTGAGCAGAATGATGAGGTCAGAGCCGTAATGGAGAAATACAGAAACGTATTTTTTATAAACGGACATCTCCACGGCGGTGTCTGTCATTATGTTGAAGAGGTGCTCAATAAGGAGAATAACGTTGTCTCAATAAGCATTCCCGGCTACAGAAAGGAAAATAACTTCGGTCAGGTTGATGCCGGTGCAGGTTATATCTGCGAGGTTTATGATGACAAGGTGCTTTTCAGGGCACGTAATTTCCTTACCGGCAGATATATGACCGGAGAATTTACGGAATTCTGTTATGAAATTCTGAAATAAGAGGAAAGCAAATGAATATTCTTGTTATAGACGGTCAGGGCGGTCAGCTCGGCTGCAGTATAATAAAAGCAATTTATGAAAAATATCCCGATGCGGATATTACGGCTGTGGGTACAAATGCCAATGCAACCGCTTCTATGGTAAAGGCAGGGGCAAAAAAAGCCGCAACGGGAGAAAACCCCGTAACGGTGGCTACAAAAAAAGCAGACGTTATTATAGGCCCCGTGGGGATTGTCGTGGCAGATGCTATGCTCGGTGAAATCACCCCCGTAATGGCACGTGCCGTGGGCTCTTCTGATGCCGTAAAAATACTCATCCCCGTAAATAAGTGCGAAACACTCGTGGCAGGTGTTGCTCCCGTGCCCGTTTCTGCCCTCATTGACGATGCCGTGAAAAAGCTTTGTAACATAATTGAAAATAAATGAATTTTCAGAATGAAAAATACCGCAGAAGGAAATCCTCTGCGGTAAATTTTATTTTATTCCGTTTTCGTCGAAGTCGAATACTGCTTCGAGGGTGATGTTCAGTACCTTTTCGATACATTCGGGGATGATGATATCGGGAGTATCAAGACGGGTGTGATAGTACTTTGCGGGGGCGGGGTCCATTGCAACAATGGCAGCTGCGGGAATTCCTGCCTGAGATGCGGAAGCGGCATCCGTAGAGCCTAAGGGAATTGCCGTTACGGGAATTGTCACACCGTGCTTTTCACCGGCACGCCTGAGAAGGTCGCATACACGCTCGTCATTCTTAACCATACCCGTCATATCCTTGTTGTATATTGCCATATATTCCTCATCACGGATGGTGTCAATGCTTATGAAGACAGTCTCTACACCGTCATTCCGGTATTCGGGATGAGCCTCGAAGAATGCCTTTGAGCCTCTTATGCCTGCCTCTTCACCGCCTGCCATCATAGCAATAACCTCGGTGTTTTCGAAGGAGATATTATTCTCCGTAAGGTACTTGAGCACGGCAGATGCAATATAACAGCCCGTAAGGTTGTCGATTGCTCCCTCAACATATCTTTTGTTATTTGTGAATTTGTATAAGGCACCGTATGCAGGGAAGAAGCCGAGCTGACCGAGAGCCATTTTCTTTGCAGTTTTTTTATTCTTTGAAAGAAGAGTTACTGCAGAGGTGGCAGCCGTGTAAGCAAGACCTGCAAGTGCGGGACCAGCTACAATAAACGAGCCGTGAGAGCCGAATTTATAGGTATATGTCCATTCGGGTGCAGAATCTGTATGACCTGCAAGGATGATTCTTCTTTTTGTTTCACCCTTTGCCTTCTTTACGGCAATAACATTGCCTGATTCCTTTTCCTTGAAGAAGGGGTCGTAAACCTTTTTATATAAGAGGAATTCTCCTACCATACCTGCAACACCGGCGCCAATAAGAGCAAGAGAGCCGAGAGCTGCTTTCTTGTTTTTGTGAGAGGCAAGTAAGTTTACTCCTGCAGCAGCGCCTACAAGTGTACCTGCAATGGGTACAAAGGACATAAATGCATCGGGATTTACCCTGAAGGTTTCACGTCTTACCTCATCAGAGAATGCCTTTAATTCCTCAAGCATTGTCTCCTGCGCTTTTTTTTCGCTTTCCTCACCGCAGGGACGGGGGCCGTAGAGCTTGCATATATTTGTAATGCCGTTTACTGTGAAATCGGTACATTCCTTTATTGTTGTTTTTGCGTTAATGAGAGTATCCTGAAATTTCATTGCAATACACCCTTTTTGTTGAAAATATGTTAGTATTTTACAATAAATGTATGCCGTAATCAATTGACAATTTGTTAAATTTAAGGCTTTTTATTGTATTTTTTTGTGCGGTGTGATAAAATGTCCGAAAGGAGGCTGATAAAATGTTTGATGCAGTAAAGGTAAAG
>JAZOWG010000217.1:0-23507 GCA_045659105.1 Acutalibacteraceae bacterium
TTCGTCCTATGACCTGCCCCTTCCAGTATCAGGCATATCTCAACCGTGCACGCTCCTACCGTGACCTTCCCATGAGACTTGCCGAAACCTCAACTCTTTTCAGAAACGAGGCTTCAGGTGAAATGCACGGTCTTATCCGTGTGCGTCAGTTCACAATCTCCGAAGGCCACCTTATGTGTACTCCCGAGCAGCTCGCAGACGAGTTCAAGCGCTGTCTTGAGCTTACAACCTTTATGCTTAAAACTCTCGGTCTTTATGAGGACGTTTCTTACCGCTTCTCACAGTGGGATCCCGACGATAAGGAAAAGTATATCGGCACTCCCGAGCAGTGGGATGAGGCTCAGGGCGTGATGAAGGAGATTCTTGACAACCTCGGCATCAACTACAAAATCGGTATCGGCGAAGCTGCTTTCTACGGTCCCAAGCTTGACATTCAGATCAAGAATGTTCACGGCAAGGAGGATACCCTCATTACAATTCAGATTGACCAGATGCTTGCAGAAAAGTTCGGTATGGAATATGTTGCGGCAGACGGCACAAAGAAGAATCCCTATATCATTCACAGAACGTCAATCGGCTGCTACGAAAGAACGCTTGCTCTTCTTATTGAAAAGTATGCAGGTGCCTTCCCCGTATGGCTTGCTCCCGAGCAGGTTCGTATTCTTCCCATTGCCGACCGCCATCAGGATGCTGCTTACGCTGTCAAGAAGGCTCTTGAGGAAGCAGGCATCGTAAAGGTGGATGTTGACACAAGAAGCGAAAAGCTCGGATATAAGTTACGTGCGGCACAGCTTGAAAAGATTCCCTATATGCTCGTTGTGGGCGACAAGGAAGCAGAGGACTTTACTGTTTCCGTAAGAAAGCGCGGTCACGGCGACCAGGGTGTTATGGCTGTTGCAGACTTCATCAAGCTTGTTTCAGAGGAAATTGAAACAAGAGTTATCTGGTAAAAAACAATATCTCTGCACCCATTTTTCGGATGCAGAGATTTTTTGAAAAGGAAGATAAAAATGAAAAAAGTATTATCTTTTATATTAGCGGCAGTAATGCTTCTTACTGTATTTCCCGTTGTCTCCTTTGCTGTAGAAAATCCGGCAATTTCAATGACTCCTCAGATTACCGATGCTGTATACGATTATCTTAACGAAGTTTATATTGAAAAATTTCCGGAGCTCGGGCTCGAATTTTCCTTCGGAAGCACAGCGGACAGGAAGGCCCTGCAGAAATTAGCGGACATACTCACGAAAAACTGCAAAACCGATAAGGAGAAGGCAGAGGCAGTTGTGGGCTGGGCAGACAGAAACGTGCGGTATAAATCCTATACGGGCGGAACCTACTATTTCCCCATAGACGTATTTTATTACAGAACGGGCAACTGCCTGGGCCTGGGGCTCTTTGTTTCTCAGGTGCTTCGTCTTGCAGGAGTGCCTGCGGTGTTCTGTGCAGGCACGAGAGGCGATATGAGAGACTTCATAAGCCTCGATAACCGTGAAATAGACCACGGCTGGGTTATGATTTACTATGATAACACCTGGAATCTCTTTGATCCGCTTTTTGACGTTTTCGGAACAACTGACCGCGAATTTATATCCCGTTGGTACTTTACTGATTTTATAGAGGGTGTATCACCCTATTACGAGGGAATGAACTGCGAATACGTCTATTACGGAGACAGCATTTTCTATATAGACGGCAGATTTATGCACTATAAAAACGGTATGCCTGCATCCGAATTTTACGGATATGCTGCCGAGGGCGGTTCGGCTCTCAACGGTGCTGTCCCTTATATGACAAAGAACAGATATGCCGCACCCTTCGGCGGCGGAGACGGATTTTTTTACATTGAAAATCCTGAGCGCAGAGACGGAATGATAAACGACGAGTGCTACTACGGCGGATGGATAAACTACGGGGAAAATTTGGGCTATTATACAAGAGCCAACGGTATTATTGCGGGATGCACCATAAAAGAATATAACGGAGAGTATCTGTTTCTGCCCTACGGTTCATCAGCACAGAGGCTCTCCGGAAATGCGGATGACTATACCTTTACGTGGGGTGCTCCGACGTTTATTCTCGGAGAGGAGATAAATGCTCCTGAACCCCTGTGGGTGGAAAGTGAGCTTGCAAGAGGCAAAGTTATCACTTACGAGAGCCTTTATCCCGAGGTTGCCGCTGTTTCTGCGACAGGGGAGATTACGGCACTCGCCGAAGGTTATGTATCAATTATGGTATGTTCAAGAGATTCTTATGATGACCCCGGTAACTACTGCGGTGATTTTATTGAATTCTATATTGCGACAGAAAAAAGGAAATATGATTACTCTGACAACATTTTCGGCGGTGAAGAAGACGCCATAAGAGAAATAAAGCCTCTTGGAGACAGCGGTATTGCGGCAAAGAGTGATACTGCAGTTGAAGCCTTCCTTACTGATGTAAAGGGTGCCGTTGTCAGAGATGTGACGGGCAAAGAAGTTAAAGAAACCGAGAAGCTCGGCAGCGGTATGACTGTCTCCCTTCCCGACGGCACAGAATATACCGTAGTTGTAAAGGGGGATCTTGATTCCGACGGTGAGGTATCCTCTTCTGATGCAAGACTTACCCTTCGAGCCTCTGTCGGACTTGAAAACAATTCCGCAGAGTGGTTTACGGATGCAGGTAACGTTGAAGCGGATAAGGACGGCAAAAAGCTTACCGCATCCGATGCAAGACTGATTCTTCGTGCATCAGTCGGTCTTGAAAGTCAGGACGAATGGTTTAATTCAATTGCATAAATAAAAAATTTCGGTTCGGCAGGAAAAATCCCGCTGAACCGATTTTTTAATCCGATTTTTTGCTTTTAGGGTGGTTTCTTTCAAGGAAAACGCCGTTTTTAAGTCCCTGAATTTCCTTGTCTGTTTCCGCTTTTTCGAGGCGGTATTCACTCCAGATGCAATACTGCTTTTCCTTCTCAATGCCGATGTAATGACGGCCGAGCTTCTTTGCAACGGCAAGGGTTGTGCCCGAGCCAGCGAATGGGTCAAATACAGTATCTCCCTTATTTGAGCTCGCAAGAATCAGCTTTGCAACAAGCTTTTCGGGCTTCTGTGTGGGGTGCGCCGTATTTTCGGGCATTGACCAGAAGGGCACCGTGATATCGTCCCAGAAATTAGAGGGGCAGGTGTCCCTGTACTTGCCTTCGGCAGATTCCTTCCAGTCCTTAGGAATACCGTCTGCACGGTAGGGCGCCAGAACCCTTCTTCTTACCTTCACGGCATTGAGATTAAAGGTGTATTTGTCGGAGCTTGTGGCAAACCATATATCCTCCATACCGTTTTTCCAGTTTGCCCTTGCGCCTCTGCCTTTTTCTCTCTGCCAGGTGATACGGTTTCTTACGGTGAAAAATTCACCGAGCACTTTGCCGATAATCAGGCTTGATTCCCAGTCACAGCATACGTATATTGAGCCGTTATCCTTGAGCAGGGGCTTTACGGCAGAAAGCCATTTTCTCGTAAAATCCTCGTATTCCTCTGCCTTTTTCTTGGAAAAGGTGGTGCTTCCGTAGGTTTTTCTGAGATTATAAGGGGGATCGGCAATTATAAGGTCAACACTTTTTTCGGGAATACGCGGACAGACCTTAAAGGTATCGCCGAGTATGGTTTTGTCGGTAATTTCCGTTAAGTCCGCCACGGCTTTATTTATTTTAATGCATCGGCTGAGATACTCTTTGCCCTCAGCTACGGAAATATCTATGGTTTTGTTTCTTGATGCTTTTTCTTTTGACATTTCAGCTTACTTTATTCCGAACTGCTTAAGTCCCGACCATTTTACGCCCCAGCTGTTTGCCCAGCTTTCGCAGTAGAGCTTATAGTAGGATACGTTGTTTTTCTTTCTGTAATCGGCGAAGAAATTGCACCATATTGCAGAAGGAAGTGCCACAACAATCCAATAAAGAGGACCTAAAAGCAGACACTGAATCGTGTGTCCGTATTCGTGAATCTTCGTATTGTTTGTCCAGCCCTCAGCCTTGCCCTCGGCAATGAAAATGAAGAGACCGAGAGAAAGTCCGCCCCAATTACCGGGAATGTATGTGATGTAGGAATTCATAAACTTCTCGGTGCGGTATTTTTTTCTGAGAATCAGGTAAATTATACCGCTTATTGCATTTACGGGAAGCCCCCATGTGAACTGCACAAGATAGAAAAGGAATTTCTCGAAGCCCTTTGTTGCAATGGATTTGTCAACGGGCTTTTTAATTTTTGCTCGTACCATATAAATCACTCTCCATTTCATTTAACAACATTATATATAATAAAACTGCAATTTTCAATATAAAAACAAAATTATGTATTATTGATTTTTTTAAGAAAAAAAGATAAAATAAATATGTAAATACTTCCCTTTGGAGGAAAATATGCAATATCTTGTATCGTTCGTTGAAGGTATTATTACCTTTATTTCCCCCTGTCTTCTTCCTATGCTTCCCGTGTATCTCTCATATTTTGCAGGGGGAGGGGAGAGAAGCACCAAAAAGACCTTAACGGGAGCCGTTGGCTTCGTTCTCGGCTTTACCGCTGTTTTTACGGCCATGGGAGCCCTTGCAGGCACGCTCGGAGGCTTTCTGAAGCAATATGAAACCATAGTCAATATAGTCCTCGGACTTATTGTTATCGTTTTCGGTCTTAATTATATCGGAGTGTTTAAGCTCAGGATTTTTTCAGGTGCAAAAAGCCGTAAGGTGAAAACTGAAATGGGATTTTTCTCCGCCTTGCTTTTCGGTGTTGTCTTTTCTGTTGGCTGGACACCCTGTGTTGGTGCGTTTTTAGGCTCTGCGCTTGCTCTTGCCTCAAGCGAGGGTAATGTATTAAAGGGCGTTATAATGCTTCTTCTTTATTCCCTGGGGCTTGGAGTACCCTTCCTTTTAAGTGCCGTGCTGATTGATAAGCTAAAGGGCGCATTTACCTTCATAAAGAAAAATTACAAGGTCATCAACACCGTCTGCGGAATATTCCTTGTTATAATCGGTGTGCTTATGATGACGGGGCTTATGAACAGATTCCTTACGATTTTAAGTTAAAGGAGAGTATATATGAAAAACAAATCACTTATTGCTGTAATCTTCGTTCTCATTGCAGTTATTGCCCTTGCGGCGGCGGTGTACCCAAGTCTTGCAGATAAGGCGGCTGAGCCCACAACGGCAGAGCAGGGAAGTATTTCCGACACGGTGCAGTATCAGAAGTATAAGGATGTTAAAATCTACGATAATAAAGGAAATGCGGTGATGCTTTCCGAGTTTGAGGGAAAGCCCGTGATTCTCAATTTCTGGGCAACCTGGTGCGGCTACTGTATTCAGGAAATGCCCGACTTCGAAGAAGCTTTCATAGAGCACGGCGATGAGATTCAGTTTATGATTGTAAACACCGATGACGGAATCGGAAACGGTGAAAAGTTCCTTGCCGACAAGGGCTACACCTTCCCCTCATATTACGACCTTGAATATAATGCCGCCATAACCTACGGTATTTCCGGTATCCCCCGAACAATTGCCATTGATAAGGACGGAAATATCAGATATAACCGTTCGGGTATGATAGACGCAGAAGCTCTTCAGAGTATTATAGATATGATAAAATAATAAGAACAGCTCCCGTACCGTCTTGGTACAGGAGCTGAAATTTTATGCTTTGGTGAAGAGATTTCTGAAGAATTCTGCAATCTTTTCGAAGAAAGCCTTAATCTTGTCTAAAAATGATTCGTTGTCTTCTGTCTTGTCCTCTGTTCCGTTGCCGCAGCTGTCGCAGATTCCGTCCGCATTATTATCATTGTGTCCGGTTGCGGGAAGGATACATCTGCAGATTTCTCCGCAGTCGCAGATGAATTCACATTCACCTGTATTTACACAATCGGGAGCAAGGATAACAATTTGTCTGTATAAATGTGTATGCTGTGTTGTTTCCTCGGGAGCTTCGGTTGTTGTCTCTTCCGGAACTTCGGTTGTTGTCTCTTCGGGAGCCTCGGTTGTTGTCTCCTCGGGAGCCTCGGTTGTTGTTTCCTCAGGTGCACCGCTTCCCATTATGTAAACCTTTTCGTTTACTGTAAGCTCAGAGCCGTCATCAAATCTGAGTAAGCCGGTAACAGTAAGCTCGGTATCTGATGTGCCGAGAGAATTGAATGTCATTCTGAAGAGCTTAACATCAGCCATATCAACGTCAACGCCCCATACTTCAGCGTCAAGCGGCTCAGTAAGATTAAATGAAAGCGTAATCTTTCCGGGCTCCTTCGCATCGCCGGTGGCAGAGAAGGTGTTGCCCACATCCGAGAATGCATTGGCATCGTCAAGAATTTCCCACGGAACAGAGCCGTTCTCAGTATTGCGGGGAACAAGCTCAAGTGCTGCCGTATCATACTCTATAGTAAGGCTTCCCTCGGTAAAGTCTAAGCAGTTCTGAAGAGAAATAACCGCTTCATAGCTGCTGTCTGCAGCTTCACTTATTGTAAGAGCGGCGGCAGCGCCCGAGGGCGCCTTTGCTGCTGCGTATACAGTGAGGCCTGTGAGAGCAATTGTAAAGGATGAAAGTATCATCAGTGCAGAAATAAAAAGGCAAAGAAACGGTCTTGTGCCGGCTTTGAAGTGTTTAAGGGTAATAGCTTTTACTTTATTTTTCAGTTTCATATGCAGATTTCCTTAAACAATTATTTAACCGCAGAAGTGATGCTCGTAGTGAGCTGCACCGTCGGAGCCGAAGGTAAGGGTTGTTCCGCCCATAAGACCCTCTTCATAGTAGCAGCCGTAGCCGAGCTTAAGACCGTATGTCAGCTGAATGCCTTCATAATTTATTGAAGCATTGCATACGTGGTCGTGACCGAACATTACGTTCTTCGTGCTGCCGAGCTCGAGCATCTTATCGGTGAAGAAATTGTTCACTGCACCGGGGCAGGGTGTTTCATGAATAACACCTGTTGCCTTGTCAGCATATTCGCCTACCCAGAGATTTCGGTTTTCGTCATTGTAAGTAATTGCTCCCGCACAGTCGGGACAGCTGTCAGCAATAAGCTGTGCCTTTGTAAAGTACTTATCACAGACTGCACAGTAATGTCCTGCATAGTAGTAATACCATACTTCTCTTACTTCATAAACGGGGATGTGCATGAATACAGAGCTTTCAACGGTCTTGCTCTCTGTCTTTTCAATGCCCTTTATAACCCATTCATACCATTCGATCTGGTTTTGCCAGAGGTGGTCGTAGCCTTCAATGTGGTTGCCGTTGTCGTCGGTGTAGTCAACGTCGTCGTGGGTGTCCATCATAATGATTGTGTGAACAACCTCACCGTTTTCCTCAACGTTTATAACGTAGTTGCCGTAGCCCATATCCTTGGGGCCGAACTTAAAGAGACAGTTCTCTGCATTTGCAAAAAGGTATGCGCACCAGAATTCGCTTATACAGCCCTGACCGTCGTGGTTGGCCATAACGGGTGCCCAGGGAATGCCGAAGGAATCCATAAAGTTAACGAGCTCTATGTAAGCAACGGTGTCCCAGGCATTGTCACCTGTAAGGGTGATAAGGTCGGGCTTCTGCTCGGAAACTAACTTTGTGATCATTTCCTTTGCATATTCATATTCGGGATAGAAATTTTCATCATCCGAAATCTGAACGTCCGTGATGTTAAGGATAACGAAATCCTTACCTGCTTCTTTTTCAAGAACTACTGCATAATCCTCAGTGTATTCCGTTTCCGCTGACCAGTCTTCAAAATATGAATCCTGATTAAGGTGTGCGGGGATGGGAGCAAGAATCTGAGGAAGCGCGAAGAAGAATGCCATAACAAGCTTGAATACTGCTAAAATTACATCCATAACGTAAAACCTCCGTGAAATTGGTATTATTATCTTACTATTGTTTTCAACGTAATTCAATATGTATATGGTAAACTGAGTAATTAATCGGCAATATGTTTTAAAAGAAAAAACTGATTTTGTGCAAAAAGCCGAAAATTTAAAACACAATTGCATTGAAAAATGAAAAATGTTAGTATATATTAGAAAAAATATCCGGAGGGAAAAAGAAATGAAGAAAATTATTGCTTTAATGCTTTCATTTGCAATGCTTCTTACTGTAGCAATTATCCCCGTTTCAGCGGCTGAAACAGGTGTACAGCCTACAGTTACGGCTGCAAATAACCTTGAAAGCGCTTTCGTTGACGGCGATGCTCTTATCGTTTTCGTTACAGGTATCGGACAGAGCTATTCATACCGCTTTGATCAGAGCTATGTTGACAAATACGGTGCATCACTTCAGAATTATGATGTATATGCTCCCCTTGTTGCAAAGGGTGAATATCAGACAAGATGGAATCTCTTCAACGCTTTTGATGAGGCATTTTCCAACACCGAGACAATCGGCGCTATTGTAAATGTTGTTCTTGATCTTCTTGTTTCTGCATTTACAAGAAACTGCATCATCAGTGAAGAGGATGTAAAGACAATCGTACATAACCTTTTCAGCTTCAACCTTGTTGATGAAGAGGGTAATCCCCATCCCAGAGTTGTAACTCCCAGATATGCTATGTCTGTTGCCGAGTACCCCTGGGCAGAGGGTGAAGACGGCGAGCTCAGAAGCGAAGCAAGAGAGCGCTTCTTCTCCGCTATTCCCTGTGAGGACATCGCAAAGGAAAAGTTCGGTGAGAGATATGAAGAATATCTTCACGTTTATAACTACAGCGCATTCTCTTATACCTCAAAGAACGTTGAGGGTCTTCACGAGTTTATTGAAACAATTCTTGCAAACAATACTGTAGGTGCAACTGAGGTTGTTCTTGTTCCTATGAGCATGGGCGCTTCCGTTACAACTGCTTACCTTGATGCATATCCCACAAGAGCAACAAGCCACGTTAAGAGAGTTGTAGGTATCGTAGGCGCATGGGACGGCTCTGAAATCATTGCCGATATGCTTACTCAGAATTACTGCGAGCCTATGTCTGCTGACCTTTTCTATAACGGTCTCATTTCTGACCTTGTCGGTGAGCCCTGGGGCTATGTTATAAACATCGCTCTCAGACTTTTCCCCAAGCAGGTGCTTCGTGATTTCATTGATATGGCTCTCAGAGGTCTTTCAACAGACCTTTTCGGACCCACTCCCTCTCTCAGCAATATGATTCCCCTCAAGAGATATGATGAGGTAATGGCAACAGGCTTTATTTCATCCGAAGCAGTAAAGGCAGAGGTTGATGCTTTTATGGAAGCAAAGGCAAGACTTCACACCGAAACCATTCCCGGACTTCAGGCTGAAGGCGTAGATTTTGCCTTTATTGCAGGTTACGGTCTTCCCTTCGGTGCATGTACTGCTGACTACAGCCTCTTCGGCTTTATGAAGCAGGGCCCCATCACAAACTCTGACGAAATTATCAATATCGACTCAACAGCACCCGGCACATCCTACGTTGCTTATAACGAGAAGTTCCAGGATACCGAAGGCAGAGAGCTTTCTCCCGACGGCTCAATTGATATTTCTACCTGCTACTACAAGGATACAAGCTGGTACTTCTACGGACAGAAGCACGAGCTTGAATACAACAACACAGCTCTTTCTCTTGCACTTAACCTTGCAACAGGCCACGTAACAGACGTAGCAAGCTGTGCAGATCCCGAGGGTGAATATTACTATCCTCAGTTCAACAATGCAAGAAACTTAAAGCCTCTCAAGTGGTACAAGGAAGACCTCCAGAGATACTGCGACGAAACAGGCTACGTTCCCACAGCTGACGTTAAGGCTGCATTTGCAAAGGCAGAGGCTATGGCTGCAGTAACCGTAAATAATCCCGAAAAGGACGATGCTGTTCTTGCAGAGGTTGAAGCAAAGCTTGTTGAAATCGGCGTTTACGATGCTCCCACAGAGCCCGGTACAATGGATAAGCTTCTTAATGCCGGTCTCAAGGGTCTTAACGACCTTACCTATATGGTATTCGGACCTAAGGGCTTCTTCGATTTCTACTACGATAAAATTGCAAAATAAAAAGTAACCGGAAAAAGGGGAGACTGTGTATGCAGCCTCCCCTTAAAATTTTACTGCCCGAGGAAATTTCCCCGGGCAGAAATTGTTTATTCAGCTTATTTTCTGTTATAGCTTTCCAGTGTATTTTTCATCAGCATCGTTATTGTCATAGGACCGACTCCGCCGGGAACGGGAGTGATGAATGAAGCCTTTTCTTTTACTGCCTCAAAATCAACGTCACCCGTGACCTTGCCGTTTTCAAGGCGGTTGATGCCGACGTCAACAACTACTGCGCCTTCCTTTATCATATCAGCGGTAATAAAATTTGCCTTACCGATTGCCGCAATGACGATATCTGCACGGCTTACCTCTTCTGCGAGATTTTTCGTTCTTGAGTGGCAGACGGTAACCGTTGCATTCTCCTGAAGCATTAAAAGTGCGGCGGGCTTGCCGACAATGTTGCTTCTGCCTACGATAACGCAATGCTTACCTGCAATATCAATGCCCTCGTATTTCAGCATCTCAACTACGCCTGCAGGTGTGCAGGGCGCAAAGCAGGGCTTGCCTGAGAGAAGATTTCCCGTATTGACAGGCGAGAAGCCGTCAACATCCTTTTCGGGACAGATAGCATCTATTACCTTGCTTTCGTCTATCTGCTTCGGTAAGGGGAGCTGACAGAGTATGCCGTCGATATTATCGTCGTTATTGAGCTTTTCTATAAGCTCTAAAAGCTCCTTTTCCTCTGTGTTTTCGTCGAGTGCATATTCCACGGAATAAAAGCCGCAGGCTTCACACGCCTTCTTTTTGTTGTTTACATATATTCTTGATGCAGGATTGTCTCCCACGATAATTACCGCAAGCCCGGGGGCTCTGGTGCCCTCTTTTCTGTTTTTTACTGCCTCTGAAATCGAAAGCCTCAATTCTTCCGAGATTTTTTTACCGTCAATGATTTTTGCCGACATATTTTCACTCCTCAGATATTTTACTTATCTATTATATCTGCCGTAAACTTTGTTTGTCAATCAAAAGGAAATAAAGCTGATTAATAATATTAATTGAAAAATTTAAAAACCTTAATTGATATAATTAAAATAAGCGATTGACTTTTATTCTTTATTATAATATTATTCTACTGTTACTGCGATATGCATTTGTATATCGGAACAAATCCGAACGGAGGAAAAATGAAAATGAAAAAGTTCACAAAAGTAATGGCTCTTCTTCTCAGCCTTTCAATGGTTCTTTGCTTTGCTGCTTGCGGCGGCACAACTGAAGAAACCACTGCAGCAGGCGGTGAAGAAACAACAGCTGCTGATGTAGCATACGACCTTACAAAGGAAGGCGACTACACAGCAGAAAACACCGAATACGTTATCGGTGCAACAGGTCCCCTCACAGGTGACGCAGCTTCCTACGGTATTTCCGTACAGCAGGGCGCACAGCTTGCTATTGAAGAAATCAATGCAGCAGGCGGTCTTAACGGCGTAAACTTCAAGCTTGATATGAAGGATGACAAGGCAACAGCTGCTGACGCTTCCACAGGCTATGATGCTCTTTATGAAGCAGGTATGCAGGCTTCTCTCGGTTCCGTTACATCCGGTTCCGCTGAATCCTTTGCTACAAGAGCTGATGAAGACGGCGTTTTCGCTCTTACTCCCTCAGCATCCGCTGACAACGTAATCAACGCAAGCAACAGCTGCTTCAGAGTTTGCTTCGGTGACCCCGACAACGGCATTATGTCCGCTGAAAAGCTCGCTGCAGAATACCAGAACATCGGTGCTATCTACGATTCATCCGATCCCTATTCATCAGGTATCTATGAAGCATTCAAGACAAAGATGGCTGAACTCAACGTTACATACATTGAGCAGTCCTTTGACGCTGAAAACAACAGAGACTTCTCAACTCAGGTTGAGGCTCTCAAGGATTGCGACGTTATCTTCCTTCCCATCTACTACACAGAAGCAGGTCTTATTGCTAAGGCTTGTGTAGCTAAGGGCTGTGATGCATTCCTTTTCGGCTGCGACGGTCTTGACGGTGTTGCTGCTCAGATTGACGACACAGTTACAAACAAGATAAGCTACCTCACTCCCTTCGACGTAAACAGCGAGGATGCTCAGGTTTCTGCTTTTGTTACAGCTTATGAAGCAAAGTACGGTGCAAAGCCCGACCAGTTTGCAGCTGACGGCTACGATGCAGTTTACGCTATCTTCGAGGCTATGAAGAAGATTGGTGTTGACAACGTAAAGGTTGATCCCGCTGAGCTCGGTAAGGCACTTACAGCTACATTCACATCCGCTGACTTCTCCTACACAGGTGTTACAGGCGGTATGGTATGGGATGCTTCCGGTGCTTGCGAAAAGGAACCCATCATCGTTGAGGTTAACTGATTAAGTTAAAACAAAGAACTAAGTATATGCCTGAAGGGTTATACCTTCGGGCATATACCCGCCTTTAGGGGCTTGATTTTTTTTCATAATTTCTTTCATTTTTTTGTCTGTTTGCCATTAAACTCCCCCGGAAAAGGAGAATTTTTTAACTATGAGTATTTTATTTGACGGGCTCAGTCTCGGTGCCATATATGCTCTTATAGCTCTCGGCTATACCATGGTTTACGGTATTGCCAAGATGCTTAACTTTGCACACGGCGATATTATTATGGTCGGCGCTTATGCCGTTTTTGTAACACTTATGGGGCAGGGACATATTGCTCTTGCAATAGGCGTGTCCGTGCTTATATGTGTTGTTATGGGTGTTCTTGTTGAAAAGTTTGCCTATAAGCCTTTAAGAGGTGCTTCGCCCCTTGCTGTTCTTATTACTGCTATCGGTGTCAGTTACCTTTTACAGAGTATTTCTCAGCTTGTATTCGGTGCCGCACCCAAGCAGGTCACCATTGCATCTCTCGGTACTGTAGAGATGCTCGGTGCAAAAATCAGCGTTTCTTCAATTGTTACTCTTGTTATCGGTGCCGTTATTATGGCAGGTCTTACTGTTTTCGTTAAGAAAACAAGAACCGGACGTGCTATGGTTGCCGTTTCAGAGGACAAGGGTGCCGCTATGCTTATGGGTATCAACGTAAATAAGATTATTTCAATTACTTTTGCAATCGGCTCCGCACTTGCCGCTGCAGCCAGTCTTTTCTATCTTATGCAGATTCCCTCGGTTGAGCCCACTCTCGGCTCAATGCCCGGAATCAAGGCATTCACCGCTGCCGTTATCGGCGGTATCGGTTCAATTCCCGGTGCAATGATAGGCGGTGTGCTTTTAGGTGTTATTGAAAAGATATGCTTAAGCGTTCCCGTGCTTGCACCCTACACAACGGCTGTTGAGTTCGGTCTGCTTATTGTTATTCTTCTTGTAAGACCCATCGGTCTTCTTGGTAAGAAGAGAAGAGAGAAGGTGTAATTTATGATAAAGACTATATTAAAATCTGACGATTTCAAGCTTAAAAACTGCGTAAATTACATCGTTGTTACTGCTGCGCTGGTTGTTTTTGCGGTTATGCAGGGCTCAGGCAGTCTCAAGGCTTCCTATATGAACCTTCTTGTTCAGATAGGCTACAGCGTTATCCTTGCTGTTTCTCTTAATCTTGTTGTAGGCTTCCTCGGAGAGCTGTCTCTCGGACATGCAGGCTTTATGTGTGTAGGTGCATATCTCGGTACCTTTATTTCAATTCAGCTTCACACGGTAATTGAAAGCAAGGTTATCTGCCTTCTTATAAGTATGCTTTGCGGCGGTCTTCTTGCAGCCTTCTTCGGACTTCTCGTAGGTCTTCCCGCACTTCGTCTGAAGGGTGACTATCTTGCTATCGTAACCCTCGCCTTCGGTGAAATTGTAAGAACCGTTTTCAAAAACCTTCCCTGGTTCGGCAAGGCTATGGGTCTTTCAACAAATGCAGTTAAGTTTACAAAGAAGGATTTTCCTCTTTTCATAATCGTTTTCATTACGGTGCTTGCTGTTCTCTTCCTTGTGCAGAACCTTGTAAGAAGTAAGCACGGCAGAGCAATTACCGCAATCCGTGATAACGAAATTGCCGCAAAGGCTATGGGTATTAACGTTACCTACTACAAGCTTTTCGTTTTTGTTATTGCAGCCTTCTTTGCAGGTATTGCAGGTGTATTCTACGGACATTATACAACACCCGTTATGTATACCTTCTTCTCCTACAACTACTCAATCGAAATTCTCGTTATGGTAGTGCTTGGCGGTATGGGCTCAATCAACGGCTCCATTATTGCCGCAACTCTTATTACAATAATCAACTACGTGCTTCAGAAGGAGCTTCCCGGCGATCTTGCCGCTCTCAAGTTCCTTATCTATGCTCTTATTCTTATCGGTATAGTTATCTTCAATAACGCTCCCGCGCTTGCTCCCGTAAAGGAAAAGCTTTCAATAAAGGGAGTTATCGGAAAGCTTACCGCAAAGAACCGCAAGCCCGAGGATATCCTTGCAGACGAAGCACACTGGGACAAGATTCCCACAAAGATTTCTATGGATGAGGTTCTTTCCACTGATATTCAGCAGGGAAATGAATACACACCCGATAAACCCCAAAAAGGAGGTAACTGAGATGTCTGATACAGTACTTAAAACCGAAGACCTCGGTATTTCCTTCGGCGGACTCAAAGCCGTTCAGAACGTTAATCTTGAAATAAAGAAAAAGCAGCTTTACGGTCTTGTAGGCCCCAACGGCGCAGGTAAAACCACCGTGTTCAACCTTCTTACGGGTGTTTATCAGCCTACAACCGGTACCTTCTACCTTAACGGCGAGGAGCTCAAGGGTAAGACTCAGGAGCAGATTAACCGCAAGGGTATCGCAAGAACCTTCCAGAATATAAGACTTTTCAACAATATGAGCGTTATCAGAAACGTTCTTGTAGGTCTTCATAATCAGCCTGAATTCAAGTGCAACCCCTTTGTAAGCCTTTTAAGACTTCCCGGACACTATAAGACGGAAGCTAAGATGCGCGAAAAAGCAAAGGAAATTCTCAGAATCGTTGACCTTGAGGAGGAGAGAAACAACCTTGCCTGCAACCTTCCCTACGGTAAGCAGAGAAAGCTTGAAATTGCACGTGCACTTGCAACAAATCCCACGCTTCTGCTTCTTGACGAGCCTGCCGCAGGTATGAATCCTCACGAGACGGAGGACCTTATGCGGATCGTCAGAAAAATCCGTGACGATTTTGATATGACAATTCTTCTTATCGAGCACGATATGAAATTCGTGTCGGGTCTTTGCGATGAGGTTACCGTTCTCAATTTCGGTACCGTGCTGGCTCAGGGCACTGCACAGGAAGCCCTTAATGACCCCGAGGTTATCAAGGCATACATCGGTGAATAAGGAGGGAATACAATGGCATTACTTGAAGTAAAGAATCTGCAGGTAAATTACGGTGTTATCAGAGCAATAAAGGGCATCAGCTTTGAGGTTAACGAGGGTGAAATCGTTTCCCTTATCGGTGCCAACGGTGCAGGTAAAACCACTACGATGCAGAGCATTATGGGACTTATTCCTATTAAAGACGGTACCGTTACCTATGACGGAAAGGTTATAAATAAAATTCCCGGACACAAGCTTATTTCAATGGGTATGAGTCAGGTTCCCGAGGGAAGACGTGTTTTCCAGGAGCTGACGGTTTACGAAAACCTTGTTATGGGTGCTTATACACAGAAGGATAAAAAGAAGATAAAGGAGGATATCGAGGATATCTGCACACGCTTCCCCCGTCTCGGCGAAAGAAAGAATCAGATTGCAGGTACTCTCTCTGGCGGTGAACAGCAGATGCTTGCAATGGGCAGAGCTATGATGAGCCACCCCAAGCTTCTTATGCTTGATGAGCCTTCAATGGGTCTTTCTCCTCTTCTTGTTGATCAGGTTTTTGAAATTATCAAAGAATGTCACAATCAGGGTATGACGATTCTTCTTGTTGAGCAGAACGCAAAGAAGGCGCTTTCAATTTCCGACAGAGCTTATGTTCTTGAAACGGGCGACATAACCGCAACGGGCAAGGGAATTGAGCTCCTTAATAACGAAGAAGTTAAAAAAGCATATTTAGGTGAATAAAAAATCAAGGAATCAGTTCTGATGAACCGATTCCTTTTTTTCTTTATTGTTTTTTTACCAGATGATAAGCTTTGTAAGCTTTTTGTTTGTTCCGTTGATGCTGTCGGAGTTGAAGTCGTTGAGCTCCTCAAGGGGCCATATAAGCTTTTCAAAGTTTCTTGCATCGAAAAACGGCTCGGCAAGAATAAGCTCGACCTGAGTAAGAACACCGTTGATGTTTGCAAGATTCTTTTCGAGTAAAGCCTTTATTGATGCGAATTCAGGGATATCGCCGCATGCGGCCAGAGCTTCCTCGTATGCGGTCTTTGCCTTAATGTAATTCGGCTTTGCTGCCTTTGTGTTGGGAAGTACCTTCCAGGAGATTCCGTCTATCATTACATTGTAGCTGTTTATTGCATAGGCTGCATCAAAGGCTGCTTTTGCTTCGTTGAACTTTTCTTTGACAAGTTCTGCTTCAGCTGCATATTTTTCGGTGTTGTAGATTTTGCAACGGCCGCATACGCCCCAATCGGAGGTGTGACCGAGCTTTTCAGCCATTATGTGGTTGCCTCTTGTACAGAACTGGTCCTCTGTGCAGGTTGCGGCAGGAATGTCGGGTACGTGGCTTGCAGGAATTGTTTTTTCTTCACTGTATTCACAGCCCTCACGCTGACAGGTGTACTTTTCAAGACCGTCTGTTTCGCAGGTAACCTCTGTGAGAATTTCAGCCTCTGCGAACTCGTGACCGAGCGCTTCAAGCTCCTTTTCCTGAATATCCTCACACTCCGTGCAGGTAAGCTTCATAAGTCCCTTTTCCGTGCAGGTGGGTGCTGTTATGATTTCCTTCTGATAATAGTGAAGAACGGGGTCAAGCGAAACACTGATTCTGAGTGCTGTTCTTGCATCTGTTGCCGTGATTTTTCCGTCGCCGTCAGTATCCGCAATATCAGCCTGCTCTGCCGTGAGGCTCTCAAGGCCTACAGCGGCACGGAGAATCGTTCTTGCATCGTTTGCCGTTACAAGATTGTCGCCGTCGGTAATGTCTCCCAGAAGTGCGGCGCTTGAAGATGCCGTGCATATAAGAAGCGTTACCGCAGAAACTATAAGCACAAAAAGAAGCTTTAAGATTCTTTTATTCATTATTTGTGTTACTCCTTTTTATAAAATACTCAATTATTATATGGAAACGGTAAATAAATGTCAACACCTGTTGAACAATTGTAATATAAAGTTAAACTGACTGAAGAAGAATTGACTATATTATGGTTGCGCTTCCTATAACCGTACCGTTTTTATAGATAACGGCGGACTGACCGGGTGACGGTGCTAAAACGGGATTTCTGAACTGAGCCGAAAGGCTTCCGTTTTCGATAATTATTTCCGCTTCCTCGGGCTTTGCAGTGCTTCTGATTTTGATTTCGGCTGTAAATGGGGATACGGGCGGAGCTTTTACTGCCCACGAAATATCCTCTGCCTTTAATGTTTTTTCAAATCTCTCATCGGCTTTGCATAAGGTTACGGTGTTGTTTTTTGCATTTATGCTTTTTACGTATCTCGGCTCTCCGAAGGCGCCGAGACCCTTTCGCTGTCCTACCGTATAATTTATTATTCCCGTATGAGTGCCGATAATTTCACCGTTGTTGTCAAGAAAGCTTCCCTTTTCTGCCTTAAAATCACTGTGCGTGCAGATATAGCTCTGATAATTATTGTCGGGAATAAAGCATATTTCCTGACTGTCCCCCTTCTTTGCATTGGGAAGCTTCAGTTTTTGGGCATATTCTCTTACCTCATCCTTGGAAGAAAATGCACCTAAAGGAAAAATAAGCTTTTCAATCTGAGAGGGGGAGAGTCTTCCGAGAAAATAGCTCTGGTCTTTTTTTGAGGGAGCCGACTTCAGCACAACAGTACCGTACTCGCCGTCATATTCTGTCAGGGCGTAATGTCCCGTTGCGGTTTTTTCAATGCCGAGCTTTCTTGCCTCCTCCTGAAGACAGAAGATTTTGCAGGTGGGATTGCATCTTATACAGGGATTGGGCGTTTTTCCCGAAAGATATTCTTTTATAAAATAGTCGGAAACATATTCCCTGAAGCGCTCTCTGTAATCAGCTATTATTAATTTTATTCCCAGATGCCGTGCAATAGCCTCGGCATTTTTTGCTTCCTCGCTTTCGGGGGACGAATTTTCCGTCAGCATCAGAAAGCAGGCGGTCACGTCATAGCCCTGCTCCAGAAGAAGTGCGGCACATACTGCCGAATCTACCCCTCCGGAAAGCCCCAGGAGAACTTTATTCATAAAAAATACACCTCAATTAATATCTTTAATGACATAATAACACAAAAACTCTTGAAATGAAAGAGGAAAAGGTATATAATCATAGTATATACTTAGCCGAAATAGTCAGTTTTTTTAAGAATGTTTCATTTTTCGTAACATTTGTGGCGGATTTGTTCATTTTTCGGCAAAGAAATAAGAGGAAATTACAGAAAGATGATATAAGGGGGTTATTATTTGAGCGCAGATTTGCATTGTCATACCCGACTGTCCAACGGTTCAATGGGTATTGAGGAGATTATTGCTCTTGCTAAAAGCAGAGGTATAGATAAGATTGCCGTTACGGATCAGGATACAATTGCCGGAATAGAAAGAGCTAAAATAGTCGGCGAAAGAAACGGAGTGGGTGTTATTCCCGGAGTGGAGCTTTCCGCTTTTGACGAGGAGACGGGAAAGGGTATGCACATTCTTTGTTATCTGCCCGAACAGCCTGCCCGTCTTGAGGGGCTTTGTAAGCATAATTCGCTGGTAAGAGGCAGAGCTACGACTATGATGTGCTTAAAGCTCGCAAAACAGTATCCCGTAACTCCCGAGCTTATCAAGAGATGTGCTACGGGCGCAACGGCACTGTTCACGCAGCATTTTATGCATGCTCTTATGGAGGTCGGTGCTGCCGATTCCTTCTACGGTGATGTTTACAATGAGCTCTTTACGCCCGAAAGTGAAAATAATATACTTGTTCAGCCGAAATTCAAGAGTGTTGAAGAGGTAATTGAGGCAGTTCATCTTGCAAACGGCGTGGCTGTGCTTGCACACCCTATGGCATACGGAAATTCGGAAGAGGCAACGGCACTTATCGGCCGCTTTATGAAGGCAGGTCTTGACGGTATTGAGGTATGGCATCCTACGGCAGATGAAAAGGACAGCGAGGCTCTTCTGCAGTTTGCCAAAAAGAATAAGCTGCTTGCAACGGGCGGCTCAAGCTTCAGAGGTCTTTACAACAAAAAGCTTCTGACTATCGGCGACTACATAACACCCGATCAGCAGCTTAAGGAGCTTATGTCCTTCAAGGCACGCCAGCAGAGACTTCTCAAGAAACAGGCAGCCGAGCTCTGATAACGAGGCGTATATTAATATGTTTAAATAAAAATACAGGCTTTCGCGGTCTTGTTCTTGTGCAAAAAAAATACTTGACTTGTAAGAACCCTTATGGTATACTGTTTATACCTCTGAAAGGGTTCTTTTTTTTGCCCTGAAAAAAGACGGCTGAATTCCCGTCTGTCAGAGGGAGGCTAACATTAAATGGAGGTGCCGTTATGAGAGTAAAAATCACTCTTGCTTGTACAGAATGCAAGCAGCGCAATTACAACACAATGAAGAACAAGAAGAATTCACCCGACCGTCTGGAGATGAACAAGTACTGCAGATTCTGCAGAAAGCACACTCTCCACAGAGAAACCAAGTAATATAAAGCAACGCTTCAGAGTGTTCCGTAAGGGAGCGCTCGTATCGTTATGCTTTAGAAAGGAAGAAATTACTATGGCTGATAAGAACATCGACAAAGAAGCTCTCAAGGCTGAAAAGGAAGCTCTCAAGGCTGCCGAAAAAGCTAAGAAGGAAAGAATCAAAGCCAGCAAGCCTAAGAAAGAAGGCACAATAGTATCCCGCGGTACAGCAGCTGTCAAGAAGTTCTGTAAGGATTTTGTCGGTACCTGTAAGAAGGTCACATGGCCCACAGGTAAGCAGGTCATCAAGAATGCGGGTGTAGTTCTTGCAACTATCGCAGTTGTTGCAGTGGCAGTTTTCGCAGTTGACTGGGTTCTCACAGAGGTATTTGACCTCGGCAAGAACGCAGCAGTAGCTCTCGGTGAGCAGTTCGCAATCGAGACAACAACAGGCAGCGAAACAACAACAGCAGCAACAGAGACCACTACAGGTGAGGAAACCACCGGAGAAGAGACTACAGCTGAAGAAGAAACAACAGCAGAAGAGACTACAGCTGAAGAAGAGACAACGGCTGAAGAAACAACTGCAGCCTGATTCGTAAGCAGTTTCCTCAGGAGGTTTTACGATGGACAGACAACCTAAAGATTACAAGTGGTTTGCGGTTGAAACCGCTACAGGCTACGACAGAAAGGTTTGCGACAACATTATTACAGTTGCAAACAACCGTGATATGCGTGATCAGATTCTTGCCGCATGTCTGCCTTATGAAATTAAGGTAAAGAAAAAGGCAAAGAAGAAGAGAACAGCAGCAAAGCAGTCCCAGAACGTATTCATTTTCAAGGAAGACGAATACACAAAGGACGAGTATGTGCTTGAGGCTGAGGAGCCCGAGAAGGAAGACGAAGAAGAGTACGAAATCGAAGAGGTTAAGAATCTTCTTTACACCAACTACGTGTTCGTAAAGCTCGCACGCTTTGATTTCCCCAATGAAGGTGTCAAGATTTCCAACGAAACCTGGCATCTTATCCGCGGAATCAGAGGATTCAGACGTTTCCTCGGTCCCGACAGCAAGCCCATTCCCCTTACTGACGATGAAGTAAAGCAGTTCCATATTGAGGACTACATAAACGAAGACGGCGAAAACGGCGAAAATCCCGCAGCTCCCGTCAAGTTCCAGATAGACCTCGAGGAAGGCGAAGAAGTAATCGTTGTCGGCGGTGCATTTGACGGCACCATCGGTGAGGTTGAAAGTATTGATACCGAAAACAGCACCGTAAAGATCCGCTATTTCCATATGGGCCGTATGGCTGCAATGGAATTCCCCGCAGATCAGGTCAAGAAACTTTAATTTATTTTTTGGTAATCGGACCCTATGCGGTCTTGTTATAGTATCCCTCGGGATGCTGTGGGAGGTGTGAATATTACACACCGCCACTACCACATTTTTTATGGAGGTGCAATTATGGCACAGAAAGTTACAGGCTTTATTAAGCTTCAGATCCCTGCAGGTAAGGCAACTCCCTCTCCCCCTGTAGGTCCCGCTCTCGGTCAGCACGGTGTAAACATCATGCAGTTTACAAAGGAATTCAATGAAAGAACAAAGAACGACATGGGTCTTATTATCCCCGTTGTTATCACAGTTTACGCTGACCGTTCATTCACATTCATCACAAAGACTCCCCCCGCTGCAGTTCTCATCAAGAAGGCTGCCGGTATTGAAAGCGGTTCCGGTGTCCCCAACAAGACAAAGGTTGCTTCCCTTACAAAGGAGCAGGTCAGAAAAATCGCAGAACAGAAGATGCCCGACCTTAACGCTGCTTCAGTAGAAGCTGCTATGAGCATGATCGCTGGTACAGCTCGCAGCATGGGCGTTACTGTTGTTGATTGATCGGCGGAGGTAGAGAAATATGAAACACGGTAAGAAGTATATTGAAAGCGCAAAGCTCGTAGACAGAACAAAGCTCTACGAAGCAAATGATGCGCTCGCACTTGCAGTTGAGACTGCAAAGGCAAAGTTTGACGAAACAGTAGAAGTACACGTACGTCTCGGTGTTGACTCCCGTCACGCTGACCAGCAGGTTAGAGGCGCTGTTGTTCTTCCCAACGGTACAGGTAAGAGCGTAAGAGTTTGCGTATTCGCAAAGGGCGACGAAGCTAAGGCTGCTGAAGAAGCAGGCGCAGAGATCGTTGGTGCAGAAGAGCTCGTTGCTAAGATCCAGGGCGAAGGCTTTATGGATTTCGACGTATGTATCGCTGCTCCCAATATGATGGGTCTTGTAGGCCGTCTCGGTAAGGTTCTCGGTCCCCGCGGACTTATGCCCTCTCCCAAGGCAGGTACTGTTACTCCCGACGTTGCTAAGGCTGTTAACGAAGCTAAGGCAGGTAAGATTGAGTACAGACTTGACAAGACAAACATCATCCACTGCCCCATCGGCAAGGCTTCCTTCGGTGCAGAAAAGCTCTATGAGAACTATGCAACCCTCCTTGACGCTATCGTTAAGGCTAAGCCCGCAGCTGCTAAGGGTCAGTACATCCGTTCCTGCGTTGTTACATCAACAATGGGCGTAGGCATCAAGATCAACCCCAACAAGGTTCTTGCAAGTGCTGAATAATTTAAAAAAATATATTGACAAAGGCTTTATCCTGTGATATTATACCTTTGTTGCTGTTCTTAAGACAGCAGGTGCATTAATTTGCGTAAGTTTTACCGCCTGCCGAGGAATGGATATAGAAACTGATGTTTTTATGCCCTTTCGCGGTTTTCGGCGGAAGGGCTATATTTATTAATTTCATAAGGCAGGTGAAACAATTTGCCAAGCGTAAAGGTTTTAGAAGAAAAGAAGGCTCAGGTTGCTGCTCTTAGAGAGAAGTTTGACGGTGCTGTTGCAGGTGTTGTTGTTGATTACAAGGGTATTTCCGTTGCTGACGACACTAAGCTCCGTAAGGAACTCAGAGAAGCTGGCGTTGAGTATTCTGTAGCAAAAAACACTCTTATCCGTCTCGCTATTGACGGTACTGCTCTTGCAGCTATGGATGATGTTCTTAACGGAACAACAGCTGTTGCTACAAGTAAGGAAGACTACGTTGCAGCTGCAAGAATCCTTTCCAAGTTCGCTGAAAAGAACGATAATTTCAAAATCAAGGCAGGTTTCCTTGACGGTGAGCTTATCTCTCTTGAAAAGGTTGACTCTCTTGCAAAGCTTCCCTCCAAGGAACAGCTTCTTGCAACAGTATGTATGGCATTCCAGGCTCCTATGGCTTCCTTTGCACGTGTAATTCAGGCTATAGTTGACAAAGACGGTGAGGCTGCTCCCGCAGAGGCTCCCGCAGAAGAAGCTGCTCCCGCAGCTGAAGAAGCAGCAGAATAATTGCTGTAAATTAAATTAAAATTACTAAATTTATTTATTTGGAGGAAAATTAAAATGGCATCCGAAAAGATTATTGCTATTGTTGACGCTGTTGCTGAACTTTCAGTTCTTGAGCTCAGCGAACTCGTTAAAGAAGTAGAAGAAAGATTTGGCGTAAGCGCTGCTGCTGCAGTTGCTGTTGCTGCTCCCGTTGCTGGTGAAGCTGCTGCTGCTGAAGAAAAGACAGAATTTGACGTTGTACTCGAGTCCTTCGATGCAGCTGCAAAGATCAAGGTTATCAAGGTTGTTAGAGAACTCACAGGTCTCGGTCTTGCTGAAGCTAAGGCTGCTGTTGAAGCTGCTCCCAAGGCTCTCAAGGAAGGCATCTCCAAGGATGACGCTGAGGCTGCAAAGGCAAAGCTTGAAGAAGC
>JAZOWG010000218.1:0-5839 GCA_045659105.1 Acutalibacteraceae bacterium
AAAATGGCTATTGACGGGTATGTTATAAATTTTGACATCCCCGAACTCGATGAACTTATATCGTTACTTCGAAGAACGAGCAACAATTTAAATCAGATTGCAAAAAAGGTTAATTCTACAGACAAGATTTTCGAAAACGAAATCAAAGAAATCCAGAACCATCAGTCAGAGATTTGGAAAATGACTAATCAAGTCGTTTTATTACTCACCAAACTCGAATAATATATAATATTATTTTACATATTCCGTGTTATATCGTAAGCTTGTCGCTATTAGTTTGTGTATTATCTTGAAACTTCCATTTATACTAATGCTATAAGCATTAGTGGTTACGATAAATAAACGAATGGAGGTGCTTCTTTGGAGAACTACAAAACAGTTGAGCAGATTATTGGAAACCGTATTCAGGAATTGAGAAAGAACAAAGGTTATACACAGCAGCAATTCGCTGAAAAAATAGGCTTATCTACAAACTATTTATCGGATATTGAAAGAGGTAAAAGTTCTGCTCGTCTTGATAAATTAGTTTCCATTATCAATGCTCTCGAATGTTCGGCTGATGATGTATTTACGGATGTAATTGATTACGGATACAAGGTTAAGTCTTCTCGATTATCTGAACTACTCGAGGATTTACCTTCAGAAGAAAAGAAAAAAGCATTTGCAATTCTTGAAGCATTTTTAAGCAAAACCACATAAAACGAACTGTAAAAGTCTGCAAAAAAAATTGCAGACTTTTTTTCTTTACTTTATTGGTTTTGATATGTTATACTTATGCTATAATCGTTATAATATCGTTATTAGCGATATATCGGAGCAAAGGTATGAAATCAAAAACTTGTTGCTTTTCTGGTCACAGAAAAATCCCGTCACCTTTAATTTCTGATGTTTATATTGAAACGGAAAAAGCAATAGAAGCTCTCATCAATGAAGGCTACTGTTATTTCGGTTCAGGCGGAGCATTGGGATTTGATACGATTGCGGCAATTTCTGTTTTGAAGCTACGAATAAAATATCCGTTCATTCGTCTTATACTCGTTTTGCCCTGCTTATCACAAACGAGAAATTGGATGCTTGAAGATAAAAAGACTTACGAAAAAATAAAAAAGTCTGCTGATAAAGTTGTTTATGTTTCAAAGCAATATACAAATGACTGTATGTTCCGCAGAAACCGTCACCTTGTAGATAACAGTTCTGTTTGCATTTGTTATTTAACAGATCAGAGTGGCGGAACTGCATATACGGTAAACTATGCAGAAGAAAAAGGTTTAAGAATAATTAATATTGCAAAAAGAATATTTTGATTTAATTTCGTTTTTGTATGTCAGAGAAAACATCTATTATGGTGAATTGAATGAAAAATAAAAATGATTTATCTGCCGAAGAAAAAAGATTAGTTAATCAGCTTGAAGCAATTATAACAATTGAAAGCGAAAAGCCATATACTGAAATGGACAGCGGTTTGATAGCTGAATGTGTAGATTGGCTTTATGAAATTTTGGAGTTACCTCGACTTACTCAGGAACAAATTGATGAAAATATAAAAAAGATATTTTGTGAAGCAGAAAAACGAAAAAAGAACACAGAGTTTTGACATCCTTGTCAGAACTCTTTTTTTATTCTATCATTATCTTGAAACGGAGGTAAATATTATGAAAATTCTTAAATTTTTACTTATGATTTTGTTTGCACCTATTTGGCTTTTGCTTACTGTGTTCATTGGTATCTTTTCTTTTGTTATCGGTCTTGCATCTTGGATATTCTGTCTTATAGCTTTTGTCCTTTTTGTTGTTGCAGTTTTCTTTATGATTACAGAAACTATCAAAGACGGATTGCTTGTATTACTCGTTGCCTATCTGTTGAGTCCTTGGGGACTTCCTTTGTTCGCTACTTGGATTTTATCAAAATTCATTATCTTCAAAGAATGGATTACGGAGAAGGTTTATTAGAATGGCAGTAACAAGAATTATGCCTATTCACGCAACCAAAGGATATAAGATTTCAAGCACCCTTTCTGACCGAATTGATTACGGACTGAACCCTCTAAAAACGGATGAAGGAAGATTAGTTTCTTCCTTCGCTTGCGACCCTGAAACAGCTGTTGCTCAATTTACATTATCCAAAAACCAGTATGCACAGTTTACGGGCAGAACTCAAAAAAACAATGTTATAGCTTATCAGCTCCGACAGTCTTTTGCGCCGGGAGAAATCACACCCGAAGAAGCCAATAAAATCGGATATGAACTTGCAGAAAGATTACTTAAAGGTAACTTTGCTTTTGTTGTTGCAACTCACGTTGACAAAGCACATATTCACAATCATATTTATTTCAACTCAACATCATTAGATTGCAAACGTAAGTATCGGAATAAGATACGTTCAATAAAACATATTGCACGATTAAGTGATTTGATTTGCATAGAACATCAACTGTCTGTTGTTACAGACCCAGAGAAAAGAAATACTGCATATAATCATTGGGAGGGATACAAAAAGTATTCCTCCCTTCGTGATTTACTTCGGGCAGATATTGATGAAGTGTTGGAAAACAATCCGAAAGATTTTGACGATTTTATTTCACAGATGATTGAAAAAGGTTACACAATTAAATCTGGTAAACATATCTCATTCTCTCATTCAAGACAAAAGAAGAATATAAGATTACGCTCTCTCGGCACAGGATACTCTGAAGAAGAAATCAAGTCAATAATATGCACAAAAGAAAAGATTAAATCACAAAAAGAAAAGAAGAATGAAAAGAAAAAAACAAATCTTCTTATTGATGTTCAGCAGAAAATAGCCGAAGGAAAAGGCAAAGGTTACGAGAATTGGGCAAAGGTATTTAATCTGAAACAAATGGCAAAGACTGTGTTGTATTTGCAGGAAAACGGCTTTTCAGATTACGATGAACTTGCTAAAAAAACTGACGATATGACTTCTCGCATAAATGAACTAATGACTGAAATTCGCTCGTCAGAAAAAAGAATAAAAGAGTTGAAAGTTCTTCGTGAACATATAATAAATTATCACAATACTCGTAAGATTTTTGCTCAATATAAGGCTTCGGGATATTCAAAACAGTTTCTTGCTGAACACGAATCTGAAATCATTTTACATCGTGCAGCAAAGAAAAAGTTTGATGAACTTGGTATAAAAAAACTACCCGACATCAAATCAATTAACAAAGAATATGCAGAACTGTCAGATAAAAAAGACAAAGCATATACCGAGTATCGATCACTCAAAGACGAGCATCGTGAGTTGCTTATTCATAAATCAAATACGGAAGCGATTCTTGGTATCAGCTCTGCTGAAAGCAAAAAAGAAAAAGACAAAAAGCTCACACAAGATACAATTTCATAAAATTTAAAAACTCCGAATTATAATTTATGTTACAGTTCGGAGTTTATTTTTTGTCTTTTTTATTAGCTCCGCAGGAGCGTAGCAAATCAAATTTATTTGATTTTTGGGTAGGGGTTTGGGGAAGATAATTCACCAACAAGCACGGAAAATCGAAACATATTTTTTTCGATTTTATGCAAATGTGTTCACATTTGCCTTGCTTGCCAATTTGCTATTGACATTTGAAGCAAACAGAGTTATTATATTAAAGCAAAACAAACAAATGTTCGCTACGCTTCAAAGAAAGGAGAAATCGCCGATGGTCAGAAAAGTATATGTTGATGTTGTAGCTTTTCATAGTAAAGACGGCAAAATAAGACCTTTGCGTATCCAATGGGAAGATGGAACGGTTTATGTTGTTGAACGATTACTTAATCGTTGCAAAGCAAAATCCCGTAACGTTGGCGGTGGCGAAATCCGATACACAGTTCAGATTAATGGCATAGAAACTTTCATCTATGAAGATGATGAAGGCAAGTGGTTTGTTGAGGGCAAATGTTAAAAACGGAGCAGATTGATTTATGAAAAATAAATGGTATGTTTGCATTGACTTAAAGAGCTTTTATGCTTCTGTTGAGTGTGTTGAACGAGGTCTTGACCCTTTCAAAGTTAATCTTGTAGTTGCCGATCCGACACGTGGGAACGGCTCTGTTTGTCTTGCAATTACTCCGGCTATGAAAGCACTCGGAATAAAAAACCGTTGCCGAGTTTATGAGATTCCGAAGAATGTTAAATACATTACTGCTATGCCACAAATGCGAAAATATATGAAAGTATCGGCAGAGATATATTCTGTTTATCTCAACTATATAAGTCCTGATGACATTTATGTTTATTCTATTGATGAGTGTTTTATTGATGTTACTGATTACTGTCGGCTCTATAAAAAAACTCCCAGAGAAATTGCCGTTATGCTTATGAACGCAGTTTATGATAAAACGGGAATTTGCTCGGCTGCGGGAATAGGAACGAATATGTTTCTTTGCAAAGTTGCTCTTGATATTACCGCAAAACACGCAAAAGATTTTATCGGTTATCTTGATGAAGAAGAATTCAAAAAAACTATTTGGACACACCAACCAATAACCGATATATGGAACATCGGCAGAGGTACTGCTGCCCGTCTTGAAAAATACGGGATAGTGGATTTGAAAGGTGTTGCTGAGTTTTCGGAAGAAAGACTTTACAAAGAATTTGGAATTAACGCAAAACACCTTATCGACCATGCACACGGCAAAGAGCCTTGCACAATAAAAGACATTCACGAATACAAACCGAAAAGCACATCTATCTCAAACGGTCAGGTGCTTTTCAAAGATTATAATTACAACGATGCTCTGATAGTGATGAAAGAAATGGTTTATTCGCAGGTGCTTGAGCTTGTGGAAAAACGGCTTGTGACGGATTCTATCAGCCTGCATATATCTTATTCAAAAGATGTTTACAGACCTACGGGAGCATCACGAAAAATCGGTGAATTTACAAACTCTTATAAGAAACTTTCTGAACATTTTGAAGAAATCTTCAAAGAAACAACAAACAAGTATTTTCCCATTCGTAGAATAAATATCGGTCTTAACAATCTGCAAGATGATTCATTTACAACTATAACTTTTTTCACAGATATTGAAGCTGAAGAAAAGGAACGTAAATTGCAGGAAACGATTGTAGATCTGCGAAATAAATATGGGAAGAATACTGTACTTAAAGGAATAAGTTATTTGGAAAATGCAACCGCAAGAGATAGAAACAGAATGGTAGGTGGACATAATGGCGGGGAATAACGGAGCATCACAGTTTTCGGCTTTCGCAGCACTCACGGGATATGAAGATTTGATTGAAGAACATAATCAGATTTACGAGCAACGCCGAGAGCTTTCTGAAGAAGAATTACAGATACTCTCAGACAAAATCAGTCAAGTTCACAAAGGCTCTGACATTACAATTACTTTTTTCAACAACGGCAAATATGAAACACTTTCAGGAACCGTGAGAAGAGTTGATTTTGTTTATCGGGTTATCTCGATTAACAGCAAAAGGATTTATCTTGATGATATATTTTCAATAAATGATGATTAAATTAAGAAATAAAAAAGACGGCAGATTGCTCTGCCGTCTTGCTATTTAGATATTAGTGTTTCTTTCCACAGTTGCAAACAAGGTTGTTGCCGAAAAGTTTCTGGAAGAAAAGAACAATCTTGTAGAAGAAACCAACGATACCACCCTTATGACATTTGCATTCACAATCGTCATAGATGGCTTCTGCAGTAACGTCAGCATTACCCATTGTGAATGCTGTTTCTTTTGCATTTGCATCTGAAACAGTTGCACCGTTAACTTCCCAATGGCTGAAAACTTTGCCGTCAATCTGCTCTGCTGTGAGAGTGATTGATGTACCTGCAACTGCCTTATTTGCGGAAGCAGTACCACCGGTTAC
>JAZOWG010000219.1:0-2773 GCA_045659105.1 Acutalibacteraceae bacterium
AACAGCTTAAATTATCTCCCTCCGAAATATCCTCTCTTCTTTTTACCTTGAGAAAGAAATTAAAAAGAGAACTGACAGAGAAAGGAGTAAATATATGAAAAGCGAAAAATTGTATGAAGCTATAGGCGATATTGACGAAAAGCTCATAAGCAAAGCGGAAAGCTTTAAGAAGAAGACTGATAAAAAACGTGTTGTTCCCTTTATTGCTTCCCTTGCCGCCGTGTTTGTGCTTATTGCAGCTCTCGGAATTCTTGGTCCCTTTACCTTTTCGGGTACCGTTCTTCTGCCCGATAACGGAACTCTTCCCGGAAACGAGGAAACAACCCTTACCGAAGAATCAACAAGGCAGCCTGCCCCCGACGAAACCTTGCCCACCGATTATCAGGAAAGCACCTCTTTACCCGAAAACAATGAGCATCCCGAGGAAAAAACAACGTCAATAGGATTACTTCCGCCTCCTGAGGATGTGACACAAAGCGGCTTTGTAAATCCCCACACAACTGACCGTAACAAAGAGATAAAGCCCGTGACTTTAGCCAAGGCATCATACCCCAAAACGGCTTCCTATCCTCTCTTGGGTGAGCTGGATCCCCGTTATGACAAATGGTGGGAGGACAAAAGGGAGCTCTTGGGAATAGAGGTTGAAACCGACAGTATAAAAGCCTTCTCAAAGACACTTATGAGTGAGCTTCTGACAGACAAAAGGGACGAAAACAATATCGTTTCCCCCCTTAATATTTATATGGCAATGGGAATGCTTGCAGAAGCCTCAGGCGGCAGCTCCCGTCAGCAGATTCTTGAGCTGCTGGGCGAGGAGTCAATTGATTCTCTTCGTGACCGTGCCAATAAAATATGGCAGAAAAATTACCGCAACGACGGTGCTATGAAAAGTATAATGGCAAACTCATTGTGGCTCAACGACACCGTAAGCTACAATAAGACTGCGGTAAAGACAATATCCGAAAAATATTTCGCATCGGTTTACAGCGGAACAATGGGCTCCCAGAAGTATAATAAGCTCCTTAACGACTGGCTGTATGAAAACACCGACAGAATGTTGAAGCCCGACGTGCAGACAGACTACGATACCGTAATGTCAATTGCATCAACAATGGTTTTCTCCTCAAAATGGTCGGACGAATTTCAGAAATCAAATACCGAAAGCGGTATTTTCCACACTCCCGCAGGGGATAAAAATGTATCCTTTATGAAGGCAACCCGTGATATGTACTACTTCTGGGGCGAAAAATATTCGGCAATTTCCCTGAGCCTTAACATCGGCGGACAAATGTGGTTTATCCTTCCCGATGAGGGTGTTGATGCAGACGAAATTTTCAAGGATTCTCAGATGCTTGACCTCGTAACGAGAGAAGATATTTACGGGGACTCCTATGAAAACGGAAAATTCCTTGAAGTCAATATGTCAATTCCCAAATTTGACGTAAAGAGCGAAAAGGACGTAATGTCAGGCCTTGAAAAGCTCGGTATTACGGACGTAACAGACGAGCTCCGTTCCGATTTTTCACCCTTAGCCACCAATCCCGAGGGTATATTCATTGATAAGATTGACCACGGCGTAAGAGTGAAAATTGACGAGGAGGGTGTCCAGGCAGCCGCCTATACCGTAATCAGGGGAGCAGGCTCCGCTATGCCGCCCGATGAAAAGGTGGACTTCGTCCTCGATCGCCCCTTTGTATTCGTTATTACGCTCAGCGATAATGTCCCCCTCTTTGCAGGGGTTGTAAATAATCCTTGAAAATGATATAATAAACAAAAAAGGAGTGTTTCAATATGAAAAAGAGGTGTAAACTTTTTTCGTTATTATTAATTTTTTCACTGCTTTTTTCAAACAGTCTTATTATCACCTTTGCCGCGGATGATATTGCAAGAACTCACTTTATGGTTTTTCTTAAGGAGGAATACAGCAGCCGTGTGCAGGAGGTAATTGCTTCAATTGACTGCGAATATATCGGTGAGGTGCGTGAGCTTACCAATCCCGACGATTATATCGGAGAGGAATATACTCCCATGCTTCTCGTGTGTGTAAAGGATAAAAACGAAGCATATTTTGACAAGGCTCAGGAGTATTTCTTCGGTAAGGACTATTATTACAAAACAATCTACGACGTCCTTCTTGGGGACGGAAATACGTGGTTATGCAGAAATCAGTTCATTATCATTATAAAGGAAGAATATGCTTCGGATATTGAAGCAATCACAGAGGGGATTGACTGTAAATATATTGAAGGTGTCAGGGAAGCGGAATATTTTCTTCCGTCCTCCGATCCCCGTGTTGCTTTATATGTTTATACAGCAAACGGCGATGAGGCATTTTTCGGTCCCGCACAGGAATATTTTTCCGATAAGGAATACGTTGATGCAATAGAATATAATTATCTTATTATTATTGAAGATTTCATTTATGGGGATGCCGACGGTGACGGAAAATATACTGCCGGTGATGCGAGATTTATTCTCCGCTGTGCCGTGGGGCTTGAAAAGTACGATTCTCTTATTCAGTGCGATGCAAATGCAGACGGAACGGTGAATGCAGCAGATGCAAGGCTTGCACTCCGCTTTGCCGTGGGACTTCCCGCATAATATTTTTTGATACGGCATACAAATAAAATTTTCAGTCAGCCGCACTTTTTGTGCGGTTGATTATTTTTATAATATATGGTATTATTAATATATACTTTTCGGGAGTGAGATTATGGCTGACAATAAAATTGACAGAAAAACACTGAAATATTATGCGAGAATGGCATCGGAG
>JAZOWG010000220.1:0-5015 GCA_045659105.1 Acutalibacteraceae bacterium
GCAGGAGAAAAAATGTCCTCGGATTTAAGCAATATGGGTTAAAAGGCAAAATTTTAATCGGGCAATGAGTGTTTATTCTCATTACCCGATTTTCATTTTATTCAGTTTTCCGCTTTTCTTCTGCACTTCATTGTAAGTGTATAGAACACAACAAACAATACGAATGCACTTAAGGTAAGAAGCAGCACCGTAAGACCGCCTGCGTTCCACTTTGCCGTAAAGTCTGCCGCAGATTTTATACCCTCGAAGGGCAGTTCGTCATCGGTGAAGAAATACACAACTGCAGTTGCAAGGAAATAACCCAAGGCGGCTTTTTTTGCGAAAACGGCAGGGGTAAGTGAGAAGGGCATTTTTTCAGACTTAAGGAGACCCTTCTGCAATACTAAGCAGATTATACCTGCAATTACGGTAAGAACAACGGCAATTATTGTGCCGATTGTGTCCTCGTCCTCGAAAAGACCTGCCTCAAAAAGGTGGGTGCCGATTCGCATACCGAGAGGGCGCATAAGGGTAAGGCACAGCATATAGGTCATAACAAGACCTGCCGTATAAACGTAGTGAAGAGCTCTGTTTTTTATGGGCAGAACGGGCTCGAAGGGCTCCTCGGCAATGCATTTTTTCGGGATACATACTAAAATCAGCATAATTCCGAGGCCTAAAAGGAAGCCTGTGAAGAATTCCCATAAGGACCAGGCAGGCGCCTTGAGCCACATAGGCACCTCACCCACGGGCGGAAGAATACCGCGGTCGGAATCAATTATAAGGAAAACGTCTGCAATTGTGATTGAAAGAGCGCAGACCGTGTTTATAAGAAGAGAAACAATACCCGTCAGCTTGTCTTTGAGAATAACAAGTGCTGTAAGGGACGTAAAGAGCGCACCGAAGGCGGCAGACATAACGTCAATGCTTGTAAAGTAATTTCTCGCAAAGGGAATTTTCTTTGCCCAGGAGGCAGAGCCGAATTCCTTTATGTAAGCCATCATAGGAGACATATCAATTCCTCGGTCAGCAAAGCCCTCCTTACAGAAGGCAACAGCTTCAGGATGCACGGCTTGGAGAATGAAGTGGGAAAGAGAGAAGCGGAAAATAGTTTCCGTAATATAAAATACCGCTATAAGAATTACGTAATGCTTTAAGGTATATTTTTTCTTTGAGAAAAGTGAACCGACGATTACCGCAAACAAGGGCATCCAGCCAAATCCCAGAAACAGCATCATAAAAAGACCGTGCACGGGATTTATTTCAACAAGTCTTGCTGCTTCCTCACCCGTAAAGGCTGCGGTAGAGGTAAGGTAGCCCTCCATCTGGGAATTAAGAGTACCCCAGCCGCCGTTGGTGATACCGAGAAAGAATACCGCAAGAGGCAGCATTTCGTAATTCATCTTTTTTCTTTCACCGAAAACGGCATAAATGAAAAGGATGAGCATAACACCTACGGCAAACATACCCCACATGGAGCCCCAGCCGTGGTCACCCCTGACACGCCACATAAAGCCCGTCATAAGAGCACAGGTAATAACGGCAAAGATTTTACCGCCGGCAGTCAAATTGCCGTTCTGCAATTTCGTCATATTTACATTCCCCCTGATAATTTACTGATTTTATAGTAGCAATACAGAGGAAAAATGTCAATAAAGACGTTTGCGGAACGGCAAAAATTTTATTTATACAGATATTTTAATAGAGGATTTCACTTACGGGGAGGGAGGATTCTGCGAAGGAGTAGCGTGCATCTTCTCTCTCTGTGGTGTCAATGAATTCGCCCGTTTCCTTGTTAAATGATGCAACACCTGCTTCACCCTCGCTGAAAATATAAACGTTGTCACGGATGAAGGTTGCACGGGAAACTGAGTCTCCGCCCTTCACAAGGTAAGCATTATCAAGGTTCAGCTTATTATCCTTAACGCTTACCTTAAGTGCACCCGTATAGTGCTTGTAATAATGATTTTCCGAATCAAAGACATTCTCTCCCCAGTTTGAGTAGGTTACAAGGAAGCTGTCCTCGGAAATACTGCAGAATGCCTTAGCTTCCGTGCCTATATGGGAGGTGGGATACTGTAAATGGTCGATTTCCTTGGGGGAAGTGGGGTCAGATACATCAAAAAGGCTTATTTTACTGCTGCCGTCAGTGCCCGTTTCGGTGCCGCCCACACCAATTCCTACAAGAAGACCGTCGCCTACGGGATGAAGATATGAGGAGAAGCCGGGAAGCTTCACTTCACCCTTTATCACGGGATTTACGGGGTCTGTAAGGTCAATTACAAACAGAGGGTCGGTCTGTACAAAGGTTACCACGTAAGCGGTGTTTCCCATAAATCGAGCGGATTTAATCTGCTCACCGTCGGCAAGACCCGTAAGCTCTCCGACCTTACCGAGCTTTTCGTCAAAGATTAATATGCTGTTTTCGTTATCAAAGGTTGTTACGGCAATACGGAGATAATTATTATATTCGTCAATTGAATAGTCGTTGAGGATATTACCGCTGAATTCCGTACGGCATTTTATATCAATCTTTTCTCCCGATATATCTGCCTTTGTAACGGTTGTGCAGATGTCCGAAGCCCTCATCATAACACCGCCGAAGCCTATAACTCTGCCGTCGTCCGTTTCGTTGCTGTATTTTGTCTCGGCACCGATTAAATAAAGTGTATCCTTTGTGCAGTAGGTATCGTGCACGTTTCCGAGATATGAGGAAACAGCGAGCTCGTTATCAAGATTATTGAGGTCGATTTTTCCTATATTCACATAGGTTTCGGGGTCATCCTCACGGGAATACACAATGCAGTCGCATGGCACGTTGTACTTATAGTCCCCGTTGTACACAGCAGGGAGAAGGTCAACGTCATTTTCCGTCTCATACTGCTCGACTATGGAATATTTCGTAACAAGCACAAGGGAGGAATCAATGATTCTTGAGGAAATGTAATTGCCGTCAAGGGCAATTTCCTTTTTAAGGACGGGAGCAGTCTTGTCGGAAATATCGAAAATCTGAACGCCCGACACACCCGATTTCATATAGTGCTTGTCGAGATTATATCTTGAAAAGCCCACTATCAGGTAGTTTTCGTAAACGTAAAGTCCCGAATAATAAATCTGCTCACCTGTGCCTCTGTCATCAATAAGGCTTTTCTTGCCCTCGTACACGCTTTCGAGGGTACCGTCGTCATTTGCTTTTACTATACGAAGACGTCTTCCGTAGGTATCAATACAGTAAAGATACTCGCCGTCGGTTATAAAAATATCAGCTTCCTTTACACCGTACTCACGGAGATTCACTTCACCGAAGCTGCCGTCGGCTGTTGATTCCTCGGAACCGAAGCTGACACTGCCGTTGACGGTAAGCCCCGGCGCAGGTAACCCTGCCACAGGAATACCTGCCGATTCTGTCTTTACACCCTCCATATCGTCGGCAACTTCATCAATAAGCCCTGAATAGAGGTAAGTATGATACTTGTTCTTTTCCTTGTATTCCCCGGCATATTCCTTAATAAAGGACAGCAGCTCGTCATAGCCTTCTGCCGTGCCTTGCGTAACCTGATTCTGCACGTTTTCATCCTCTATGACACTTTCGGGAGAAGAAAAGAAGCCCTTATCCCATAAGAAGGATACACCCGTTATCATAAGGCAGGCGGCAACACCCACAGCCACGAAACGGCGGACTATTCCCTTGTTTTTCTTGTTTTTATTTATATTTTCGGCTTCTATGAGCTTTACAATATTATCCTTACTGAGGCTTTCGGGAAGGGTTATTTCCTTTCCGAGATTATTTCTTAAAATGTCGTTATTCTCTTTTTCGTTAAGCATAGTTTTCACCTTCTGACTGAATTCTCAGCTTCTTATAAAGCCGTGAAAGGGAGGAGCGGACAGCGGAGGGGGTCATTCCGAGAATTTCTGCAATTTCTACGGAATTGTATTCTTCGAAAACGGACAGGGTTATAAGGGATTTTTCCTTAGGGCTCAGTGCTTCAAACAGCGCCATAACACCGGATTCATCATAAACGCAGGTCTCTTCCGAAAAAACGGCAGACACCTCCGAGGGGACTTCAAAGACACGGCTTTTATGCCCCGCAATTTTCATACACTCATTATAAAGTATCTTGAAAAACCAGGACTTGAAGCTTTCTTCCTTTTTAAGGTCTCCTATTTTTCTGAATGCCCCGAGTGCAGCGTTCTGCACGGCATCCTCCGCATCAAAGGTATCGTGAAGCGTGTAAAGCGCAAAGCGGTAAAGCTCCTTCGCATAAAAGGAATAAAGCTCACCGAAGGCTTCCGTGTTTCCTTTTTTTGCGGATTTTATTAAATTTTTCATTTTCTGTCCGTCCATAGAATCAACCCTTCCGATTATTAGATAGCTTCCCGGGGGAAAGTGTTGCAGAAAAATGAAAATTTTTCTTGAATTTATTGAAATTGTTGACAGAGAGTGTTATTATCTATAGCGTGTTCAAAAACCGACAAATTGTTTAAGAAAAGAGATTGTTATGCCAAAAGCAACAGAAGACAGAAGAACTCAGTACAGCAAGCGCATTATAAGGGAAAGCCTTTTCGAGTTAATGAAGGAAAAGCCCCTTGATAAAATTTCCGTTACGGAAATATGCAAAAAGGCAGACGTTAACAGAAGCACCTTCTATTCCTACTATATGGATATTTACGATCTGCACGAAAAAATCATCGGTGAATTTTTCTCCGTTCAGAAAAACGTTATAAAGCATATAAAGGAATCAATTGCCCATAAATCCGCACTCAGCGAGTTCACCTATCCCGACTTCTATAATATTGTATACTATTATCTCAAAACAGTAAAGGACAACGTGGATTTATTCAGATTCATATTCAGCCAGAATTCAAGCAATACCGTTCACGCAACCTTCGGCAAAGCCACCTATCACACCATAAGAGAGGTGCTCAATCCCGTTATTGAGGAAACAAGGGCAACGGAGCTGAGAAAAGCCTTCACCTTCGTTGCAGGCGGTACCACCGCATCCATTATGAAATGGGTTGAGGATAACTGCGACACC
>JAZOWG010000221.1:0-9348 GCA_045659105.1 Acutalibacteraceae bacterium
CCCTCGTGACAGCCGAATTCAAAGCTTCTTTCAAAAAGAAGCTGCATACCGAGACAGATTCCGAGAAGTGGCTTGCCCTCTTTTACCTGAGAAACGACCACCTCACCGAGCCCCGTGTCCCGAAGCTTTTTTGCGGCATCCTCAAAGGCTCCGACGCCGGGAAGAAGAATTTTATCGGCACTTTTTATAATTTTTTCATCCGAGGTAAATACGGCATCCGCACCGATTGCCTTAAAGGATGAGCGCAGGGAAAAAAGATTTCCCACGCCGTAATCTACAATTGCTATCATAATTAAACCAGCATTCCTTTTGTGGAAGGAATTTCGTCCTTGTATTTTTCGTCTATTGCCGTAGCTTCATTCATAATTCTTCCGAAAGCCTTGAAAATGCCTTCTATTATGTGGTGAGAGTTCTTACCTGAAAGCATCTTTATGTGAAGAGTGACGCCTGCTTTTCTCACAAATGCAAGGAAAAACTCCTCAACGAGCTCGGTATCGAAATCCCCTACCTTCTCTGTGGGAATTTGGGCGTCGTAAGCAAGAAAGCTTCTGCCCGAAACGTCAATAGCCTGGAGTATCAGCGCTTCATCCATAGGAAGAATAATATCGGCATATCTTTTTATACCCTTCATATCGGAAAGAGCCTCCGAAAAGGCAGAGCCGAGAGCAATACCGATATCCTCTGCGGAATGGTGATAGTCAACCTCGGTATCACCATTGCAGGTAACGGATAAATCAAATCTTCCGTGTCTTGCAAAAAGGGTCAGCATATGGTCAAGAAATCCGCAGCCCGTATTTATAATGCTTTCTCCTTTTCCGTCAAGAGAGAGCTTTAATTCAATATCCGTTTCGGCGGTTTTTCTTATAATTTCAGCCGTTCTCATACGTCTTCCTCCTTTATGATTTCAATAAGCTTTTCAATAAGAATTTCCATCTGCTCCTTTGTGCCTATGGTAATTCTGTTGTGATCCTTTATTCTTTCTGCGGTAAAGTGTCTTACGAGCACACCCTTATCTTTAAGCTTCAGATAAATTTTTTCACCGCTTATATTCTTATGCTTGGCAAAAATGAAGTTTGCCTTTGAAGGGATTACGGTAAAGCCGATTTTTTGGAGCTCAGTTACCGTAAATTCACGGTTTTCTGCAATGATTTTACAGTTTTTATCGTAATATTCCTGCTCTTCAAGTGCCTTTATCCCCATAAGCTGAGTAAGACTGTTTATATTGTAGGGATTTGTGGAATACTTGATTTTTTCGAGATCCTTTATAATCTCTTCGTTTGCGAACGCAAAGCCCAGTCTTGCGCCTGCCATTGAGCGGGATTTAGAGAAGGTCTGCACAACAAGAAGATTGTCGTACTTTTTTACTAAATCAGTTACACTGTCCCCTCCGAAATCAACGTAAGCCTCATCTATCAGTACCACATTGCCGGGATTTGAAGCGATGATTTTTTCGATTTCCGCTCTTGTAAGAATCTTTCCCGTGGGGGCATTGGGGTTTGCGATAACAACCATTTTTCCGCAGTCAACGTACTTTTGAGCATCAATTGAGAAATCGTCCTCAAGAGGGATGATTTCCGCTTTCACGTTATATAAATCTGCAAAAACGGGATAAAAGCCGTAAGAAATATCAGGGAAAGCAGCTCCGTTTTCACGGGCAAATGCCATAAATGCAAAATTCAGTATATCGTCAGAGCCGTTTGCGACAAAAACATTTTTCGGTTCAAGCGAATAGCTTTCGGCAAGCTTCTGTTTAAGCAGCTTGCTTTCGGGGTCGCAGTAAAGACATAGCTTTTCTATTTTTTCATCCGTTACCGCTTCAACAACTCCGGGAGAGGGCGGAAACGGAGACTCATTAGTATTAAGCTTAACATATTTTTTATCCTGAGGCTGTTCACCGGGAACGTATTCCTTAAGGGAAGAATATAAATTACTTAAAAATCTGCTCATTTTATCTCCTCAAATCTGACTGTGGCACTCTTTGCGTGTGCTTCAAGACCTTCCTTGTTTGCAAAATATGCAATATCCTTATAAACCTCGGAAAGGGCGTCCTTTGTATAGTAGGTAAACTGTGTTTTCTTCACGAAATCGTCAACGGACAAGGGACTCGAGAATCTTGCCGTGCCGCTTGTGGGAAGTGTATGGTTGGGACCTGCAAAATAATCGCCCAATGCCTCAGGACAATATCTTCCCATAAAAATACTGCCTGCATTCTTAATTGAATCAAGATATTCGAAGGGGTCGTCAAGGCAAAGCTCAAGGTGCTCGGGAGCAATTTCGTTTGCGATTTTAATACCTGTTTCAATGTCGGGAGCAACAATGATTTTACCGTTATTGTCTATTGATGTTCTTGCGATTTCTGCGCGCTGTAAAAGAGGAATCTGTCTTTCGAGCTCGGCTGATACCTTTTCTGCCAATTCCTTTGATTCGGTAACAAGCACGGCACTTGCATTCTTGTCGTGCTCAGCCTGGGAAAGAAGATCTGCTGCAACGTACTCAGGATTTGAATTCTTGTCGGCAATAACAAGAATTTCACTGGGTCCTGCTATCATATCAATTGATACCATACCGTAAACCTGACGCTTTGCCTCTGCAACAAAGGCGTTACCGGGACCTACGATTTTATCAACCTTAGAAACAGTTTCTGTGCCGTATGCAAGAGCAGCAATTGCCTGAGCGCCGCCCACCTTGAAAATACGGTCAACTCCTGCAATTTTTGCGGCAGCTAAGATTACGGGGTTTACCTTTCCGTCAGCTGAGGGAGGAGTGCAGATGCATATTTCCTTACAGCCTGCAATTTTCGCGGGAATGGAATCCATAAGAACTGTAGAGGGATAAGCGGCTGTACCGCCCGGTACGTAAAGGCCCGCCTTTTCAATGGGAATTACCTTCTGACCTATTACAACGCCCGTTCTGTCGGTATTTACAACAAAACTGTTTCTCTTCTGCAAAGAGTGAAATTCCCTTATATTCTCTGCGGCTTTTTCTATTATTCTTATAAATTCGGGTTCAACGGCATTGAACGCCTCGTCAATTTCCTCATTCGTAACCTCGAGGGATGTAAGGACTGCCTTATCAAATTTTTCACAGTATTTGAAAAGAGCCTTATCTCCGTTTGCCTTTACATCCTCTATAATTTCGGCAACTATAGCTGAAACATCTCCCGTAGGATTTGCACGGTCAAAAATTTCGTCGTTATTCAGTGCCGAATATTCAAATATTTTAATCATTGCGGTTCCTCACATATTCTTCCATTGCATTTTTGATTTCGTTGATTTTATCTGTCTTGAAGGTATAGCTTGCTTTGTTTGAAATAAGCCTTGCGCTTATGGGCACTATCGTTTCAAAGGGAACAAGACCGTTTTCAAGAAGGGTTTTTCCCGTTTCAACTATATCGACGATAACGTCGGAAAGTCCCAGAATGGGTGCAAGCTCAATGGAGCCGTTTAGATGGATTATATCAATATCACGGCACATTGAAGCATAATAAGCGGAGGCTATATTTGAAAATTTGGTGGCAACCTTAAGTGTTTTCGACTTGTCGTCACGGAAATTTTCGGGGGCGGCAACCGCCATACGGCACACACCCATTTTAAGGTCGGAAAGCTCGTATACGTCAGGCTCGTATTCAAGAAGAATATCCTTGCCTGCAACACCGATATCGGCTGCTCCCCTTTCAACGTAAATTGCAACGTCAGAGGGCTTTACCCAGAAAAATCTTATTTTCTTTTCGGGATTTTCAAAGGTAAGCTTTCTGTTGTTTTCCTTTATTGCAGGACATTCGAAGCCTGCTTTTTCAAATATATCGTAAACCTTTTCACCAAGTCTGCCTTTGGGCAGGGCAACATTTATCCAATCCATCATAAGCCCTCCGTATTCAGTACACGGCGGTATCTTAAATCCGTCGGTACAGCTTTTACGACACAGACACTTTCTCCCGTGCTTCTGATTTTCTCTGCAGCCTTAAGTATATCCTGAGGACTGTCGTTTTCTTTTATAAGAAGCACCGTGTCAACGTCATACTCTTCTGCCTTTTCACCGAAGCGTTCGAAGGAGTCAAGATATACGGCAAAGCCTACTGCTTTACCCTTGTTGCCGAGCTTTTCCATAAGCTTGTCGTACTGACCGCCCGACAGCACACTCTGGGGAATTCCGCTTATAAAGCCCTTGAATACGATTCCGCTGTAGTAGCCCGCATCGCTTGCAAGGGAAAAGTTTATAACAATTTTTCCGTTTATCTCTTCGTTTTCACAGGAATTAACAATATCCCTGAATTCACCGAAAAGCTTTTCGCAGTCACCCTCCGTTATAAAGGGAGCTATAGCAGAAGCGAAGGATGCAAAATCGGGGAAATTACGGCAAAGGACAGAGATAAGCTCAGACTGACAGGCATTGATTTTTCCTGCCTTCATAAGTGCCTCCGTAAGACCTGAGCTTTTGATTCTTACAGCCTCAAGAACCTCACACAAGGCTTCTTTTGCTATGCCGTTTGCCATTAAAAGCTCCGAAAGAAGGGAAGCATGTGCAATTTCAAGTCTGAAATTACCGTCTGTAAGTGAAAGACTCTTTATTGCGAGATAAAGAACCTCTGCCGTTTCGTACATACCGATATCACCGATACATTCAAGCCCCGTCTGCATAATTTCCTTAAATTTTCCCGTAGCACCCGATACGCGGTAAACATTCTCATTGTAATACATTTTATGTATTCCCTCAATGCTTTTACCGAGATTGGTTATAATTGAAAGGGTGACGTCAGGCTTTAAGGCAAGAAGCTTTCCGTTTGTATCCGTAAAGGTAATTACCCGGTCGGAAATAAGAAAGTCCTTGTTTCTTACGTAAAGGTCATATTCCTCAAACTTGCTCATTTTATACTGCGTGTATCCGAAAGCCGAATAAAGGGAGCGCAGTCTGTATACGGCAAGCTCTTCATTTTTCAGTAATGCTTCGTTTATCATTTTTCTTCCTCTTTATTTATTCTTGATAAGACTGTGCTGTAGCCTCCGTCTCCGTACTTTATGCACTTTGCAACTCTGCATATAGTAGCCGTGCTCGTGCCCACGGATTTTGAAATATCATTATAGTTATTACCGCTGAGCAGCTGCTTTGCGACCTCAAGACGCTGAATAAAGGCCTCAAGCTCCTGCATTGTGCAGATGTCACTGAAAAATGCGGCGCACTCCTCTTCGGTTTCAAGACTCAGTATTGCTTTATAAAGCTCGTTTGCACGGAGATGATGATCGTTATTCATAAACTTCACTCTTTTTACAAATTTTTCACCATTTTAGCATACTAAAGTGATGAAGTCAATTATAAAAATGTTTTTATATATCAAACTAATTAATAATTGATTTTATTAATTTTTATGTTATTATTGAAGCATAAAATTACGGAGATAATCTATGGACAGCTTTTTTATAGATCACATAAGAGACCTTCCAAAAAGAAGTGATGACAAGTGTATTTTCACCTTTTCGAACTTTCTGAACGGTGAAGAAATAAACGAACTGAATATTCACAGACACACACTCACTCATTTTGAGCTTTTCGGCGGAGCTCCGGGCACTGAAAGGCAGATGGCACGCTTTGGGGACGAAAAAGAGCTTTATTACAACGAGGATTTTCCTATTGACTGTGTAAAAATCGAGCCGCTGAACGCAAAATTCGCCGAGGCACTCACCCACCGTGACGTTCTCGGCTCAATAATGAACCTGTCAATAGAAAGGGAGCACATCGGCGATATTGTAATTAAGGACAGCACGGTGTTTGTTTTCGTGACAAGAAAAATGAGTGACTTTATATGCGAAAACCTCACTCGAATAAGACACACGTCCGTTAAATGCGAAAAGAGTGAGTTTATTGAAACCGACAGTCTTTTCACTCTTGAGGAAAAGGATATAATCTCCTCCTCCCTTCGTGCCGACTGTGTGATTGCTGCGGTTTATAATCTTTCAAGAAGTACAGCCGACAGTCTTTTTGAAGGCAAAAAGGTGTTTATCAACTCTTCGCTTCTTGAAAATTCATCGAAGCAGCTGAAGCCCTCGGACACCGTATCCGTAAGAGGCTTCGGAAAGTTCATATTCCGTGAAGAGGTAGCCTCCACAAAGAAGGGCAGATTAAGGCTTAAGGTAGATATATATAAGTAATCAACCGAAATACGTATCAAGAAGCATCATAATGACAAAGCCTACAGCAAAAAAGCAAAGGGATACGTCGGCAGTTTTTCTGTCGGTAAAGTTTACGGAAAGCTCACGCATAACAACGTAAAACATAGCACCTGCGGCAAAGCACAGAGAAAAAGGCAGAAGAGCATATATAAATCCCGAAAGAAATAATGTAATAACAGCGGCGGCAAGCTCTGCAATACCCGAAACGGTACCTGCGAGAAATGCCGTCTTTCTTTTTTTGCCTCTTGCCTTAAGAGGCAGAGAAATAATTGCCCCCTCGGGAATATTCTGCATTGCAATACCCAGTGACAGAGTCAGTGCACCTGCAGTACCGATAACAGAATTCCCCGTCAGAAGTCCGGCATACACAACCCCTACAGCCATACCCTCGGGAATATTGTGAAGAGATACGGCAAGAAGCAGCATATTGCCCGACATATCCTGACGTGATAAATATTTTTTAAGAAGCTTATCTGTCATAACAAAGAAAATTATACCCGAAAAGAAACCGATACTGCAGGAAAGCTTTGCAAGCCCTCCCTGTGCATCGCCCTGATTCACGGCAGGCAGAATAAGGCTGAAAAACGAGGCGGCGCACATAATCCCTGCCGCAAGGCTGTCAAGAACCGACATAAACCGCCGCGCGGGAGTGCGTCTTGCAAAGAGCACAAAGGCACTTCCGAGCAACGTTCCGAAAAAAGGATACAGAATTCCCCTTACAGTCAGAAACATCAAAACAAATCACCTCCGATACAGCTCTCATTTTCATATTATCGGACAAATGTAATTTGTTGACAGTTTAAGAAAAATAAAAATACAGGTCAGCTGATTTTTTCAACTGACCCGTTTTTCTTTTTATTCTGCTTCGTATAATTTAATGAGCTTTTTTGCAATTTTGTAAACGTCGCCGCAACCGAGGGTTATTACAAGATCACCCGGCTTTACGTTATCGTAAAGATACTGTGCTATTGTATCAAAGCTCTCGAACCAGACGGAGCCCTCGATTTTTGAGGCAAGCTGCTCTGTATGAATATCGTAGGTATTGATTTCACGGGAGCCCATAATTTCCGTAAGAACTACTCTGTCTGCAATTTTCAGCACCTCGGCAAAATCGTCAAGAAGCATATAAGTTCTTGAGAAGGTGAAGGGCTGGAAGACTGCCCACACGTTGTTATACTCCATCTTCATAGCGGCTTCAAGAGTAACCTTAAGCTCTGCAGGATGGTGTGCATAGTCATCGGCAACGGTTATACCGTCAAACTCACCGAGAATCTCAAAGCGTCTGCCGGCACCGCCGAAGGAAGCAATTGCCTCTATTGCCTTTTTCATATCCGCACCGAGATAGGAAGCGGTTGAAAGTGCGGCAATGGCATTGATTATATTGTGTTCCCCGGGCACAAGAAGATTTACTCTTCCGAGATTTTCGCCCTTATGCATTAAATCGAAGCAAGGGAATGCACCGCGGTTATAAGAAATATTTTCGGGATACCAGTCGTTACATGAGGAAAAGCCGAAGGTAATAAGCTTCTTTTCCCCTGCCTGACTTACAGCTATACGGGACTTTTCATCATCGCCGTTATAAATTACCACATCCCTTGCAAGAGAGCAGAATTTACCGAATGCGGCAATGAGATTATCCATCGTCTTAAAGAACTCAAGATGGTCGGCATCTACATTCAGAAGAAGAGCAACCGAAGGAGAAAGGTCAAGGAAGGTGTTTGCAAATTCGCAAGCCTCACAAACAAGAAGATCCTCCGTGCCTACTCTGCCGTTTGCACCTATAAGGGGAAGCTTTCCGCCGATAACAGCAGAGGTATCAACATCACACTTAAGAAGCACGTGGGTGAGCATCGATGTAGCGGTAGTTTTGCCGTGAGTTCCGCACACGCCCACACAGGCACCGAATTTTCTTGTAATTGCACCGAAAAGCTTGGAGCGCTCAAAGGTGGGCACACCCATTTCACGGGCGGCAACAAGCTCAGGATTATCAGGCAGAAGAGCGGCTGTGAATACAACCATTTCGGCATCGCCTATATTTTCAGCCTTCTGACCGAGAACTACGGGAATACCAAGATTTCTTATTCTCTGTAAGGTATCGGTTTCGTTATTATCGGAGCCTGAAAGCTGATAGCCCTTTGAATGTAAAATTTCGGCGAGAGGACACATACCTGCTCCGCCTATACCGATAAAATGAATTCTTTTAACGGTTTCAAGTAACTTATCTATATCGAACAAAGTTTTCACCTTTTCTTAAAGTCAGAATGAGTTTTAACTAATATATAATATTAATATTCCCTCCAAATGTCAATAGAGATACGGAAATATAAGGCGTAAGGCTGACATTTTTTTGCAAAATTTTCGTATCTCAATAAAACACTTGCGTAATTGAATACCTTAGTGCATAATATTCTTGTATAACAAAAGGGAAACGGGGTCTTATTATGAAATTTGATATAAACGGATATTCGGTAAAGCTTATCTGCGAAAACGGCGTTCGTGACGCAAAGGCTGAAATTATACCCTGCAAAAAGGGACTTGATTTATACCTTTATGCAAAAGAAGACAAGCCCGAATTTATTGAGCTTCACTGGACAGCTCCCGTAAAGGATGATATTTTTGTTCTTGGTGATGTATGGGAAAGAAGCTACGGCGACCTTGAATTTAAGGCTCTTCCCGACAATGACAGATATATGCCCTGGTATTTTATTGCGACAGACAAAAAAACATCCTTCTGCTTCGGCGTAAAGACGGGCTGTAATTCATTCGTCAGCTTCCGTTATACTAAAGACGGAATTTCGGCACTGGTTGACGTCAGAAACGGCGGCAGCGGTGTACATCTCGATGGAAGACGCCTTCACGCCGCAAGCTTCATTTATGAGGAATATGACAATGCGGAAATACTCACAAATATACACGATTTCTGCAAAAAAATGTGCCCCTCTCCCCGACTTCCGAAGAAGAAAATCTACGGTGGAAACAACTGGTACTATGCCTACGGTGACAGCTGCTACGAGCAGATTATTTCCGATGCAAGACTTCAGGCAGACCTTTCAAAGGGCATAGATAATCCTCCCTTCGAGGTTGTTGACGACTGCTGGTCAGTTAATGATACTGAGGGACCCTGGTACCCCAATGAAAAATTCGGGGATATGAAAAAATTAGCCTCCGAAATAAAAGAAATGGG
>JAZOWG010000222.1:0-5100 GCA_045659105.1 Acutalibacteraceae bacterium
TTGAGGTTAATATCCCTGCAGGTATTGACGACAGACAGGCAATTTCCGTGCGTTCTCAGGGTAATAAGGGTGTAAACGGAGGTCCTGCAGGCGACCTTCGTGTCGGTGTCAATGTAAGAAGCCATCCCTTCTTTGAGAGAGACGGCTATAATGTATGGTATCAGGCAAACATAAGCTACGTGCAGGCAGCTCTCGGCTGTGAGCTTATTGTTCCCACTCTTGACGGTGACGTAAAATATACCGTTCCCGCAGGCACACAGCCCGGTGACGTATTCAAGCTCAAGGACAGAGGTATCCAGAATCTTAACGGCAGATCAAGAGGCGATCAGCTCGTCCGTGTTGAGGTTGTTGTTCCCAAAAAGCTCAGCGACAGACAGAAGGAGCTTTTGAGACAGTTTGAAGCCGACCTTAATCCCGGAAATGTAAATTCCCTGAATGAAGATAAAGGCAAGGGTCTTTTTGGTAAAAAGAAGAAATAAAAGATAAACACAGAACTCTTTTTGAGCTCTGTGTTTTTTTTGTCAGAATCTGAAGTTGTTTTCATCGAAAAATTCTTTGTATACCTTTACGCAGGGAAGCGCTGTCCATTTTGAAATCTTTACGGGATTCGAATCAATATCATAAATCCTTGCACCTTTAAGGGACAGAAGGAAAGGAGAGTGGGTGGAAATTATAAACTGACAGCCGTGGTGCCGTACCGAATCCTCAAGAAAATATTTAAGCTCAAGCTGATTCATAGGTGAAAGGCTGTTTTCGGGCTCGTCAAGAATATAAAGAGCATTATCGTGTATGGCATCAACAAAAAGAGACAGGGCACTTTCTCCGTTTGACCGCTCCGCCACATTTCTCATAAGACGGGAGCGTATATACTGCGACTGACTTATGTTCTTGTCCCGTGCCTCACGAACCTGCTTCCATCGGTCGTAATCGTCAATTCCGTGAAGCTGTGTGTCCGTGCCGCCGCTTCTGAGCTCTACCCATTCGTTTATTATTGAGTCCCTTTTTGTATCAATTCCGCTGTTTATTCTTCTTATATCAAGCACCCGTTCAAAAACGTCGTCACTTGTAATAACACGGCTGTCGGGGGAGATTCTGTTCTCGGTGCTGTATCTGCAGATTGATGCGTATTCGTCAAAGAATTCGCTTCTGTTAAAAGGTGAATCCCTCTTTATTTTAAGCTTTTCGGCAATTACGTTAAGCATTGTGCTTTTTCCGCTGCCGTTATTGCCGCAGAAAATTGTGATATCACCGAATTCAATGCTTTCGGGTATACCTCTTCCGGAATACAGCCCGAAGGGGTATTTTGTGTTGTAGCAGGTTCTTCGGTATTTCGGACATCCCGCGAGAAATTCTATCTCATCATCCTCTGTAGGAAAGCTGAAAGCATCAAGATAAATCATAAAAGCACCTCTTAATATTTCTTCATTTTGTATTATAGCACACTCGCAGTCCAATAAAAGGGACTCGTTTCGAAAAAAATCCTTTATTTTGCTTTGTCACATCGCTGTCATTTGCCGATTTTCGGGAGTTTTGATAAGGTTAGGCTGACGAGCGAAACCGTAATGTGTTCGATTCTCGTCAGCCTGAAAAAACGGTTATAAGACGCTTGAACTGTATTCTGTTTTTATTCTCATTCTCGTTTGGCTCATATTAATCCCCGTGTATCTTTTTATGATATAGATTCATTCTGTGAATCATTTGTGCAAAAAATACAATGCAGACAATATAATTTTATTAAAGCTGTCTCTTGAAAAAGGACAGCTTTTCCTGTTAATATATACATAGATAATCAAGGTACATCGATTATCAAGGGCTTTTGAAAAATCAGAATCAAAGTAAGTTGCAAGGAAGTTTTATTCTGAGCAACAAATTTTATAAAAGATACCTCGATAATCGAGGGCTGATGCTTGATTGCCTGAGGTAAGATATTGTATGGGAAGAGGGCACGAAATCTCTTTCGCAATAATAAAGATACCTCGATAACCGAGGTTTTGTGATTACTATACTTTGTTAAATCAGTTTTTTAGGTAAAACAATCTGATTTTCCCTTACTGCATAAAAGATACCTCGGCAATCGAGGTCTTGTGATTATTAGACTTTGTTAAAACAGTTTTTTGGGAAAAATCAGCCAGCTTCACCCTGACTGTTTAAAAGATACTTCGATAATTGATGTTTTGTGATTGATTCGATTTGCTTTATCTTACCTTACTTTGTTTATGGTATCGCAGGGGAGAGCGCTTAATATGCCACTTTTGATAAAATATGCCTCGGAACCGAGGGCTTGCGGCAGAAGGCTCCGAGCGGAAAGACAGTTAGCTAAGCTGTTTTTTGTATGGTTTTATTAAAAATACCTCGATAATCGAGGTTTTGTGGCTACTATACTTTGTCAAATCAGTTTTTTGGTAAAGCAATCTGATTTTCCCTTACTGCATAAAAGATGCCTCGGCAACCGAGGTCTTGTGATTATTAGACTTTGTTAAAACAGTTTTTTTTGGAAAAATCAGCCAGCTTCACCCTGACTGCTTAAAAAGATACCTCGATAATCGAGGGCTGTTTTAAGATAAATGCTTATTTGGGGTAGTTTATTGTTGTTTTTTTGCAGGCTTTGGGCTGCTTATTAATAATTCTGAAAGGATGATTATTATGAAACTCAAAAAAGATGTCAGCAAGGGCAGTGTTACGCTTATGGTTTTGTCTGTGCTTGAAAAGCAGGACCTTTACGGTTATCAGATGATAAGATATCTTGAGGGGCTGTCTTACGGGGTGTTTCAGTTCAATGAGGGTACGCTGTATCCCGTTTTACACGCGCTCGAAAAGGACGGGATGGTGACATCCTATTGGGATGCCGTTGAGGATTCCCGTATGAGAAAATATTATCATATCACGGACAAGGGAATAAAGCTTCTTTGTGATTCAAAAAAGGAATGGGAGGAGTATGTCGGAGCTGTCAATGCGGTGCTCATAGGGGGTGCTTTGAATGCGGCAACATGACGTAATTGATGATTTTATATGGGAGTGCTGTCCTAAGGGACTGCCCCGTTACAGACGTAAAATGCTCGAAAGAGAGCTGGAGGCTCATGTTTACGAGAAGGTAGAATTTCTTGCAGAATCGGGAATGAGTGATGATGAGAGTGCTGCCGAAGCTGTGAAAAGTATGGGTGACCCTGAGAAAATCCGTCAGTCCTTCGGGAAAATCTACCGTTTTGAAAGGCTTCCCGGCATAATTGCTTTTATTGTATTATCGGCAATATGTGTTTTTGCAATTTTTACCGGTTTTCTTCTCTTTTCTGCAGACACCACTTCGGATTATCCCACGGTTTTGCATTATTTTATAAGTGCCTCATTTACAGGCAGTATAATTTTTATGTATATGTACGGCTACAGAAGAAAAAATGCATATCTGCTTTTATCTGTGACTGTGTATATGCTTCTGAATCTGCTGACATTTCTTTTTACCAGCGGTATTTTTCAGAGTGTATCTATAGGTATAATTGTTATAATCTGTGCCTTGCTGAAAATTCCCGAAAATGCACCTGATGTAAACCGCATAATTTCCGATACGAGTGAAGCAGTTGACTATTTAGCTCCCAGTCTTGTGGGCGTAATAATGCTTGTGCTGCTTATCACGGGGCTTATATTAACCGTATTGGTATTTACTGACTCAAAAAGAAAGAGGAAATCAAAAAAGGTAAGACAGAAAAAGCCTCTCGTACTGCATTTTCTGCTGATTTTTACACTTGTTATCACTTCAACCGTTGTTTTTTCCTTTGCTGCACGGCAATATTCATTTATGGACAGCAATATTATGAGCGGCAGTATTGTGCGTATGATTGATACCAAAAAGGGAACTGAGGCTTATGAAGAGCTGACCGAAAATATGACTGAAACCGATGTGGGAATTCTTCTGAGAAAATACGGCTTCAGAGAGTACGAAAAGGATGACGGCGTATATTACCTTCCTGACCTTGAACCCGGATATTCAATGACCGGCTCAAAGGTTTATGTTATTGAAAATTCAGACTATGCTGTTAGGGATCTTTATAATGACACCGTTATTATCGTCGCATTTTCGGATAATAATCTGAGCTTTAAGCAGGTTTACTTGTACAATAAACGGACTTTGGCTCTCGGAATATGGAGAAATGAGGATACTGCAAGGTGTTATGAAAACTACCTTACTCTGAAGGAGGGGGACAGCAGGGAAGACGTTCTGAAAAAATTCCCCTCATCCGTGGCTTTTCTTGAAACTGCTTGCTTTGATTTTGAAGCCGATGCGGAAATTCTGAATTTCCGTTCAGAATATGAAGACAGAAGCGATTATTCGATAAATGCAAATATTTATACAGACCTTGTCTTTGTTGACGGAAAGCTTGCATATTCGGAAATTACGGGATTTGGAAAAGACAAGGAATATGATTACAAGGAGCTTGGGCTTAACCGAAAAAGATAAGGAGTTGTTTTTATGGGAAAAACTAAAAAAAGCCAGTTTTTCTTCGGATTGATTATCGGTATTTTAATCTGGGCGGCAGGTATTCTTATAACGGGCTTTTTGCCGACCTTCGGAGACGGCATCGAATTTGGTTTTTCATCTGCCCTTCCGATAATTTTCCCCGGGGCTTTGTGGGCGGCTTGCATATTTTTCGGAATAAAGACTGCGAAAAACGGAAAAACGGTATTTTTTGCTGTGTTTACTGCGGTAATATTGATTCCCGTTATCAGTATACTGCTTGCTGTGGTTTTAGGTGAGTTGGAGAATTCAACAGGTGAAGAGGTATTTGACTCACTTTCAGCAGCAGTCTCTGTTATTGCCGTGCCGTTTATCGGTTCTGTTGTTTACGGTGCAGATATTGCCTTCAGAGTGCTTGATATAAATGTCGGAGAAAAAAATTCGTTGGGCAATGTGTTATTTATACTTTATATGGTAATTGCAGCTACTGCGCCGATTGCAGGAATAGTCGAAAAAAAGCTTACGGAAAAGCGGAAAAATTGATATTCTGACAGAAAAAAGGGCTGTAAAAAACGAGAGTTTTTTTACAGCTCACTTTAAGGGGATAGGAAAAAATGATGAAGAACGGATAAACCGAGCAAAATCAAGGCAAT
>JAZOWG010000223.1:0-9012 GCA_045659105.1 Acutalibacteraceae bacterium
CCTCTTGACACCGTGAGCTTTTGAAAAAGCTCAACCAAAACTTTCAATCGGTGCTGCCGCACCTGCGAAAGTATTACTACCGGAAGGACAGTTTTGTAAGTGAGAGAAAATAAAAATTTTGACGAGCCCGCACGCATTATAAAAAGGGCAGACGCACCTGAGGTCACGCTCTACGGCCTGACCTTTAAGGAAGCCGTCACAAATTATTTTACGTCCCGTTTCTCAAAAGCGAATTTCAGGCGCTTTGTGAAGGACAGCTTTCCGCAGAAAAATGACCCGACAGGTGAGAAAATCAGAAAAATTGTTATGGACGTTTCCTTTGTGCTTTTAGTGCTGGGACTTTCCTATATGGTTTTCTACTACTTCGGATACAGAGAAAGAGTCGAGGACTTCGGAAAATGGGAGCAGACCATTGACAGCTATGATGAGGAGCAGCTTTTTGATTTTGAGATAAAGCAGCTTTGGGAGAATATAAAGGAGCGGTACCCCGACGTGGATTTCCCCGAGGGTATGATGCTGAAATTCGCAGACCTCTATGCCGTGAATCAGGATGCTGCAGGTGCTTTAAGAATTCCCGAGATGGATTTCTTCTCACCCTTGCTTCTTAACAGAAGCTCCCCCAATTACTATCTGTGGAAGAATCTTTACGGACAGTACAGCCGTTACGGAAATCCTTATATCGATTACCGCTGCAGCACGGAAAAGGGCAGCTTAAGCAAAAATACAATAATCTACGGCCACAATACCCACGATAAGCTGGGATTTAACAAGCTTACGGAATATATGAAGCTTGAGGGCTATAAGAAGGCACCCGTAATCACTCTTGAGACCCTTTACGAAAAGACACAGTGGAAGGTTTTTGCGGTTATGCTTACAAATTCCACCACAGCCGCCGACAGAGGCCATCTTTTCTCCTACCTTATTACCGATTTCAGCAGTAAGGCACAGTTTACGGAAATGTTAAGGGGTATTGATGAGAGAAGTATGATAAACACTCCCGTTGACGTAAATGCAGACGATAAGATTCTTACTCTTTATACCTGCTATCAGGATATATTTGACGGCGGACGTCTTGTTGTGTTTGCACGTCTGTTAAGAGACGGTGAGAGTGCTCAGGTTGACGTTTCAAAGGCATCCTTCAACCATAATGCACGTTATCCCCAGGCTTATTACGACCAGATGGGGCTTACGAATCCTTATGAAAAGCTTACAGAGCCCATAATCCTCGAAACCGATGAAAACGGTAACTGGGTAGAGGTTGAGGCTACCACGGACACGGCGTTCAGCGACGATGCTCCCACGGGTGAGGAGCCGGGCACAAGCTCATCTGTCTCAGGCAGTGAGGAAAAGACAACGAAGCCTTCAAAGCCGGCATCGGGCTCGGAGAAGACCACCAAGGCTCCGTCCTCCGAGAAGACCACGAAGGCACCGTCCTCCGAGAAAACCACGAAGGCTCCGTCCTCAGAGACGACCACCAAGGCACCGTCCTCAGAGACGACCGCCAAGGCACCCTCTGACGGAACAACAGCCGCCCCTGCGGCATAACAGCAAAAAGTGAAAAGGGAAAGATTATGAAGATAAGATTTTTTTTACTGGGCACTGAAAATCACGCATCCGTTTCCCGTACTGAGGAGGAGCTCAAGCAGATTTTTGCTTCGCACCTTTCAGACGACGGAGATATTCAGTCCTTTGATACCATAAGGGATGCAACCGCAGATATTGCAAGGGCGGTTTCCGATTCCCATGCTCTTGTTTTTATAGCAGACACGGAGCAGTTCGGCACGACGAAGAAGATGCTCTCCAAGGCATTCGGCTTTACGCTCTCCTGCGACAGCACGCTTCTCGGCAAGGCCTGTGAGGCTCTGGGAAAGGATACCGGGGAGGAGGACAGCGACTTTGCCGCTGCTCACGCATTCGTTCCCGGAAACGCAAATACCTTTGTGCTTGCCGACGGTCTTTATGCCGGCTTTTCGGTTGCAAACGGCAATCAGACCATAATTTTACTGCCTCTTGAAAAGGCAAGAACCTCTGTTCTTGTCACAACTCAGCTGGTGCCTTATCTCAATGCCTCATATCACGTGGATATAAAGACGGATGCACTTAAAAAGTATAACGGCGACAAGCTTTACGAGGCTCTTACCTCCCGTAATGCTTCTCTTGCCGTAGCAGGCACCAATACAGCCAATTTCCTGAAGGAATACCTGAATCTTGAGGAAAGACCCGAGGGCAAGGTTGTTATTTCTCCTCTTGCCGAAAAAAGAGGCAGCTTACAGCCCGTTGACTACGTTGTGAATCTTTCAATCACAGCCGCCGAGCTTATGTCCTGCCCCTATTCCGTGGCAATTTCAAATGCATTCTACACGGGAGACAGCCCCGAAAGTGAGAAGATTGTTTATCTTGCAGTTTCCAATGAAAGAGAAACTGCGGTAAGAGAGGTGCACTCCTTACCCGGTGAGGATATTTCCGCCTTCCTCAGCCGCTGCTGCGGTGACCTGTGCGTTTTTGTCTGTGATGTGCTTTCAGATGACGATGCCTTTAAGACCGACGTTAAGACAAGAGAGTCTGCGGCGGTAAGAAGATATAAAATCGCAATTGCAGCAGCTTCGGCTGTGCTTGCCGCACTTATTATTTTTATTTCGGTTTATTTTACGGTTAACCGCTATTCCATAGCTACCTGGTACGACAATTTTATGGAGTGGGTTTTCCCTGCAGGCAATCCTCTTGATGATATTTTCGGAGACGATACTCCCGGTGCGGAGGAATCCACGGAAGAGGAAGCCTCCGAAGAGGAGACCTCCGATGAGCTTACGACTGAGACTGCGGCAACCCTTGAAATCTCAACCGAAGAGCACTCCTCAGCGGAAGCCACCTCAGAAAATTCAACCGAAGAGTTTGTTGTAGGCTGATTGTATGTGGGGAACTAAAAGAGAAAAAGGAATAATTTTCCGCATTTTTGCATTTTTTGCCGTAATTTGTCTTACGGCAGCCTCTCTGCCCTTTACTTCGGCGGCAGAAGCAATAGATTTTCTTTACTGCGATGCGGACTGTGACGGAGAGCTTACTGCCTCCGATGCACGCCAGACCCTTCGCTTTGCAGTTGATCTTGATGCCTACTCCGAGGCTCACCTTAAAATCTGCGGTGCGAAGGAAAAATTTTCCGCAGACAAGGCAAGATTCGTCTTAAGGCTCTGCGTAGGGCTTGAAAAAACGGATATTACCACGGTAAACGTACCTGTTTCCGATTTTTCACAGTTTGTGAACAAATCTCCCGAAAAGGATATTTTTGACGTACCCGTGCCCGAGGCACCTCCCGTAAATGCCCCCTCCGATACCTTTACCTTTACGGTTTACGGCTGGGGACACGGTGTGGGACTTTCACAGTACGGCGCCTTATCTCTTGAGGATAACGGCTACACCTACGACAGAATTCTTTCCCACTACTACACGGGAACGGAGATTAAGCTTATAGAGGAATTTCCCGAGACGGTAATTTATCCCACTTATCTTCCCGACGAGGAAACGGGTGAGGAGTCCTGGCAGCACGTCCCCCGTGACACCGAGGAGCTTATGGTGCGTATGGTGTATCAGGAGATTTACGGCGTTACGAAGCAGGGTAAGTATAAGGAAGCCTTAAAGGCTATGACCCTTTGCATCTTCACTAATCTTATGAGCTTTGATTTTGAAGTTGAAAGCCGCTGGGACGTAGGCGTAGCCTACGAAGGGGAATATGAAACCATCCCCGAAAATCTCAAGGAGCTTGTTAAAGAGGTGCTCGGACAGTACATAACCGTAAAGGGTGAGGAAAAGCCCATCCTTGCGGTATACAGCGGTCTTGCGGCAGGCTACACAGCCTCGGCAGAGAGCGTATGGGGCTATCCCTATTCCTATCTTCAGCCCGTAAAGAGCCATTTCGATATGGAAAATCCCATATTCATAAAGCAGTTTACCTACACCTCAGCTGAATTGAAGGAGCTGATTCACGGCTACGACCCGTCAATTGCTCTGTCGGAAAATCCTTCCGGGTGGCTCGAGATTCTGTCTCACACCGCTTCAATGGATGAGGACAGAGGCTATGTCACGAAAATCAGGGTGGGTGACAGAGTGCTGTCGGGCTATAATCAGTTCCAGTTCAACCTGATGAAGAATAAATTTGTATCATCCTGTTTTACCGTTACATATACGGAATAAGGAGTTTGGTTATGGATAAAGAGAGAATTGAAAGAGCGGTAAGGGAAATCCTTATTGCCATAGGCGAAGACCCCGACAGAGAGGGGCTTCTTGAAACCCCGAAGAGAGTTGCAAGGATGTATGAGGAGGTTTTCTTAGGACTTGAGAACGACCCCGAGCAGCATCTTAAAATTTTCAACGAGGAAAAAAACGAGGAAATGGTGGTTGTAAGGGATATTCCTCTTTACTCAATGTGCGAGCACCATCTGCTCCCCTTTGTGGGCAAGGCTCATATCGTATATATTCCCGGCTCGGGTAAGGTTATCGGTCTTTCAAAGCTTGCAAGAATTGTGGATAATTTTGCAAGAAGACCGCAGATTCAGGAGCGTCTCACCTCGCAGATTGCAGATTTTCTTATGGAGCACCTTGAGCCTCAGGGTGTAGCCGTTGTTATTGAGGCAGAGCACCTTTGTATGACTATGAGGGGTGCCAGAGCCGCAGGTGCAAAAACCACAACCTCTGCCCTCAGAGGCAGTATGCGCTCCGATGCCAGAACACGCTCCGAGGCATTGTCCCTCATATTATGAGGTCGGAGCTTATAAATTGTAAATTTTCAGCTTTATAGAGCGAAGCGGAGCAAGCCGTCAGGCTTCCGAAACATTTCCCATAGGGAAATACTTCACTCGTGTCAGTGACACGAACATCACTGCGAAGCAACATCACTCATTCCGCAGGAATGAACATCACTTAAAATTTGTCTCTGACAAATTTTACATAAGGAGTTCCCATGTCAACACCTCTTGCAGACAGAATAAGACCGAAGACACTCGGTGAAATATCGGGTCAGCGCCATCTTTTTTCCGAGGGCGCTGTGCTTCGCAATATCATAGAATCGGGAAATATTCCCAATCTCATTTTCTACGGCCCCTCGGGTACGGGCAAAACCACCGTGGCAAGAATCATTGCCGCCGCAACGAAAAAGAGACTTCATATTCTCAACTGCACGAGTGCCTCTCTTTCCGATGTAAAGGAGGTTATCGGTGAAATCAACACCATAGCCGCCCCGAACGGACTTCTTTTATATCTTGATGAGATTCAGTATTTCAATAAAAAACAGCAGCAGACCCTTTTGCAGTATATAGAAAACGGGGATATCACCCTTATAGCATCAACAACGGAGAATCCCCATTTTTACATATATTCGGCAGTCTTAAGCCGTTCCACAGTATTTGAATTCAAGAGCATTTCTCCCGAGGATGCCGAAGGCGGTATCCAAAGAGCCTTTAAGTGTATGGCTGAGGAGACGGGAGAGGAGCTGGAAATCGAGGACGGTGTAATTCCTCATATAGCCCATTCCTGCGGCGGTGATATGAGAAAGGCGGCAAACATTGTTGAGCTTGCAGTTCTCGGCTCTCCGAGGGCAAGGGAGAACGAAAAGAAATTAATCACCCTTGAGGCGGTAAGGCAGGTAAGCACGAAAACCGCCGCCCATTATGACAGGCAGGGGGATGAATACTACGATCTTCTGTCTGCCTATCAGAAGTCTATGCGAGGCTCCGACCCTGATGCCGCACTTCACTATCTTGCCCGTATTCTCGAGGCAGGAGACCTTATATCAGCCACAAGAAGGCTTATGGTGTGTGCCTGCGAGGACGTGGGACTTGCATATCCTATGATTATTCCCATTGTAAAATCCGCCTGTGATATAGCAATGCAGGTAGGTCTTCCCGAGGCCCGAATTCCCCTTGCGGATGCCGTGATACTCGTTTGCAATTCTCCGAAATCCAATTCGGGCGAGGCGGCAATTGATATGGCAATGGCGGACGTAAGAGCAGGAAACTCAGGCCCCGTGCCGAGACACCTTCAGAATAAGCATTTTGACGGTGAGGATGCCGAAATAAAGGGTCAGCATTATAAATACCCTCACGATTATAAAAACCACTGGTTAAAGCAGCAGTATCTCCCCGACAGCATAAAGGACAGAAAATATTACACCTACGGAGACAATAAAACCGAGCAGGCTGCAAAGGAATACTGGGATAAGATAAAGAAATAACGGAGAAGTATTATGACTCAAAAGAAGAAAACGGACGGACTTCATATTGATAAAAAAACCATAATAAGCATTACTGCAATTCTTCTTGCTGTGTATATTCTTGCAGGTGCGCTGACCCGAATTCTGCCCCGAGGTGAATATAACACCTTCCTTGATGAGGAAACGGGAAAGTATTCAATTACTCAGGAAAGTGAGTATCAGCCCTTAGAGGACTATACGATGCCTCTGTGGAAGATTATAGCCGCTCCCGTTATGGTTTTTGCCGACAGTGAGACCAGAGACACGGGAATGACGGGTATTCTCATAATTGCCTTTATTGTACTTATGGGAGGCACCTTTCTGCTTCTTGACAGATGCGGAGTGCTGAAATACCTTGTAGCCCTTGTTGTCAGGAAATTCTCTCACAGAAAATACCTTCTTATGGCGGTGCTGACGCTTTTCTGTATGGCACTTGCTTCTACGGCGGGAATCTTGGAGGAAAGCGTAACCTTAGTGCCTATTGCCGTTGCAATTTCCCTTGCTCTCGGATGGGACTCCCTTGTGGGACTTGGAATGAGCCTCATTGCCGTAGCCTTCGGCTTTACCGCCGCTACCTTCAATCCCTTCAATGTTATGACCGTTCAGAAGCTCGCCGGGGACATTGAGATTTTCTCGGGACTGTGGCTTCGTCTTATAGTCTTTGCCCTTGTGTTTGCAGGCCTTTACTCATTTTTGTTCTTTTACGCTAAGAGAATTGAAAAAAATCCCGAAAAGAGCCTTTCTTTTGACAGTGATAAGGCTCTTCGTGAAAAATACACCGTAAGCGACATTGATGCTATGCTTGCCGACAAGAAGGCCGGCAAAGCCGCAAAGGCATTCGGTATCTGCCTCGGTCTTGCATTTGTCTGTATTGCCACCGATTTCATTATTAAAGCAGGGGGAGTAATCTCCATGGGCGGTATTGCCGTTTTCTTTGTTGCAGGCGGTATCTCCGCTGCCCTTATTACGGGTGTCAGAGGTAAAAATCTTCTCTCGGGCTTCGGTGAGGGCATAAAAGCCGTAGCTCCCGCAATCCCTCTTATCGTTATCGTTATTTCCGTGGCTTACATACTCAATACGGGTAAGATTATGCACACCATTCTTCACTATATTCACGGTATTATTGAGGGGATGAACCCCTTCGGTGCAATTCTTCTTATCTTCGTATTCATTGCCCTTCTTGAGTTCTTTATAGGCTCGGGCACGGCAAAGGCATTCCTTGTTATGCCTCTCGTACTGCCACTCGCTCATCTTATCGGACTTTCCTCAAACAGCGTTGTGCTGTCCTTCTGCCTTGCAGACGGCTTTACGAATCTTCTGTACCCCACAAGCGGTATTATGATTATTGCCATAGGTCTTGTGGGTGTATCCTACACGAAATGGCTTAAATTCTCCTGGCCGCTGTTTGTAATCGAAGGCATTATTTCCGTTGCGGTTATGATGCTTGCAGTGCTTGTCGGATACAGATAAATCATAATTTAACGGAAATACCGTTAAATTATGATTCCTTGACTTTGTGTTAAACTTTTGTTAATATATCCTCATAAATATAAAGGAGAGAAAACCTATGCCTAAGAAATTCCTTATAATCAATGCCGATGACTTCGGACTCTGCCACTCCGCCAACGAGGCGGTTATGGACCTTTTTATGTCCGGCTCCATTTTTTCATCCACCATTATGACTCCCTGCCCCGGTGCCGATGAGGCTATTCAGTTCTCAATTGACCATCCCGAGTTCGCTATCGGTGTGCACCTTACCCACACAAACGAATGGCAGGAAAACTTCCCCTGGGGTGCAATGACGGGTCTTCCCTCGCTTCAGAACGAGCATGGCAGAATGTGGCCCGAGAGTGAGGATTTCGAGGCACACTGCGACTATGACGAGGCTGTAAAGGAAACTATTGCACAGATTGAATACTGCGAAAACAAGGGTATGAAGCCCTCTCATATCGACAGCCACATGGGCGCACTTTACGGAATGAACGGCAAGCTTCTTATGCTTCCCAAGACACTCGCAGTCTGCGGTAAGAAGGGTTATCCCTTCCGTATGTTCTCCAAGCCCTACACACCTCAGTGTCCCGAGGGCACACCCGTATGGCTTTTCTCCGTTGCAAGCGTGCTTTCAGGGTTATTCGGCAAAAAGAACAACGTTCCCATGCCCGACTACCTTATCTTCCCCGAAAATATCGAAACGGGCAAGACCTACGAGGAATTCAAGTATAACTTCATTGAATATCTCATAAAGATTCCTGAGGGTATTTCCGAAACCTACGTGCATCCCGCAATGCCCACCGACGAAATGAAGTCAATCACGGGAACCTGGCAGAGAAGATACTGGGAATATCTCGTAATGAAGGACCCCGAAACCCACGCAGCCTTTAAGACCCACGGAATAAAGCTTATTGACTACCGTGAGCTTGCCGAAATGAGAAGAAACAAGAACTAAAATTGTAATTATATTTATTAACGGCATAAGTCTGAAAAATCTGACTTATGCTGTTTTTTTATCCTGAATTATTTATTGCATAAATCATATTTAGAGTCAGCAGTTTTTTCCGAGAACACAAAAATTTATTTTTTTCGCTTGTCGTCCCCTACAGGCTTTAATTTTTACAACTGCCTCACAAGTTTATAACTTCTGTAGATTTACTAACTACCCTAAAAATTCGGAGTTCGGAGGTCGGAATTCGGAGAATTGCCCGAGGAGAAAAAATTACGGTAGGGGCGGGGTTGCCCCGCCCGTTCAAAAAGGTTGTAATTATTGTAGGGGA
>JAZOWG010000224.1:0-3296 GCA_045659105.1 Acutalibacteraceae bacterium
ATTATGTTGATTTGTGTAAGGAATTCTTGAAATAAATTTTTACGAAAGGAGAAAATATGCTGAAAAAAGGAATAAATTACGGAACTATTCAGATGTTTTCGGTGTTATATATTGTCGTCTGGACAATTTCTCCTTTTATGGAAATTGATATGATATACCGCCTTTTAGGTGTTGCTTTTGCAGGGCTTTGGGCGTTAATTCTTATTTTAAGACAAAAGCCGCTTCTTATTGAAACAAATACAATTTTTGCCTTGGTTTTTCTTGTGGCTGTTGTCGGTGTAACTTATATAGATACGGGAAAAGCCAGCGGAATCATAAAACAGATTTCCTATTTTATGATTGTAATCTGTTTCATAATATGCCAGTATTACAAAAAGCAATGGGACGAGCTGAAAATGATAGTCCCCGTTGTGCTTATTCTTCTGACAGTATTCAATTTCAGAACATACTCTGCTCTTCTTGAAGACCCGTCACTTGCCCGTCAGCTTGTACGTGATGATGCGAATATGTATCAGTATTTACGTCAGGGAATCGGCGGATACAGCCTTATTTATCCGCAGGTTTGTGTTTTTCCTGCACTTCTTCAATGGACATTAAGTGCTTTTAAGAATAATAAACTGTTTTTTGCTTTAGGTGCGGTAAATATCTGTTCGTTTTTGCTGGTTATTTTTAATGCCGGGTATTCAATTGCTATATTTACTACTGCTGTCGGTACTTTTCTTCTTCTTTTCTACCGCGGCAACAGCGGAGTAAAGGCATTTTTTGTGGCTCTGATAATTTTTGTAACCATAATGTATTTAATTCTTAATGTCGAGGGGTTCCGTAATTGGATTCTTGAAACCTTCCCGAGCCGTGCGGTGCATAATAAAGTAAATGACCTTATAGCATCTGCTGAAAGCGGTGATGCATCCGGCTCAATTGCTGCACGTATGTCCAGATATTCGGCAAGTATAAAAAGTATTTTTGTTTATCCGGTTATAGGTGCTTTGTGGAGAGGCAGCGACGGCGGTCATTCTGCGGTGCTTGATACATTTGCTAAATACGGCTTATGGGGCGGTGCAATATATTGCTTTATGATATATTTTGTGCCGAATTCATATAAACGAAAATATGCAAACAAGTATATACAGCGTACATGCAATGCTACCCTTGTTGCAATTATGACGGTTTCAATTCTTGATTCGTTTACTTATGCTTTTTCCGGCATGATATTTATTGTGTTGCCATTATACCTTGAGGCAATACTGAAATGGACAGGTGATAATTATGAGAATTCTCTGGACGGTAAATCTGATACCTGAAGAGCCGGCTGTGACGCTCGGAATAAAAACTGAGGTGCTCGGCGGTTGGGTAGAGGCTATGGCTTCAGAGCTTAGAAAGGTCGAAAATATTGAGCTTGCAATTGCATGTAAGTGCTCTGCAGATTCTGTTTTTAAGGAGAAAATCAATGGTGTTACATATTACAGTCTCGGTTATTCCGATACCGCGGATGTAAACACAATAAAAGCAAGATGCAGTGAAATTGCTTTTGATTTCAAGCCCGATATTGTCCAGATTGAAGGTACCGAGTTTCTCCATGCCAAAGCTATGATTGATTACTGCAAGGAAGAAGCTGTCCCTGTAATTGTATCGCTTCAGGGAATCTTAAACGGTCAGTATAATTATCAGTGCGGTCAGCTGCAAATTGACGATATGATGTTTTCAAAATCTCTTACTTCAATTATGGCAGCGTGGCTTCTTCATCTGAGAAAGGTTTTGTGGTATAAGCCGAGAATGAAGCCTGAGAGAGAAATAATCGGAAAGGCTGATTATATCCTTGGCAGAACAACCTGGGACAGAGCACATTCTTATGCAATAAATCCTGCGGCAAAATACTATTCCTGCAATAGAGTTTTAAGAACGCCTTTTTATGAAACAGATTGGAAAATCGATAATATAGAAAAACATTCAATATACGTCGGTAACGGATATTATGCTCTTAAGGGTGTCCATTTTGTAATTATGGCATTGCCGCAGTTAATAAGAGAATATCCTGACGTAAAGCTTTATATAGCAGGTTATCCGCCCTTCAGTGACAGCGATTCCCGTTCATTTATAAAGAAAGGTTACGGGGCTTATCTTAAAAAGCTTATCACTGAACTCGGTGTGAATAGTCACGTTGAATTCACAGGTCCTCTTAAAGCCCACGAGGTGGCAGCGAAGCTTTCTTCCGTTAACGCTTACGTTTTGTGTTCTGCTATAGAAAACAGTCCCAATACCTTGGGTGAAGCTATGATGATAGGAACTCCCTGTGTATCTGCTTATGTGGGCGGAGCTTCAGATATGGCAGAGGATAAGAAGGAAGCCTTGTTCTACAGAAATGATGACCCGAAGCTTCTTGCCTGGAATCTCAAACAGATTTTTGATAATGATGAATTAGCACTTAAGCTGTCTGAAAACGGCAAAAAGAGAGCACGTGTTACTCATAATGCAAAGAATAACGCAGATGATCTGCTCTTTGCTTATAACGATATTCTTACTAATATTAAGGAGAAATAAAATGAGCTTTGCACCGATTGTTATGTTTGTTTATAACAGAGCAGACCATTTTAATAAGACCTATAAAGCACTGTCTCTTTGTCCCGAGGCAAAGGCTTCAGATTTGTTTATTTTTTCTGATGGCCCGAAGAATGAAGATGGGGCAAAAAAGGTTAATGAAGTAAGAGAAGAACTGAAAAAAATACAAAATGACGGCTTTTTCAGAAGTGTTACCGTAACAGAAAGTGCCGAAAATAAAGGACTCGCAAGGTCTGTTATTGCAGGTGTTACCCAAATTATCGAAAAATACGGCAGGGTAATTGTCGTTGAAGACGACTGTATGCCCTCAGAACATTTCCTCAAGTATATGAATAATGCCCTTGATTTTTATTCCGAAAATAAGAAGATAGGAAGTGTTGCGGGATATATTCCGCAGATTAAATTTCCTATTGATTACAAAAATGATGTTTTTACAGCATACCGCTCCTGCAGCTGGTCATGGGCTACATGGGTAGACCGTTGGCAGAATGTGGATTGGGAGCTGAAGGAAATTTCCGATTTTTACAAAAATCCTTCACTTATAAGACGACTTAATTACAACGGCAGTGACCGCTTTATCCGCCTTTACAGGCAAACAAAGGGTAACGGATCATCCTGGTCTGTAAGATTTGGTGCGCATCATGTGAAAAATAATTGGCTCACGGTTTATCCCAGATATTCATATGTGCAGAATATCGGCTGTGATGAATCGGGTGTTCACAGCACAAATGCAGATGCTG
>JAZOWG010000225.1:0-8363 GCA_045659105.1 Acutalibacteraceae bacterium
GTTCGCCTCTTACGGTGGCCGTCCCCTCTGTCTGCTTTGCAGACATCTCCCCACACCGTGGGGCGTCACCAAGGGAAGCAATGCGACAATGTTTCCGAGGGCCGTCCCCTACATCGTGAATGATAAATATTATACAAATATGCCGAAAATGTCGGAGAAATGGCTGAAATAGATGAAAAATATCGAACATTTGTTCACATTGCACAAAAAAAGGCTGAAAATTCACGGAAAATTTTTTTCATAAACCCCCGTTTTGCCCTTGATTTGCCCTTCCCGTTTGTGCTATAATAATGCCGCAATGAAGAGAGATATATATAAATTAACACCGACATACGTTCTGTATGCCGGTGCATTTTATTGTGTTGCTTTTCTTAAGTGAGCTCTTTTTCGTAATACGGCTTGCCGTCTTTTATGCTGAGCTTTTTAATCCATTTTCCCGAAATGTAGTTTTTAGGTCTTAAAGCTACCTTCGTATCATAAATTTCAAGCTGAAGACCGATGCCGAGTCCCTGCAGTTCACCGTGGTGGTTTCCGCAGGAGAGGGAGGGGAGATTTATAAGGGTCACACCGTCCTCGGTTTCGAAGGTTGAGTAGCCCTCGTTTTTCAGCATATCTTCACCTGAAAGTCCCATATGAGAGTGACCGCTGAAATAGAAAACGTTCTTGTATTTCTTAAGAATTTCCGCTATTTCCTCACTTCTTGCGCCGACACCGCCCTCGTCGGGAGCACGGTTCGGGTCCTCTTTTCTGTCCCAGGTTCTCGGCAGTCCGTGCCTGCCGTTGAGGCTCTGGTGGCAGAATACGAATATGGGCTTTTCCGTTTGTCCTGCCTTTTCCGTTTCGGCTCTGAACCACTCCATCTGGGTGTCGCTGATAGCTGCCTGACAGCCGCTGTCGGAGTCCGTGCCGATGCATATAAAGTAACAGCCGTTTATTATTTCGGAAAAGTAGGTGGTTGTGATTTCTCTTTTGCAGATGTCACGGTAGGCGGAGAAATACTCACGCCTTGCCGTCTCATAGCCGCCGTCATCATTCCAACCGTCGTGATTGCCCACGGTGAGGATGATTTTTCTTGCGGCATCGGGTACCTTCTTAAAGCATTTGCGTGCCAGCGCCCAGTTGACGGCAGTTCCCTCGGAGGTGGTGTCTCCAACGGTGATAAAGGCATCTGAACGGCTTTTCTTCGCACCTTTAAGCGCCGACATAAGAAGGTACATCGGCACGATTTTTACGGGGTGCCTGACGTCAATGTGGGTATCGGAAACAATTGTGGCACAAAGACGGATGTCGTCGTGTAAGTAATCCATAGCTTAAATTTCCTTTACGGTAAATCAATCTGTATGTTCGCAAGATGCTTTATGATTTCTTTTCTCTTGATGATTCCGATGAATACACCGCGGTCGTCAACCACGGGGACGAAATTCTGATAGTAGGCACGGGTGAGGATTTCATCAATAGAGGCGGATGCAAGAACGGGCTGGTAGTCGTGGCGGATGATGGTTTTCAGCTCCGTTTTTTCAAGCTTTTTAAGGTCGGGATTGTTGTTGTTATATAAAGCCCACAGGAAGTCGCCCTCGGTGACGGTGCCCTTGTAAAGACCCTCGTCGTCAATTACGGGAATGGCGGCGTAGCCGTGGTAACGCATTTTTTCAAGTCCCTGCCTTACGGTGCTGTCAATGTTTACATATTCAACTTCTATCTTTGGGGTAAGAAAACGAAGTACGTTCATCACAATTCTCCTGTCGTTGGGGTGTGATTGTATTATATTTTGCCGGGGTGAAATTTTCCTTAAAGACCGAAATATTCCTTAGCGTTGCGGAAGGAAATGTCACGGACAACCTCTGAAAGGAAGGCGATGTCATCGGGATATTCACCGTTTTCCACAAGGTTTCCTATGAATTCGCAGACGATTCTTCTGAAATATTCGTGACGGGGGTAGGAAAGGAAGGAGCGTGAGTCCGTTACCATTCCGATGAACTTTGACAGCACACCCAGGTTTCCGAGAGCCTTTATCTGCTCGCGCATACCGTCAATGTTGTCGTTGAACCACCAGGCTGTGCCGAACTGAATCTTTGAAGCGGCTTCGGTGGACTGGAAGTTTCCGAGCATGGTGCCAAGCACATAGTTGTCCTTGGGGTTAAGGGTGAAGAGCACGGTGCGGGGGAGTGCCTCCTCCTCATCGAGGGAATCGAGAAGACGGGAAAGCTTGAAGGCAACCTCGTTGTCTGCAATGGAGTCAAAGCCTGCATCGGCGCCTAATTTCTTAAACATTCTCGTGTTGTTGTTTCTCTGGGGACCGATGTGGATTTCCATACCCCAGCCTCTTTTATGATATTCCTTGGCAAGGAAGCGGAAAAGCTCCGTGCGGTAGCCCTCTGCCTCGTCGGCTGTGAGAGCCTCACCCTTAAGAGCCTTTGAAAATACGCTTTCAAGCTCGCAGTCTGTCATTCTCTTATAGGGCACGGGAGTGAAGGCGTGGTCGGTAGCACGGCATCCCATTTTTTCAAAAAGCTCAATTCTTGTAAGAAGAACGCTCTTCAGCTTTTCGTAGGTATCGATTTTTTCACCCGATACCTCTTCCAGGGCGGAAAGCCAGGGAAGGAAGGAGGGGGCTTCGATTGCAAGAGCCTTGTCGGGACGGAAGGCAGGAAGAACCTTGCACTTAAAGCTCTTATCCTCCGCTAAAAGCTTGTGATATTCGAGGGTATCTGCAGGGTCGTCCGTTGTGCACACGCAGAAAACCTTTGATTTTTCTATAAGCTCACGGGGAGTAAATCCGCCCTCAGCTATCATTCTGTTAGCCTTTTCCCATATCATATCGGCAGTCTTTTCGTTTAATGTCTCGTAAATGCCGAAATATCTCTGTAATTCAAGGTGAGTCCAATGGTAAAGGGGGTTGCCGATGAAGTTGGGCATAGCCGATGCCCACGCCTTGAACTTCTCGTAGGGGGTCTTATTTCCCGTAATGAATTCCTCATCAATGCCGACACCTCTCATGCCTCTCCATTTGTAGTGGTCGGCAGAAAGCCATAATTCGGCAATGTCACGGGGATTTTTGTTTTCGTAAATATCCTTGGGGGGAAGGTGGCAGTGCCAGTCGAAGATGGGCTCTTCATTTGCGGCGGCAAAAAGGGTCTTTGCCGTTTCGGTGGAAAGAAGAAAATCGCTGTCCATAAATTTTTTCATGTGTGACCTCTTTTCTGCGGATAAATCCTGCTGTTTATATGATATTCGTGTGTTGTTTTCATTATGAAAAAGGGGAGTTATTCACCCTTGTGGGACTTTTGCTTTTCGATTTCTTTTTTCAGGAATTCGGGGATTACCTCGGGAAGGGGCTCGGAGAAATCGGGCATCTGCTTGAGCTTTTTCTTATTTTTTCTGCCCTGCTTCTTTTTTCTGTCCGTGTACGTCACGGGTGCAGAATCCGTATCGGGGGTAAGCTCGTTTACAAGAACGGGTCTTGATACGGGAGTATCGGGGATAGTTTCAGGCTCAGAGGGGATTTCTGCGGAGTCGGAATTTTCTGCAGGCGGGACGCCAGGGTTGTCGTCCCCTACAGTATCAAGGGAGGTTTCTTCTGCAGGCTCTTCTGCAACCTCTTCGATAGGCTCTTCTGTGGGTTCTGCCGCAGGTTCTTCGGTAATTTCTTCCGTAATTTCTTTCGTGTTTTTCTGTTTTTTGTCTGCAATCAGGGTCTTCATTACGGGGAATTTATTTACTGCAAGAACTGCAATATTCATAAGAAGCACAGCGATGGTAACACCCTCAGGAAGGGGAGTGAAGAAGCGGATAACGGCGGTTATGACACCTGCCGCCGCACCGAAAATCAGCCGTTTGTTCAGCGTGTCGGGGCTTGTTACGGGGTCTGTCAGAATGAAGAAGGCTCCGAAAAGCACAGCGCCCGAAAGCAGATAATAAAGGGTGAAAAGGGGGCTGAACCCTGAGAAAATAAAGGTGCACAAGGCGAAGGCTCCGAGGTAGCTTACGGGCAGGGCAAAGCTTATAACACCTCTTAAAATCAGGTAAATTCCGCCAAGCATTAAGGCTATTGCGCAGACTTCACCAATACAGCCTGCCTTTACTCCGAAGAGCATATTTATAAGACCCGGAAGCTCTCCCTTTTCGGAAAGCTCTGCTATCTGCTCACCGATATTTCCTGACATATCAAGCTGAGACAGTACTCTTATGGGCGTTGCACAGCTTACCGCATCAACGGGATTTCTTGCGGGAACGGTGAATTTTACAAGGGACGGGGTAAATGCAACGTAAAGGGCGGCACGTGCCGTAACGGCAGGGTTCAGGAAGTTTTTTCCCTTGCCGCCGCACAGGAGCTTTACAAGGATTATTGCAACGGCAGAGCCGAAAACGGGGACGTAAAGAGGAGCTCTTACGGGAAGGGAGAAGGCTAAAACAAGTCCCGTTATGACTGCGCTTAAATCTCCGACGGTGGTGGGAGATTTTCTTATAACGCAGTAAAGATGCTCGAAAAGCACCGAGCTTATGACTGTGACGGCAATAAGCAGGGCGGCACGTATGCCGAATACCGCAATGCCTGCAAGGGCGGCAGGAATAAGGGCAATTATAACGTCAAGCATTCTGCCCGTTTCGGGGGAAAGCTGCTTTGCTTCTGTGCCGGCGGGGGCAGCCGCCTTGTTGAAAAATGGCATAGTTTTATTCTCCGTGTATTAAAAAAGTTCGGTTTCGGGAGCATCGGTGTGCTCCGTATAAGAGGAATCGAGAAGCTTAAAGGAATCTCTTAAGCCTTCCGTGACGTAATAGGTCTTATCGGCAAAAACGAAAACCGCCTCTGCAGAAAATGCCTTAAGATATGAAAGACTGTGATCGGTGAAGCCGTTTATGAAAATCGCATCGGAAAGGGCATCTGAAGTAATGCCGGAGTCTGTCACAACCGTGACGGAAACGAGACCGTTATCGCAGGGAAAACCCGTATAGGAGTCAAGGTAGCTGTGGAAGGCTTTGCCGTCCTGAGAAAAGCTGTTTTCCCATATTCCCGAGGCGGATACGAAGATGTTGTTCTGATGACCTCTTCCATATACCCTTATATCTGCAATGCCTTTTTCGCTGTCCGAGAAGGGGTCACGCACGGAAATCTCCCAACCGCCCTTGCGAGGGCCTTCACCGTAGGCAATGGTAATATCCCCCATTGTGGCGATATAAGGTATTTTGCAGAATTTTCCTTTTTCATATGCTCTGTCAAGGGCAATGCCCTTTGAGACGGGGAGCATATCAATTTCCGTGTCGTCTGTAACTGTGACCTTGTGGCTTTCACGGGCAATTACGAGCTTATCCATAGTGTGAGCGTCAACGGCTTCCTTCAGCGCTGATACGTCGGGTACGGCAGGGGAGTCCGTATAAAAGCCCCATAAGCGCAAGGGCTTGCCCATGGTGATGTCGACAATATCGCTGAGGGCGGTGCAGACTATAACCGAGTCCTCAAGAGCCTTTTTAAGTGTAGCCGAAACATAGCTTACTCCCGTTTCGTTAAGCTCCCTGAGATATGAGCCTTCACTGAGGGAAAAATCTGCTTCAGCCGCCTTTATTTCCTCCATCATATCATTAAAATGCTCTGAAACGGCATCGGCTTCCGGTGTGTAAAACGTGAAATTTACCGTCTCTCCGAAGGCTTCTCCCACAGCTGTCGTAACCTTTTTGCCGCAGCCCGAAAAAGCCGAAGCTGTCACACTTAAAATGCAGATAACTGCTAATATTTTTATGATTTTTCCGTTCGTTTTCATTGTATTTTTCTCAGTACCTTTCAATACTTTCTCAATTTAACATTATAATACAAATAAGGAAAATAGTAAAGTCTTAAAATTTATTTTATTGGCGCGTAAATACTTGTAATATTTATAATAATATGCTATTATTATTGAGAATAACGATTTTCACGGATGCAGGTGATAATTTTGGATATAAACGGAACACCTCGTGCTTCTTTTCCCGAGGGAGCCTCTGAGGTAAATTCGCTTCACGGAAAAACATCCCCCGAACGGGATATGAGAGCACTTTATCTTGACGAATTGCACAATACGGCTGAGGACAAAAAAGCAATTGAAATTGCAAAAAAAGACATTATGACCCCTGCGGATAAAAGGATAATAACCGTCCTTGCAATTCTCAACGTCATTGTCTTTGCCTTTATCGGAATTTTTATAAGGATGTCGGGCGGTGCAGACCCCTATACGCCCATTAAGGATGAGGTACGCTTCGAAACCGATTCGGGTCCTGCCGTTTATTATGACGGGGCAACGGTGTTTAAGGACAGCCTTTCCCCCAACTACAGGCAGACGCAGTTCCCTGCGGGAATGCTCACGGGCTTCGGACCTCTTTACGCTACTAACAGGGACACCGCCGGCTGGATAAGAATCCCCGGCACAAACATAGACCACGTTGTGCTTCAGACGGAAAATAACGAGGACTACAGCAGATATACCTACTACGGCAATTACTACGTCGGCGGCAGTATATTTATGGACTACAGAAACCGTCTCGGAGGAAGCAGAGGTCTTTCCAAGAACACCATTCTTTACGGCCACTATCTCCAGAATCAGCGAGGAATGTTCTCTGACCTTGCTTCATATATGGACGTCGAGTATTACAGAGAGCACCCCGTAATACAGCTGAGCACTCTTTACGGAAATTACAGCTTCAAGGTAATCGGTGCATTCATAGCGGCGGCAGAGGCAAAGTACGATAACGCTCTGTTTTATTACTGGTGCGACGAATTTTCCGATGCAAATACTCTCGGCTTTGCAAATGAGGTTGCCTTCAGAAGCTATTTCGTAAATCCTTCAATTGACGTTGAGCCGACTGATAAATTCATAACGCTTTCAACCTGTAACCACTCCCTTGACATAGGCGGTATGGTAAACGCCCGTTTTGTGGTTGTGGGAAGGCTTGTAAGAGAGGGCGAGGACACCTCGGTAAACACCGATGCGGCTTACAGCCAGCCTGACCGCAGAATGCCTCAGGCGTGGTACGACAGACAGGGACTTACGAACCCCTACGCACATTACGCAATATGGAACGCATTCGCATAATATGAGAGGAGACAGAAAGATGTCAGATTTTGAAAACAAGAACGCAAGACCCCTTACAGAGGAAAGCGTTGATGATATCCTCGCAGGAATACTTAATCCCGACGGCTCTTTCAATGATGAGTTCAACGGGCTTCTCAGAAAATACGTAGGCGGAGACGGCGGTGAAAATCCCCTTCCCGTCATTGCGGACATTTCCGACAGAAGAGATGAGGCTCCCGTTATCCGTGCCGATTATGATGCTCCCGTTACCCGTGTTGAGTATGAGGAGCCGGGCGATATCTCCTTCTCTGCAAGAAAGGCTACCGAGGAGAGAATTGAAGAAAAAATTCCCGAAAGCGTAAGAGCTGTTTACGCTGAGGCTGCGGCATCCGTTCAGCGCCCCGAATTCACCTCAACCGGCGACGTAAGATACCCCGTAATGGGCACGGGCGAGTCTGAGGAGAGAGTTATTTACGATGCCGACTGGGAGGAGACCGCAAGAATTGAAGCACAGCGTCTTCAGAGAGTCCGTCAGGACAGAATGCTCAGAGGCGACAGCACTTATGCAAGAAGCTATTATTCGGACCCTGCCGCTTATGCACGCAGTCCCTACGTTGTTAATCCCTATGTGCAGAGCAATGCTCCCGCAAGTGAATATATTGACCCCCTTTCAAGGGATGCCGATTTTGAGAATGTAAGCGAGAATTCGCAGTATTATTCAAGCTCAAAGAAATCTTTTTTTCCGGAGGGTTTTTCCGCAGCTCAAAGAAATAACTATGCTTCGGGCGGAAAAACCGAAAGAGCAAGAAGCGTGAGAAATGATTTTGCCGGTGCACCTGCAGTAAGAGATACAAGCTGGCTGCAGGTGGAGGAAAAGCCTCAGAAGAAGAGAGGTCTTTTCGGCAGAAAAAAGGCTTCCCCCGTTCAGAGGGAAAAGGCTCCTTCCGTTGAAGAGGCAATTGAAAGGCTTGAGCGTGAGAAGCAGGAGGCAGTCTCCCCCGTACAAACGGATGTGCCTCCCGTAAGCACCTCCCCCGTCGGCGGTGAGGAGCTGACAGCCGTCGAAAAGGAAACCGAGGGGCTTCGCTCCACCGTTGCCGAAATTGTTGACAAGTACAACAAAAGAAGCGAAGAGGACGAGAGAAGACGTATCGAGGAGGAGGCAAGGCTTGAGGAAGAAAGAAGAGAAGCCGAGCTTCGTGAAAGAAGACGTCTTGAGGAAATAAGACAGATTAAAGAGAGTATGAGCTCCGTGTTCAGGGAGGCGGTTGAAATTGCCGACTCCGAGGACGATTTCAGCGAATATGAGGACTTTTCAACCGA
>JAZOWG010000226.1:0-7501 GCA_045659105.1 Acutalibacteraceae bacterium
CAGAAGGCCATAAAAGAAAACAATCTGCACGATGAAAACGACCTCCAGATGTTCTTTATGTCAAAAGTTAACGATTATCTTGCATCAAAAGGTTATTCTTCTCTTATGTGGGGCAACGATACGGAAGGCGGAACGGATAACCTTTCTTCCAAAATTGCGTGGACCGTATATAAACCCCATTGTAGCGATGAAATGATAAAAAAGGAGCTTGAACGAGGCAGAAAGCTCATAAACTCAAAAAATAAAACTTTTTATCTTGATTTCCCTTACGGATGGACATCCCTCTCGGATGTTTGCAACAGTGATGGTGCATTGACCGAAAAAGATGAAGATACCTACGGCGTTGAAGCTTGTATGTGGACAGAATATGTGCCTGATATGAAGAAACTTGAATTTATGACCTTCCCAAGACTTGGAGCAATCGCTGAAAATGCCTGGTCACCGAAGAATTCATCGAATTTTATGGATAAGGTAAAAGATTATTGCAAACTGCTGGATGCTTACGAAGTGAGATACGCGCCTTTGAATAAGGCGAATCCATCATTTATTTATAAACATTTTTCTTCCGTTTGGTTCAAAAGGCGTGTTTTTCATTGGGAACGTATTCATATATATTTTGATAACAAGAAAGTAAAGAAGCTCAGCGAAAATTACGATAAATAAGAGTTCAGCGTTTGCTTTTTACTCTACTGACGGTTGATTTCTCCCCAACTAAACCAAAGGTAAGTGTATTTTGACACCTTTATTATCTATGAGTAAAAGGAGGCAATTATGGACCAGATCAAAAACGGAAAATTTATTGCCGATTGCAGAAAAAAGTGAATCCGACTCAAATGCAGTTGACAGAAAAACTGAATATAACCGACAAAGCGGTTTCCGAATGGGAAAGAGGAAAATCTCTTCCTGATTCTGCTATTATGCTTGAATTATGCAGTGTTCTTAAAAATTACAGTAAATGATTTATTAAGGGGTGATTTATAATCCAAATCACCCCTTAAATAATGCCTAATTATTCCTACTTTTGTTCCTTGCTACACAGGCAGCTATCAAGGGTTGACTCGCAATCGAATTACAGGATAGTAAATAATAAGAGGGGCTGTAAAAAACTTTCGTTTTTTACAGTCCCTTTTTGTATGGGATTGGGGGATAGTCTTTTATGCCAGCATATCAACCTCGAAGATTGCGGTGTTTGCGGAGACGAAGAGGTTGGATGTACTGAGGTCTGAGAAGTTTCTTACGGTGATTTCCTTGGGGGCTACGACGGGGTATTTTGCCTCGTAGGAATCTGTGAGGTGCTTGGAATTTACCATTGAGAATACGAAATTGAAGCCGACGCTGTGAATAAAGAAGCCGTCAATTTCAATATTCTGCGGCATATAGCAGGTATATCCGAAATCGTGATCCTCGGAGTTTACGGCATTTACGATGTTGTTTTCAACGCCTGTGGGATAGAATTTGCAGTTTCTGATAATAAGGTCGCCGTTCCAGGTTGAGCCGTAGTCCTCGCGCAGGTCAATGAAGCTCCCGGAAACAACAGTTGTGTTCTCGATAAGAGCGGTGCCCATACCGATAAGCTTTATTCCGTGATGACCGAGAACGGAGTTTTTAATTGTGGCATTACGCACACCCTGATGAGCATCAAAGCGGGAGAAGGCACATCCGTCGTAGGTGAGATTCTTGCAGTAGTTTGTGCCTGCGATACCCCAGTAATCGCCGTCTGTGATGTCGTTTGTCTGCTTGCAGTTAAGGAAGGTTGCGTTAACGGAGGTAGCGGCGCCGATGTCGTAGGTACCCATCTGTACGGAGGTGCCTGCAGAGCCTATTGTCGCATACTTCTTGTGACCCGTGAAGGTGCCGTTCTTAACCGTTACGTTTGCACAGCAGGAAAGGCTTACGAATGCGGAATAGGGGGCGCCCGTTTCGCCCTCGTTAATAACATCGTGGTAAATACCGTCAATAACGGTGTTGGAGCGTCTTACCTGAATACCTCTTGTATAATAGGTGTATTCTGAGGGTGCGGCATTTGCTATAGTTGTGAATCTGCCGCCCTTTATTGTGAGGGTTTCTTTGTCAACGGGATAAACCGTAGCGCCCGTTACGGCATCAAAATCCCAGATAAGGGGAGTGTCGGGGGAGATGTTGCCGTCCTTGTCAACAAGAATGACGTCGGACTGATTGCTTCCCGAGTTCTGGTTTGCGCCCTTGCGGATATATCTCTTTACATTTGAGTCGGTAAGCACCACAAGGCTTTCACCGGGAAGGGTTGTGCCGATGTTTACAGCATCCATTTTAAGGGGAGAAACCTTTCCCGTAATTGAATATGAGCTCTCTGTGGGGGCAATATTGAATATCCAGGAGCCGATTTTTTCGACGCTTGTATCGTCAATAATAAAGCGTGCGGTTGACCAGTCTGTATCGGTTTTGATAACTGCGGTCATAGCCTTACCGCCGATGTAATAGCTTGCGGTTTCTTTTGCGAGCACGGTGAGGTTATTTTCGTTTGCATATTCGTGGGTCTTTACAATTGCCTCGAGGTCGTCGGTCTTGCCGTCACCCACGGCACCGAACTGCTCGTAGGTAACGTAGCCTGAAAATACCTTTGTGTAGGTGTAGCCGTCGGTGAAATCGTACTTGCCGTCAGCAGAAAGCAGCACCTCGTCAGAGAAGGCGGCAATGCCTCTTGAAATACCGATATTGTCGGAGCCCGTAAGATAAATATTTCCGTTTTCAACCTTAAGGGTGAAGGTATCGTCAGTATTTAAGATTTCTTCTATTACAAATGCCTTTTCGGTTCTTTCTTCAACGGGGATGCTTCTTCCGAGAGCCTTATGAAGCTCGTTGTTAAGAGTTTGGGCGGCAAGGGAATAAATGTCTCCCTCGGGAGCGGAAATTGCATATTCGTCAACAGGAACACCGTTTACCGTTATTTCAGCAAGGGGTCTTACAATGTAGGGACTCTCGTAATTACCCTGAGAAAGCTCATACTTCAGCTCCATTTCGGAGAAAAGCATAGGCAGGGGACCGGGGAAAACGGAGACTATGCACATAATAATTGCAATTAATTTAGCTATCATTTTCTCATCACCTCTGTATTTGTTATTTTCACTATATCATCAAGCCTTGTCTTTTGCAAGAGAAAGACTGCTGAAATTTTCTTTTTCATTGATATGCGGGAAAAATTATGATATAATTTAACAAACAGTTAATTTTTTTACGGGAGATTGATTTATAATGCGAAGATTTACGGCAATACTTACGGCTTTTATTCTGTGTTTTACTTTTGCTTCCTGCAGTACGGTAAGCATTGAGGAGACGACTGTTAATTATCAGGAGCCTGAAATCACCACTCAGGGCGCACCTGAGCTTCAGGAAACAACGGCTTATTATGAGCAGACTTCGGCTCCCGTGACCACTGCAGCACCTGAGACTACGGCAGCCCCCGAAACCACAACAGCCGAAATCACAACTGCACCCGTTGTAACAGAGGTACAGACCACCGCACCTGCAAAAGAGGACGTGACACAGTGGGATGCGGCAAGGGTCATTGAATTTTATAAGAATGCGGCATCCGCTTCCGGCAGTTCCGTAAAGTCCTCGCAGACCGTGGGGCTTTCCGATATCTCCGTAAACAACGGTCAGCTGGGCGGTGTTTTCAGCTTTGTAACGCCTATTCTCTCTTCTTTTCTGTCCTCAAGTGCTACGGTGACGGACGGTATCACGGGGGACTTTACTAAGCTTACAGCTTCTGATGCGGCATCCGCTAAAGCCTATGAGAGCACGAGGGGCACAGTTGTTGAAATAACTCTCAATGAGCAGACGGATACGGGCAGCTCCGATAACCGTGACGGCAGCGTAGCCCACGGAATCTATATTGTAGGTGACCTTATTTCCGTTATGGGACAGCTTAAGGAAAAGGGACTTCCCATAGATATAGACGCAGATAAAACCGTGATAAAATACACGAAGCCCGTTATTAAGGCAGTTGTTTCCGAGGACGGAAAAATTGTAAACGGCACCTGGAGCTGTACCGTTGAAATAAGCCTTTCTGACTACAAATTTGCAGGCTCACCCGTCAACAGCACCGTTGTTGTGCTTGACAATAAAATCACCGTAAACGGCGGATTTTCCGCTTAAGGTATATTTTTCTCCGACAGCCTTGTCGGAGATTTTTATTGAAAGGTTTTTTGATTTATAGTATAATATAGAAAAGTGAGGTGAAGCCGATGGAAAACAAGCCTGTTACAATAAATCCCGTGCCCGATGAGCCGTTGATATCTTCGTATCTTCATAACAAGGCGAGAGAAAAAGGGATACCGCTTTCGGGTACCTTCGAAATTACGGGCAGATGTAATTTTAACTGCAGGATGTGCTACGTGCACAACTCTCGGTGCAATCTTGAAAAGAGTGAGGAGCTGTCTGCCGAATGGTGGATTGAGACGGGAAGAAGAGCAGTTGACAGCGGTATGGTATTTCTTCTTATTACAGGCGGTGAACCTCTTTTAAGAGGGGATTTTCCCGAAATATATAAGGCGCTTCACGAAATGGGGCTTATTGTGTCCCTGAACACTAACGGATATCTGCTGAACGGTAAAATCAGGGAGCTTTTCCGTGAATATCCCCCCAACCGTATCAACGTTTCTCTCTACGGCTCAGATAATGATACGTACGAAAAATTTACGGGCGTCAGAGCCTTTGACACTGTTATTTCGAATGTTAAGGCTATGCGTGAAATGGGAATTGACGTTCGCTTTAACTGCAGTATCACTCCCGATAACCGCGATGATGCAAAAAATATATACACTACTGCAAATAACCTCGGTATTCACATAAAGGCTACGCCGTATATGTACCCTCAGACAAGACTCAAGGGTACCTACGGTGACAATGAAAGCAGACTTTCTCCTCTTGAAGCGGCAAGGTGCCGTGTGGACTGGTCGCTTATGAGATATTCCGCTGATGATTTTGTTTCAAGAGCCCGTGGAATGAAGCTTAAAATTGACGAATTTCTTGACTCTCCCCGTGAGTGCTCAGAGGACAACGGTATGCTCTGCAGGGCAGGCAGAAGCAGCTTCTGGCTTAATAAAAAGGGTGAAATGTCCGTCTGCGGAATGATAGATAAGGCTTTTGACGTAAATTCCCTCGGCTTCACCGAGGCATGGAATCAGGTAAAAGCGCTTGCGGCTGAGATAAGACTTCCCTCGGAATGTCTCGTCTGTCCCTACAGACATATCTGCAACGTCTGTGCGGCTGTGTGCTATACGGAAACGGGAGAATTCGGAAAAGTCCCCGGATATGTTTGTGCCTTCAGCCGTGAGACTGCAAGGCTTACACAAATTGAACTTGAAAGGCTTACAGATAATGGAAATTAAAAAGAAGGTTATTCTGCGCTCGGTTGCAGATGAATATATGCTCGTTCCCGTAGGCGACACGGTTTTTGAGTACAACGGTATTTTTATTATGACCGAAAGTGCCCGTCTTCTGTGGGAGGCAATTGTCAGCGGTAAGGAAAAGGAAGAGCTTGCCGATGTGCTTCTCGGTGAATATGACATTGACACAGCCACTGCCGAGGCAGACGCAAATGAATTTCTTGAGCGGCTTTCAGCTTACGGCATTATATAGCTGAATAAAAGCGGTGATATAATATGAAAATTGTAGTTGCTGTAGATTCCTTCAAGGGAAGCCTTACATCCCTTGAGGCAGGAGAGGCTGTAAGGGAAGCGGTGATGAGGCTCGACAGCACGGCGCAGGTTATAGTAAAGCCCCTTGCTGACGGCGGAGAGGGAACGGTGCAGGCGTTTTCGGAAAGAGCGGATGCACGGCTTGTTTCCGTCAGGGTAAACGGCCCTCTTATGACGCCCGTGACTGCCCGGTACTGTATACTTGAAGACACGGGTACTGCCGTTATGGAGATGTCGGCGGCTTCGGGCATAACCCTTATTTCTCCCGAAGAGAGAAATCCTATGAAAACCACCACCTACGGTGTGGGGGAAATGATAGCGGATGCCGTAAAAAGAGGCTGCAGGAAATTTATTGTGGGTATCGGCGGCAGTGCAACCAACGACGGCGGTACGGGAATGCTCAGAGCCTTGGGGTATGAATTTCTTGACAGGAACGGAAATCCCATAGTGCTCGGGGCAGAAGGACTTCGTGATTTATGCGAAATCAGAGCCGATAAGCTTATTCACGGCTTAAAGGACTGCTTTTTCCGTGTTGCCTGCGACGTAAAAAATCCCCTTTGCGGTGAAACCGGCTGCAGTGCGGTGTTTGCTCCGCAGAAGGGAGCAGCTCCCGAGGACATTGCCCTGATGGATTCCTTGCTCGACAGGTATGCCGAAATTGCAGGGACTGTTTCTTCTGAGGCGGATAAGTCTGCCGAGGGTGCAGGTGCCGCAGGAGGTCTGGGCTTTGCCTTTCTCACATTTCTGAACTCGGAGTTGAAATCCGGAATCAGCCTTATTCTTGATGAAATAAAGCTTGAAGAGGATATAAAGGATGCCGATATTGTCGTAACGGGTGAGGGCAGACTTGATTCGCAGACGGTTATGGGCAAGGCTCCCGCAGGTGTTGCCGCTCTTGCAAAAAAATACGGCAAAAGGGTAATTGCCTTTTCGGGATGCGTGACGGACGAAGCGGAAATCTGCAACGAATACGGAATAGATGCATTTTTCCCTGTTATAAGAGGTGTTACAACCCTTGAGGAGGCACTGGACAGAGATAATGCTTATAAAAATCTGCAAAGAACGGCTTATCAGGTTTTCAGGCTTCTTATATGACGAAAAAAACGGACGGTTTGAGATTTGCTCTTACCGTCCTTTCATATTATCTTTTCTTTCTGACTGCTTTTACGACCCTTGAAACAGTTGAGTATGCGGGTGTTTCAAGCTCTGTTGCCGCCGATTTCAGCTGATTTCCCACGGTATTGCATAAATTTTCTCCGTCCCGAAATAGAATAATTTGATTATAGAATAGCAGAAAAACAGATTCAACTCTATGGCGAATGCGATTTTTGAATAAACTGTAAAAATATAGCATCAAAGGGTCTTTATTTTATTGTACTTTTGTGCTATACTGTGGGGGCAAAATAAAAAAGCAGAGGTTACTTATTATGGAAAAAAAGCTTAAGGTTGCAAATATAGGTATGCAGTTCGGACGTGCACATATAGAGGGTGCTATGGCTTGCGGTGCGGAAATTGCCGCACTCTGTGACCTTGACCCTGAGGCACTTAAATTTGCAGGAGAAAAATATAACGTTCCCGAGGACAGATGGTTTACTGATTATCACGATCTGCTCGACAGCGACATTGATGCGGTAACGGTTGCCGTGCCCGACCAGCTTCACAAGCAGATTTCGGTCGATTTCCTTAAGGCAGGATGTTTCCTGCCGGACGGTAAATTTCATACCACTCTTCACGGGTTATTCTGATATGGGCTGCCTTTATGCAGTCGGAAAGCCTCGTAAGGTTGGTAGTGCCAGTAACAGGCTGCATTTTTGCGGGATGTC
>JAZOWG010000227.1:0-11881 GCA_045659105.1 Acutalibacteraceae bacterium
CCCGTTAAAAGGGGATGCTCGGCAGAGGAAAAGCCTGCAAGCCCTGAGGTAAAGGCGCCGAAGCCTGCATCCGCACCGAAAAGGGTGTAATAAGCGGCAATACCGATTCCTGCAAAGGCGTATGCGAAAACAAAGGGAGCATAAACCTTGTTTTTGAAAATAAGCCCCAGCACAATAAGTGCAGAAACAATGCACATAAAGGCAACGGACACAACAGCTATAATATTAAGCTGTCCTATAAGAAGCGCAAGCATAAGACCGATTCCGACAACCATTACGGCTATGGGGAATATTTTTTTGCCCGTATCAAGTTCAATGTTCTTTTTCATACGTCACTCTCCATGAAATTATGTATTCATTATATGATACAGGGACGACAGTTGTCAACAAAAGTTAAATGTTTTAACATGTTGCTTTAAGGAAAAAACCGTATTATAATAACAACATCAATGTTAATGGAGAAAAGAATATGGCAGACAAAAACGATATCACTCAGAAGCTCACCTCGGCTCCCGTGCCGAAGCTTCTTATTTCACTTGCAATTCCCTCGGTCATAGCACAGATAGTAAATCTTCTTTATAACATCGTTGACAGAATCTATATAGGACATATGGACTCTGCCGATTCCACCGCCCTTACGGGTGTGGGACTGTGCTTCCCCATAATCTGCCTTATAGGTGCATTTACAATGCTTATAGCTCAGGGAGGAGCACCCAGAGCCGCAATTTTTATGGGCAAGGGAGACAATAAATCCGCACAAAAGATTTTAGGCGGCTGTTTTTCAGCTCTTATAATTATATCAGCTGTACTGACGGCGGTTTTTCTTATATTCTCGGAAAAGCTTCTGTGGATGTTCGGTGCATCCGCTGACACTATAGGCTATGCCCTTGATTATATAAACATATATACCCTCGGCAGTATATTCGTGATGATTTCCATGGGACTGAATCTCTTTATTTCAACTCAGGGCTTTACTCTCTTCAGCATGGCAACGGTCCTTATCGGCGCAGGGCTCAACATTGTCCTTGACCCCTTGTTTATCTTTGTTTTCAAGATGGGAGTTAAGGGTGCGGCAATTGCAACGGTTATCTCGCAGGGGGTATCGGCAGTATGGACGCTTCTTTTCCTTACGGGCAAAAAGACAAAGCTGAAGCTTAATTTTTCCGATATAAAGCCTGATATGAAGCTCCTTCTCCCCTGCCTGGGACTGGGACTTGCTCCCTTTGTTATGCAAAGCACCGAGGCTGTTATAAATATTGCCTTCAATTCCTCTTTACAGAATTACGGCGGTGATATTGCCGTAGGAACTATGACAGTCGCCACCACAATTATGCAGGTTATATGGACACCGGCGCAAGGTATCGCAATGGGCGCACAGCCGATCATAAGCTTTAATTACGGCGCTAAGAATCCCGACAGATGTATAAAGGCAATAAAGACAATGCTTATTCTGACGGGAATATACTTCCTTTCCTTATGGCTGACAGTTGAGCTTTTCCCGAAAGCACTTATGGGAATTTTCACGGACGACAGTCTTCTTCTCGAAAATTACAATCTCATACGCATTTACGTGGGCGCTACGGGATTTTTCTTCTTCCAGACAACTGCACAGCAGGGACTTGTAGCCGTGGGCAAGGCAAAGGCATCTCTGTTTATTGCATGTCTTAGAAAGCTTATTCTTCTTGTTCCTCTTATTTACATTCTTCCGCATTTCTTCGGCGACAAGGTTTTTGCGGTTTTCCTCGCAGAACCCGTTTCGGATACAATTTCAATTATTACGGCTTCAATAATTTTCATCTTCGTCTTCGGCGGTGAAATGAAAAAACTGAAAAAAGAAAAAGGAATTGCTTGACTTTTCCCCACAATTTATAATAAAATTAAATAAATTGACATAGGAGGAAAAAATATGTACTCTCTTTTTGCAAAGCTTCTTGCAACAATTCTTGCAGCGATATTCTCATTTCTCGGCATTTCCGCAGATATCCCCGGCTTCTCGGATGAAGCTGTCTCGGAAACCGTTATAGAGTATGCCAACGAAGAAGCAGGAAACGCTGACGCACTTATTTCAATAACCACCACAACAGACGGAGAATATAAGCTTTACTGGGCTGATGAAAGCTTTGAAAAGCTCACCTTTACTCTCGGTGACACAGAAATTGAATATTCCGAATTCGCAAAAATTACAACCTATTTCGGAGAAGGAAGTTATGATCTTCCCGACTATACTGCAATTCCCGACGGGGCTGCAAATATCCTTGTAACACTTGACGGCGAAACACTCGAAATTTTCGACATTCCCGAAGCGAAGAGAGCTGACAGAGGCGAAGCAATTTATTCCTTCGGCTCAATAAGCGACCTTCATTTCAACAGATATGACCTCGATGACGGTGCTGACGTTGCAGAAACTACATTTGCCCGTGCACTTGATTTCTTTGACAACGCAGATGTTTCCCTTGTTGCAATGCCCGGCGACATTTCAACAGACGGCGAAAAGGAATCCTTTGAAGCATTCAACCGTATTTCTTCTCAGTATGACTTCCCCGTATATACAACAACGGGTAACCACGATCTTTATGCAGAATATAAAAAGGAAAACTGGCTTGAGTTTATGAATACCGGTGCTTACGGCGAGGAAAAGGCTGAAGGAATCCTGAACGTCGCTGAAAACGGTATGGACTTTGTATACGAGGAAAAGGAATCCGGAAACATTTTCATTTTCCTTAATCAGACATCAAACAATTACGGACTTTTATGGAACGCTCTTCTTACAGACGCTCAGCTTGACTGGCTTGAAGCACAGCTTACGGAGCATAAGGATGAAACAGTTTATCTTTTCTTCCACACCTTCCTTACCTCCGCAAAAGACAATCCTCTTATGAGCACGGGTAATCTTCAGAATGAACTCGGTTGGGCATATCCTCTTGTATATACTCCCGGAGCAACCGATGAAGTAAAGCTGAGAGAGCTTCTGAGAGAATACGACAATGTGTTCTTCTTCAACGGACATTCACACTGGGCATATCATATGCAGACACTTAATCCCAACCTCAACATTTCAAAGAACGGTGAAGACGGTGCTACATTCGTTCACGTTTCTTCTGTTTCATCTCCCCGTATTACCGGTGATTATCAGGTTCTCTGGGAGGGTACAGATCCCACAATGAGCGAAGGCTACCTTATTGAAGTTTACGAGGACACAATTCTTCTTATGGGTGTTGACTTTGTCGGCGGCAGAATTTTAGCATACGCCACCTACGAAGCAGCAAAATAAACAAACAGATAAAAAAACAGCTTCGGAGTCAATTTCTCCGGAGCTGTCTTATTTTTGTCTGTAAAATCAGCCGTCGATTACAACCTCTCTGTGTGAAGCGGAGGAATCGTAAATAGCCTGAAGAATCTTTGAGGTGCCTACAGCGTACTTTATATCGTTGCGGTTTCTCTCGCCCTTTCTTACACATTCAACGAAATCAATAACCTCGTCGTGGTGCATACCGTTAAGCTTATAGTCAGGCTTTTCTTCAATAAGCATTCCGTCGCGTGCTGTATAATAGGTATACTTTCCGCAGTACTGAAGTCTTACACCGCCCTTATCACCCATAAAGTCGATATAGGTTTCGTTTACACCGATATTCTGTGCCCAGGCACCGTTGAAGCTGAGAGTAGCCCCCTCTGTTCTTACAAGACCCGTTACGGAATCGTCAACGTCATAAATACCGTCAACATTCTTGGTGTCCTCTGCCCACATTGAAATGTAGGTATAATCCTTCATATTCTTACCGAGCTTGCAGAATGCCTCACCGCTTGCCGTAAGAAGCTTGGGGTCTCCGAGACAGTAAAGGATAAGGTCGATATAATGTACACCCCAGTCAATGAGAGCGCCGCCGCCTGAGGATGCGGAATTTGTGAAATCACCGCCAAGGCCCGGAATTGAACGGTGTGCACGGAAGGATGCATAGACGTGGAAAACCTCACCGAGGTCGCCGCGTGCGATCATTTCCTTTATCTTGTTTACCGAATTTGAATATCTGTTGCATACGCCGATGGAAAGGATTCTGCCCGTCTCATAGGACACCTTTTCCATTTCGAGTGCCTCGGAAAGAATTCTTGCAGCAGGCTTTTCACAAAGAACATCCTTGCCGTGGCGCATAAAGTCAATTGCAATTATGCTGTGATGGTCATTGTGTGTACAAACGGATACTGCATCAAGCTCGGGATCGTCAAGAATCTCGTGATAATCGTAAACCGCCTTACCGCAGCCGTACTCCTTAACTGCCTTATCTGCTCTTTCGGGGATGATGTCGCAGAAATATTTGATTTCTGCATTTTCGCTGTCCATATATGCAGGAATGTGAGCGCTATTTGCAATATTTCCGCATCCGATAACTGCAACCTTAATTTTTTCTTTCATTGTTATTACTCCTTTATATTACGCTTGTGTATTAAGCATTTTAACCATTTCTCCAAGACGGGCAATTCTCATTTCAGAAATTTCTCCGTCAGACAGCTTCTCCGAAAAAGAAGCTATGATTTTTTCATTCCGTTTTACGTCATCCTCACAGTAAATCACAAAGGGCTTTTCGTCTTTAAGAAAAGCGGCACACCTTGAAAGATGCGACAGCGAAAAGGGTACACCGCAAAAAACAACCTTTTCGGGAGGATAAAAATATGCTGTGGGAATAGAGGATTTTGTTGCAATGAGAATATTGGCTTCACCCCTTGCAAATTTCAGAGCGCTTTCACGAAGCTGTGCTGAAGACATAGACCCGTCTGCCGTAACGCAGTGCGTGCCTCTTTTTTCAAGAAAGCGTGAAAAGCTGTGAGCTTCCTCCCTTGAATTGAAATATACCGCAGTTTTCTTAAAGGCATATTTCTCGGCAAGAAGTGCGGTCTGATAAAACTTTGCTTTCGGTGAAACAGTACAGAACACATCTGCCTCAGGCAAAGCCTTTTCTCCGATACAGATTGTATCGGTACTGCCGAAAAGCTTTACGCATACTCCGAATGAATCGCAAGCGTGTGAAAAGAATGCGACAACCTGGATAAAATGAGAAATCTCGGCTCTCATTTCACCAATCCAGCCGTAGGATTCTCTGTAGCCGTACTCGGATTTATCGGCACATTCCGAAAACAGAACAATAAAGCGTTTTATCCCGTCTGCAGCAAGGCTTTTTCTGAAATCCTCGTCTCCGAGCTTTCTTATATCGTAAACATTTTCATTTCCCGGCTCAGGCACAAGGCCCGGCATAAGCACCGCTGTCTTTACCTTATCGGAAAGCAGCATATCAATACAAGGCGGATTCATTCTCAGAAATACGTCAGCTTCGTTTTCATAAGCCGAAATTATGACATTTTTCAAAGAATCATCAAAAATCATACCTGCCACCCGTTGACAATATCGGTTATTTTTGCTATATTTGCCTCAATCCAGGATATATATTATTATATTTCTTACAATAATGTCAATGAAAACAAAAAATTTTTTCAAAAAGCAAAAAAACACTTGCATTGTGCATATCCTTGTGATATAATACATGAGCGTTCTTATGGGTGTGGGAACTCCCCTCACCGCGATTAGTGAACAGCAAACTAAAGCGGGTGGTCCTCTGGTTGTCCTCTGACAGCGAATGAACATCTGAAAAAAATAATGGAGGTCTTTAAAAATGGACGCACTCAAGCTTATGACAAACGGCATGCTTAAAGAGCAGCCCCCCGTAATCGAAATCGGTGACACTGTACGTGTTGACGTTAAGATTCGTGAAGGTGAAAAAGAAAGAATTCAGGCATTCGAAGGTACAGTTATCGCTCGTAAGGGCAGCGGTGTTGCAGAAACATTCACCGTTCGCAGACTTTCCTACGGTGTAGGTGTTGAAAGAGTATTCCCCATTCACTCCCCCAACGTTGCTAACGTTGCTATCGTAAGAAAGGGTAAAGTACGCAGAGCTAAGCTTTATTACCTCAGAGGCAGAGTCGGTAAAGCAGCTAAGGTTAAGGAATTAATCAAGTAATTAATCTATGTGCTTTTGAGGAACATCTTAACGGTGTTCCTCTTTTTTTGATTTTATGAAAAAGACAGACAGAAACGTAAAATCCTTATACTCCAAAGCGGCGGAATATATTTATTCCGTCCTTTCGTATTTGCTTTTATGTATGATGGTGATTTTCGTTGCATTCACCTTCTTTTTCAGGCTCGTTTCAGTTGACGGCGGTTCAATGATACCGACGCTTAACACGGGTGACAAAATAATTATTTCAAATTTCTTGTACTCACCCGATTACGGTGATATAATAGCAGTAAACAAGGAAAGCGCCGAGGAAAGCTCTATGATAAAAAGGGTCATAGGTCTTCCCGGAGACACGGTTTCAATAAACTTTGAAACACATATAATAACAGTCAACGGCAAGGTCATTTTTGAGGACTATGAGGTTCTGGAGCCTATATCCGAGGCATATGATATGAATTATCCCCGGGACACGGTGACTGTTCCCGAGGATGCTGTTTTTGTTTTAGGCGACAACAGAAACAACTCCGTTGACTCAAGGCATAATGAAATAGGCTTCATAGCATCAGACGAAATTAACGGCAAAGCACTTTTCAGGCTTTATCCCATAGGAAGGATCAGGTGATATTATGGAAGAGAAAGAAATTCTCACCGAAAAAACAACCGAAACCAACGAAAAAAATTCCTTTGCTTCAAGTATTTACGAGGGACTTTCCGTTGTTATATCCGCAATTTTTATAATAGCTCTCGTCTTCACCTTCGGCTTCAGGCTTGTAGGTGTCAGCGGCAGCTCTATGGTAGATACCCTCCACGACGGTGAGTGGCTTATTGTAACCCCCTACTACGACGAGCCCGAATACGGTGATATTGTAATTTCAACCCACCGTCTTTCCACGATGGGTCCCATAGTAAAGCGTGTAATTGCTTCTGAGGGAGACGTTGTTGACCTTGACAGCGACGGCAACGTATATGTAAACGGAGTTCAGCTTGACGAAAGCTCCTATGCTATGCCCGTTCATTCAATGAAGGGCGACCTTTCATACCCCGTAACGGTACCCGAGGGCTGTGTGATGCTTTTCGGTGACAACCGCCCCATTTCCTCGGACTCAAGATATTCACACGTGGGCTTTGCACCCGTTGATGCACTTTTAGGAAAGGCTCAGCTTCGTCTTTCGGGCGAATGGAACATTTACGAAAATTTCACGGAAAACGGTAACTGATATGGATACACAGAAACAGACGGTACAGTGGTTTCCGGGACATATGGCAAAAACACGCCGCAAAATAAAGGAGAGTCTTTCTCTTGTTGACGGTGTGGTTGAATTAAGGGATGCAAGAATTCCTCTTTCGAGCCTGAATCCCGAGCTTAACGACCTTATAGAAGGTAAGCCCAAAATAATTCTTCTGAACAAATGCGACCTGGCAGACGAAAAAGCAACCGTCGAATGGCTTGCTTTTTATAAAAAGCAGGGCATTGCGGCAATTCCCGTTGACTGCAAAAGCGGTAAGGGACTGAATATTTTCAAACAAACCGTGCACGAGGTGCTTGCAGATACCATAAAAAGAAATAATGAAAAAGGAATGGCAGGCAGAGCGCTTCGCCTTATGGTTGTAGGCATTCCCAATACAGGCAAATCCTCCTTCATCAACCGCTTCTGCAAGGGAGGTAAAGCTAAGGTTGAGGACAGAGCGGGCGTTACAAGACACAACCAGTGGTACGTTATCGGCGACCATATTGAGCTTCTTGACACTCCCGGTGTACTGTGGCCGAAATTCGAGGATCCCGACGTAGGCTATAAGCTTGCCTTTACGGGCGGAATCAAGGATGATATTCTTGACGTTGAGGAGCTTGCAGTTAAGCTTCTTGAAATTCTTCGTGACGATTACCCCGAAAGACTTGAGGAGCGTTACAAGGTAAAGGATTTCAGCGAGCTTACGGGATATGAGCTTTTGGAGGAAATCGGCAGAAAAAGAGGAATGCTGATTTCAAAGGGTGAAGTCAATACCCTTCGTGCCGCAACCACCCTCTTTGATGAACTGAGAGCCGGAAAGCTCGGCAAAATTACATTTGAAAGGCCAACGGTATGACCTACGAATACGAAAATCTTCTTAAAGAAAAGGGATATAAGACTGTCTGCGGAATTGATGAGGCAGGCAGAGGTCCTCTTGCAGGTCCCGTTTTTGCCGCTGCTGTAATTCTTCCCGATGACCTCGGAGATCTCGGCATAAACGACTCAAAAAAGCTTTCCGAAAAAAAGAGAGATGCCCTTTTTGACGTAATAAAAGAAAAAGCAATAGCCTGGTCAGTCGGAAGTGCAAGTGAAGCGGAAATTGACGAAATAAACATACTTAATGCAACCTTTCTTGCAATGAAAAGAGCTGTTGAAGGACTCTCTGTAAAGCCCGATGTAGCTCTTGTAGACGGCAACCGAAAACCCAAAACGGGCATTGAGGAAATCACCCTCGTCAAGGGAGATTCGAAGTCTATTTCAATTGCGGCAGCGTCCATCCTTGCAAAGGTAAGCCGTGACAGATACCTTCTCGAATTGGACGAAAAGTATCCCGAATATCAGTTTAAGAAGCACAAGGGCTACCCTACCGCCCTTCACTATGAAATGATCAAGGAGCACGGCATTTCTCCCGTACACAGGCTGTCCTTCCTTAAGAATCTCGGTGAAAAGTGATGTCTCTACCCGAACATCTTAAAATCGGTCTCAGGGGTGAGCAGTTAGCCTGCCGATACCTAAGAAAAAACAAATATGAAATAATTGCCACTAACTATGCAACTAAGCTCGGTGAAACAGATATTGTCGCAAGGTCTTCCGACGGAACGATATGCTTCGTCGAAGTAAAAACCCGCTCCCCGGGACAGATGACAGCGCCCTCGGAAGCGGTTGATTACAGAAAAAGCGAAAACCTTAAAACCAATGCGGCGGCATTCCTCAAAGTGACGAAAAACGAAAAATCCGACTTCCGCTTTGACATTATTGAGGTAATTCTTCACGACCTTTACACCGCCGAGATAAACCATATAAAAAATGCGTTTTAATAAAAAAATCAGCCTTATACCCAAAAAAAGGTATAAGGCTTTTTTATTATATAAGGCTTTCTATAATATTAACAAAGTCCTTTTCACTAAGGTCTGTGCCTTGCTGAGTTATTCTGAAATACACTCCGTTTTTTTGGAAATACGCACTGAAAATCATTTCATTTTCAGCATCACAGCCCTTTAACAGCAACGCGGAAACGCCCTCAATTTCGGAGGCAAATGCCATATTTTCTTCCTCTACCTGCCTCAAGGACAAACCGTGATTTGAGACATATATATTGAGCGTACTGCTGTCAGGCAAAATAAAGCTGAAAAAGTTTTCTTCCTCTGTGTTTATACTGTCAGAAACTGAAAAATCGGGGTCTCCGAGAATAGCCTGAAAACCGGGGAAATATTCACCGATAACCGAGGGAAGAATAATCCTTCCGTAAATACGAAGCAGCTCCTTCCAGGTAACTCTCTTGCTGTCAGAAGAATCGTCAGGCAAGCCGTCCGTTTCAGCAAAAACAAAACTGTCATAAGACACCTCGACAAAGAAAGGAGATGTGCTTTCTGTCGAGAGCTGTTCTTCGGTCGTTTTCTCGGGAGGCAAGGTAATTTCTGCCGTTGTCGCTTCGGGGATAAAATGCTCGGTTGCTTCAGTATCGGTCACCGTCTCAGAGAAGGACTGCTCTTCCGTTACAAAAGACTCCGTGCTCTGTTCAATAGTCGTTTCTTCGGGATAAGCGGTGCTTTCATGAGTGTAATTCTCCGAAAGTGAGTGCTCCTCTCCGAAAAAGCCCGTAAGGAATCCGTCGGGGGAAATTTTTGTAATAAACACGGCACAGACAGTCATAAGAAAAACTGCGGCAAATGTAAGAAGCTGTTTTTGATAACGGTGTTTTTTCGAAGGAACGAAATCCGCAGTACATTCATCAATTATGCTGTCATCTATATTTCCGAGAATATCAAGAAAGTCTTCATTTTTCATACCTCAAATCCCTCCTCCTTAAGATATTTTCTGAGCTTTTTTCTGGTACGGCTGAGAGTTGAACGGACGGTGCTTTCCTTTTCACCCAAAAGTGCAGCTATATTTTTCATTGAATCAAAGAACCAGTATCTTCTCATAAAGATAAGCCTTTCCGAGGAAGAAAGCCCCGATATAAACAAAAATACAGCTGTTTCAAGCTCTTTTGCGGAAAACAAATCCTCCGTCAGCTCGGAAGAAGAAAAGATCTCACCGATTTCCTCAAGGCTTAAGGTATAATCGCGGCTTCTTTTCTGCGCCTTATCACGTCGGACTCTTTTGAGAGCCTGATTTCTCGTTATTTTACAAAGATATGCTTTAAGATTCTCGGGCGATGCTTCAGGAGCGGTATTCCACAATGCAAGAAGCGTATCGTTTACAATCTCCTTTGCATCCTCTGAAGAGCCGAGAATACCCATGGCAAGACTGAAAAGCAGCTTACCGTATTTTTTCTCCGTTTCCGCAACGGCAGAATCATCCCGATTTTTAAGAAGCTTTATTATCTGCCCGTCATCCATAAGCATCTCTTTCTGATATTTCAATCACATGTAAAATATCCGTCAAGTCCCGATGCAACACGAAGAATCTGTCTTGCATCGGCTGAGGTAATCTCTCCGTCGTAATCCATATCCCCCATAAGGTAAGGGTAGTCTTTCTTGTTTTCCAACCCCACCGCAATACGAAGTGCAATCCGTGCATCCTCTGCCATTACCGTTTTGTTACAGTCAATATCACCGAAGGTATCAGCCGAGAATTTCACAAAACGCTGTTCAAAGGGCGAAAACGGACTGAATATCTTATCAAAATCACCAATATCGACAAAAACAGCCCATTCGGCAATACCTCGGTTCACAAGTTCCGCACAGATTACTGCCGCTTCCCTTTGGGAGCTGAAGCCGATTTGAGCACGAAGTATATAGTACGGCGGATTTATATGGGGATTTATGTCGTATGATGCCCAATAAATTCCGATATGCGAAATACCGGGAATTCCGAGTACTTCGGGCTTCAGAAGATTTCTGTGATCAGAGAATATTTCTTCATATGCCGTGCTGTCATAAGATTGCTTTGTCTGGAATACAACCTCATATTCATTCACGGAATAGGCCGCAAAAGAAGTAAAGGAAAAAGTAAGAACCATACATAACGTCAATAAAATTATAAATATTTTTTTCATAGCTTTCAACTCCTTTCAAATACTTAGTACCGAAAAAAAGAAAAACGCTGCAAAAAAAATCCCGGAAATTTTCATTTCCGGAAAAAAATATTAATCTTCAAAAAGGAAAACGGCTTTGTTTTCCTTCATTTCGAGCTTTGCGGAGAAGGTTTTGCCTGCTTTGGAAACGAAGCCCTCTATTTTGTCCGTTTTGCCGTCTGTAAGGAGCTTTTTAGCATTGTCGGGAGTAATTACTCTTTTACAGAGAATGCCCGGAATTGAGAACTTACAGCCCTCCTTGTAGCCTCGGCACTGATAGCCGTATTTACCTCTTGCTACGGTATTTCCGCACAAGGGACAAGTGCCGATTTCATCCCCTGCGAAACCGAAATATTTATCGGATTCAGGTGAATTCTCGGGAGCGCCGAAGACACCTTTAATTTCATTTACAGCCTGCATAACGCTGTCGTTTACCGTAATTTCACCGCGGTAAACCTTTTTAAGCGCCTGACCAAGCTCACTTGTCTTGTATTTATCCATCGAAATACCCATATTTATGAGCTGTTCAATGAGATATTCACCGTCGGGCAGTATTTTATAAACGTCCTTTTTAAGCTCTATGTATTTACTCTTTACGGCGTTATCTATAATTCCCGTACGTGTAGCCTCAG
>JAZOWG010000228.1:0-9523 GCA_045659105.1 Acutalibacteraceae bacterium
TAAAAAAATAAATATTTTTGAAAAAAATAAAGGATTTTTAATTCTTTCTGCATATATAGTATTTAGTGAAGGAAGGTGTGAAAATGAGATTCAGCGATAATTTTCTCTCTGATCTGCGTGCCAGAACCGATATTGAGGAGCTTATCGGAAAATATACGGAAATCAGGCACAGAGGCTCAAGAAATCCCGTTGCGCTTTGTCCCTTTCACACAGAAAAAACTCCCAGCTTTGTAATTTATACAGACACAAATTCTTACTACTGCTTCGGCTGCGGAGCAGGGGGAGATGCCATAACCTTTATAAAGAATATCGAGCGTCTTGATTATACCGATGCGGTAAGATACCTCTGTGAAAAGGCAGGTATGAATATGCCCCTTGACCCCGTTGACGACGAGGCGAACAGATTAAGACGCCGTTGTTATGAGGCAAACCGTGAGGCGGCACGATTTTTTCATAATACCCTTTTTACGGAAGAGGCTAAAGAGGCAAGGGCATATCTTGATAAAAGAAGGCTTTCTCCCGAAACCGTGAAGCATTTTGGTCTGGGCTTTGCCCCCGACAGATGGGATTCGCTTCTGAAGCACATGAAGATGAAGGGCTTTACGGAAAATGAGCTTGTTTCCTTTGATCTGGCAAGAAAAACCTCAAAGGGCGGGACTATTGATAATTTCAGAAACCGCCTTATGTTTCCCATAATAGACCTGAGAGGCAATGTGATTGCCTTCGGAGGGCGTGTGCTTGATGACTCGAAGCCGAAGTATCTGAACTCCTCGGATACTGTGGTTTACAAAAAAAGCCAGGCGCTTTATGCACTCAATCTCGCAAAGAACAATCCCGACAGAAGGCTTATTCTCTGCGAAGGCTATATGGATGTTATAGCTATGCATCAGGCGGGCTTTACCAATGCCGTGGCAGGTCTCGGAACGGCATTTACAAAGGAGCAGATTTCTCTGCTCGTAAGATACTGTGATGAGCTGACCCTTTGCTTTGACTCGGATGAGGCAGGTAAGAAGGCAACGAAAAGGGCGCTTTCAATGCTGTCGGAATCATCACTTAAATTAAAAATTATGCACCTTGCAGACGGCAAGGACCCTGATGAGATTATTAAAACCCAGGGTAAGGAAAGAATGAAAAATATAATCTCCTCGGCAGTGAACGATACGGAGTTTGCTCTGAATGATGCAAGAAGCCGTTATGATGTCAATACGGAGGACGGAAAGCTGGGCTTTCTTAATGAAGCCGTAGCCGTCCTTGCGGGAATCGGCAATGCCATTGAGAGAGATTTATATACTTCAAAGCTCTCTTCAGAGCTTGATGTTGAAAAGAAGGCACTTGAAGCGCAGATAAAAAAACAGCAGAGCTTCAGAAGAAGGGCTCAGGAAAATGCTCAGTTCGGCGAAGCGCTTAAAACCGTGCTGGGAGAAGAAAAGAAAACGTCCCCCAATCCCGAGGGAAGGGGAAACGTAAGGGCGGTAAAGGCAGAGGAGATTATTCTTGCTACGCTTTTAAGACATCCCGATTTTCTTAAAAAGCTGTCGGGCTTTCTGTCTGCGGATACCTTTGTTACGGAATACGGAAGAAGGTTTTTTACGGATATTTCGGAAAGAATTAATTCGGGAAGAAGTCTCGAATTGTTTTCGTTCGGTGAAAGTAACGAAAATGAGGAAATGGCATATCTGTCGTACCTGCTTGCAAAGGGCGATACCATCGCAAATTCCGTTGAGGAATGCCGTCAGTGTGCCGCAACATTAATAGAAGAAAAAAGCAAAAAGAATGCTCCCGATATAAAAGGGCTGTCATCGGAGGAGTATCTTCAGCTTTTCAAAAATAAAAGAAGAAATAATAAGCCGGAGGGTGTATAAATATGGATGAGAAGCAGAATGCCATAAAAAAACTGATTGAAAGAGCAAAGACTACAGGTAAAATCTCCGCTCAGGAAATCGACAGTATTATGATCGATTATAACTTTGAGGTAGATGAGCTTGAAAAATTCTACGAGGAGCTCGATGCTCTCAAAATCGAAATCAACGACGATATGAACGAAACCGCTATCGAATCTCTTAATTTTGATGCGGACAACGTTAAGGAATATGAATCAGAGGACAGCAAGCAGACTACTCCCGAGGACGCCGTAAGAACGTATCTTAAGGATATAGGTAAGCACTCTCTTCTCTCTGCTGAGGAGGAGCTTATGAGTGCCGAAACTCTTGCAAGATACAGGGAATATGATGAGGGTGTTGAGCTTGAAGAGTTCCTTGCTGTAACAACAGAGCGCGAGCGCAAGGATATTATGAAGGGCTACGACTGCTTCCTCAGAAACGCAAATATTATAAGCTTCCTTGAAAGATATCTTCGCTGTCAGACAAAGTATCTTTACAGAGAAGAGGGTACGGAATATGAAATCAGCGTTGACAAGTTCCTTGAAACACATAACGATGCTGATTTAAGAGAAATGATTACTTATCTCGGTGAAACGCTTATTGCCCGTGAAAGACTTATCAATGCAAATCTCCGTCTTGTTGTAAGCATTGCAAAGAAGTATTCAGGCAGAGGTATGCAGTTCCTTGACCTTATTCAGGAAGGCAATATGGGTCTTATGAAGGCTGTTTCAAAGTTCAATCACACCAAGGGCTTCAAGTTCTCAACCTACGCTACCTGGTGGATAAGACAGGCTATTACCCGTGCAATTGCAGACCAGGCAAGAACTATCCGTATTCCTGTTCATATGGTTGAAACAATCAACAAGGTCAAAAAGGCACAGACTCAGCTTCTGCATCAGAACGGCAAGGAGCCCACGGCCGAGGATATCGCACAGGTGCTTGATATGAGCATTGATAAGGTAAGGGAGATTATGCGTGTGGCTCAGGAGCCCGTTTCTCTTGAAACTCCCATCGGTGAAGAGGAAGACAGCCATCTCGGTGATTTCATTCCCGATGACGACGCAGTGTCCCCCGCAGAGGCTGCAACTCAGGCGCTTCTTAAGGAGGAGCTGGCAGAAGCTCTCGCAACTCTTACTCCCAGAGAGGAAAAGGTGCTTGACCTTCGTTTCGGTCTTACGGACGGACATCCCAGAACCCTTGAAGAGGTTGGTAAGGAGTTCAAGGTTACCCGTGAGCGTATCAGACAGATTGAGGCAAAGGCTCTCAGAAAGCTCCGCCATCCCAACCGCAGTAAAAAATTAAGAGATTTCGTAGGAAATTATTGATGCTTATGAAAAAGATATTTTGTGTTGTAATCGCTTTATTGATGCTTGTTTCCTTTGCCTCCTGCTCCGGCGGCGGAGAAGAAACAACCACGGATGTCTCGGGCGAAACCGCAACGGTTCCTGTTGTTTCTCTTGTAAGCGAAAAAACGGCAGTTGCTCCCGGTGAGGAAATCAAGGTAACGCTTCACGTTGCTGATGCTCCTCTGACGGCTTGCTTTGACATTCTTGTTTTTGCTGATGCTGCTCTTCAGATAAAGGACGTGAAAACCTGTCCCTCAGAGCTTATTCTTGCCGCAAACAGAGAAGAAAAGGCAGATGAGGAATACGTTATATTAAGAGGTATGGTTGCCGCAACATACGACGTTGCCGATGATGATATGTGTGTTATTACATATAAGGTCAAGGATGACGTGCCTGCCGGCACAAAAATCAGCCTTACTCTTCAGGTGCCCACCTACCAGCTTGGTTTCGATGAAAGCGGAAATGATATTTATAACGTTGACTGCACCCTTCAGGGGCTTGTTCTTGAGGTACAGTAAGCATAAACTGCAGAATACGGCTGTGTTCTGCAGTTTTTTGTTTTATATTACTTGTTTTATTGCCGGGCTTTATATATAATGTAATATATAAAATAAGAAGAGAGATGATTTTATGACTGCTGAAATGTGGAAAAATATAAGGGGTTCAAAAAATACCCCCGATCAGATAATGCTTTCCGTTAAAAGCGACCCTGCGGAGAATATGACCGTAAGATGGCGCACGGACGTATCCGTCACGGAGGGTTATGCACTTTACAGAAAAAAGGACAGCTCAGATGAATGGAAAAGAGCGGATGCAAAAAGAAATCCTTTCAAGACTGATGTCGATGAAAGCAGCTTCTTTTTTGCCGATATGACGGAGCTTGAGCCGGATACTTATTATGAATATAATTGCGGAAACGATGAAAACAGAAGTGAAACCTATTTCTTCAGAACCGCAAAAAAGGATACTGAGAAATTCTCTTTTCTGTGTCTTTCCGACGTGCAGTCGGGCGGTCCCGAGCCTCCTGCCGATTACAGCGTACTCGGAGAGGTCGTAAAAAAGATTCTTGCCGAGCATCCCGAGTGTGAATTTATTCTTACTGCAGGCGATAACACAAACTGCGGACAGACGGACGTTCAGTGGACGGGACTTTTTGAGGGTCTTCGCGGTATATGCGAGTACATTCCCGTACAGTTCTGTATGGGCAATCACGACGATATGGGCTTCGAGGATTATTTTACCTTTACGGGAAAATACTATTCCGAGCACGCAACCTATTTTACGAACCAGCTGAGATATTCATATCCCGAAAACGGCCCCGAGGACTGGCAGATTCCCAATTATTCCTTCCGCTACGGCAACACGCTTTTTGCAATTGCAGGTACAAGCGGATTCGAATATATAAACGAATGGCTGAAGAAGACTTCAGAGGAAAGCGATGCTAAATGGAAATTTGCAGCCCATCATTTCCCCGTGTGCTATTCCGGTCCCAATCTCGAGTGCTATGAAACCTATCCTCCCATGAAGGAGGGTATTGAAAAATACGATATTATGTTCTCGGGACATGAGCATTCCTTTGCCCGCTCCTTCCCCAGACGCGAAGACGGTCTTTACGACAGACCCTCCGAGGGTACCATACATTATAATATAGGAAGCGGAAACCGCAATCCTCCCGGAACGAGAGTTGTGCCCAAGGTGTGGAATGACTGCACCTACGAGCACGAGGAAGACCTTTCAATGTTCAGTATCGTTGATATTGACGGAGATAAGTGTACCCTTACCGCCTATGTTGAGGACGGAAGAATCGTTGACCGCTGTGTGATTGATAAGGGTGAGGACAGCATCACTCCTATACGCCGTGCTCCCGTTTATAACCGTCCCCGTCTTAAATTCAAGGGCTATGACCTCGGTCTTTGCGTTATGGGAACTCTGCCCGAATGTATCGACGGTGTGTGGTATGTGCCTGCAGGTCAGATAGTAAAGTTTATGGGCGGCGAATCGAAGCACACTGCCGGCAGGGTAAGAGTTGAGGTTTATGACAGATTTGCAGAATTTACTGAAAATTCAGATATTATGGTAACTGCAGACGGAGAAATTAAAATGACGGCACCCTGTCTTCGTCTTGCAAGGGAGCAGCTTTTCGTTCCCTGTGATGATTTCTGTAAGCCCTTCAGAATGTACTGGACATACTTCGCACATAATAACTTTATAAGTATTGAATCGGAAACCGAGCATCTGCCCGTTTCCTTCCAGCCTTGATGAACGGAGAAAGAAATGATTGAAATAAAACGCTCGGACAAGCTGCAGCTTGTTCACTCAGATATAAGAGGTCCGGTTTTTTTTGAATCCAACAGGATGATAAAAGAGGGAATAGATGTATTGAAGCTCAATACAGGTAACCCTGCAACGTTCGGTTTTGAAATGCCGGAGTCAGTAAGAAATGCACTTCTTGCAAATGCCGATAAGGCTGTTGCCTACTGTGACCTTAAGGGGATGCCCGAGGCAAGAGAGGCTATTTGTAATTATCATAAATCCAAGGGAATAAACGGAATTACCCCTGATGATGTTTTTATCGGGAATGGTGTCAGCGAGCTTGTTACTATGGCGCTCACCGCTTTTCTCAATTTCGGTGATGAGATACTTATTCCGACTCCTGACTATTCTCTATGGACAAACTCCGTGCATATTGCAGGAGCAAAGCCGGTGCATTATATCTGTGATGAAAGAAGCCTGTGGTATCCGGATATAAACGATATAAAATCAAAAATCACATCAAAAACAAGAGCCATTGTTATAATAAATCCGAATAATCCCACAGGGGCGCTTTATCCGAAGCAGCTGCTTGAGGATATAATTTCCGTTGCAAGAGAGCATCAGCTTGTCATATTTTCGGATGAGATATATGACAGACTTGTGATGGACGATCTCCGGCATATTTCCGTGGCTTCGCTTTGTGATGATCTTCTTTGCGTTACAATGAACGGACTTTCCAAGTCGCATATTATATGCGGCTTCCGCTGCGGCTGGATGGTTATAAGCGGAGCAAAGGATAAGGCATCGGATTTCGTAATGGGGCTTGTTCAGCTTGCATCAATGCGTCTTTGTGCAAATGCTCTGACACAGCTTGTTATTCCTGCTGCACTCCGGGATGCTGACAGCACGAGGGCTATGATAGCTCCCGGCGGCAGACTTTATGAGCAAAGAGAAGCTTGCTGCAGAGAGCTTGATAAAATAGAAGGTCTTTCATATGTAAAAAATTCAGCAGCCTTTTATATATTCCCCAAGCTTGATGTTAAGAAATTTAATATTACTGACGATCAGCAGTTTGCTATGGATTTTCTTCACTCAAAGCATATTATGATAGTTCCGGGAAGAGGCTTTAACTGGAATGAGCCCGATCATTTCAGAATAGTAATGCTTCCCCCTCCTGAAACTCTTGCAAAGGCAATGAGGGATCTGGGAGATTTTCTTGACGGATACAGACAGAATTGAGCAGCATTTAAAAATATAAAAACCGATATCGGAAGGCCTTTGGCAGCTTTACCGGTATCGGTCTTTTTGTTTAATAATTTTCTTTACCCTGAAGGTATCTTATTGCAACGATGTATTTTGTTGCGGAACGGGGATAGGAGCTCTTTATTTCAAAATAGCCCTCTTCTGTTACAAGAAGAATATTCATTTTTGAGGACGTTTTTACGGAATTGATCTCACTTAAGGGAACAGTTATTTCCTTGTTGTCCGCTGTGATTACAATACGGTCTGCGAAAAGCTCAATTTTTCCGTTTTCGGAAAGAGTTGTGACCTCACCGTTTTCAATTGTGTAAATCTGCTGTTCTTCATCCCTGAACAGTAATTCATCCGTAGACTTCACACGGTCGGTGATTTCCTTTAAGAGCTTTTTCTGGAAGCTGTCCCAGTCGGGAATGTTGTCAAACTCCATATCATTGCTGTGCCAGAAGCCGTAATCATCAATTTCAGCCTTAAAGCCGCAGGTGCAGAATATTTCTCTGCCCTTTGTTCTGAGATTTCCTACGCTCTTACACTTAGGACAGCCGTAGAGAATTATTTCTGCGTGCTCTGCGGGGTCCTCGCCGATATATGCGTGAGGCTCCTTTCTTTGCTCGTCGTAGATGTTTACATAGAGGTCCTCAAGGATGTGCTTGTAAATTTCCTCTTCGGACATTGAACGAATCTGCTCTCTTGAGTAAACGTTCACAACCTCACCGAAGATGGGTCCTTTACGTGAGGATTTTGCCCAACGAGGCTTTTTGAGATATCCGCCTCGGCCTCTGTAGGTAACAAAGGTGCAGTCGCATTCCTTTACGAGAGCTGCATTTCTTTTTGATATGAATCCCGTTTCGCCCGTGCTTGTAAGTGCACCCTCGGGATACATTGCAACGTTGACGCCTGCTTTTATGTTGTCAACGATGCTTTTGTAGAGTGCATCCGTGCCCTTTTCTCTTTCAAAAACTATGGGTGCATCAAGAAGCTTGTAAAGCTTTCCGACAAGTCCCATTCGCATTACGTGGTCGCTCATAACGAAGCGGACGTATTTTTTTGTGGTTTTGATTATGTATGCAGGGTCAATTGAATCTGAATGATTTGCAAAAACAAGATAGGGCTTGTCCTTGATTCTGACTTCCTTGTCCGAAAACTGCAGAATTTTTACTGCAGGTATTTTTACGACAGTTCTCAGAATGCGGATCAGAATTTTGCCTCTGAGAACGCCTTTCTTTACATTGTTGTTCATTTTTTTTCTTTCCTTTTTATGTGTTAAATGGAAGAGTGTGTAAAATTATGCATGTTTTTTTTGACGTCCGCCTTCTTTCTGATGTTTATTAATACAAAAAACAGATCGGGTCTGTGTGTATCCGATATATAATGTTAATAATGTTTTAAATAAGCATATTATAATAATTATACATATAAAGGATATTTCTGTCAATATTTCCGATTGATTAAAAAACGGGTGTGTGGTACAATACCCGGGAGGTGAATATTGTGGATAAAATAATAATAAAAGACCTGAAGCTCTTTGCGTATCACGGTGTAAATGAAGAGGAAAAGATAAACGGACAGAATTTCGTGCTCGATATAACCGTGTGGGCAGATCTGACGAAGCCCTGCGAAAGCGATAATGTTGACGATACCGTAAGCTATGCGAAAATTATAAAGAAGGTAAGAGAAGTGTTTACTGCCGAAAAATATGATCTTCTTGAAAAAGCCTCGCAAGCTGTTGCAGATGCAATATTTGAAAATTTCGAAAAGGTGCAGGAGTGCGAAATACTTCTCAAAAAGCCCGAGGCTCCCATAAAGGCAGACTTTTCTTACGTTGCAGTTGAAATCAGGAGAGAAAGAAAATGAGCAAAACAGCTTTTGTTGCCCTCGGCTCAAATATGGGGAACGGGGAAGAAAATATAAAAAGTGCGGCTTCTGCCCTCGGACTTGTTCCCGGAATAACCGTGGAGAGGGTTTCTCCCGTGTATGAAACTACTCCCTGGGGATATGAAGCACAGCACAACTTCAGCAATGCGTGTGTTAAATTGTCTGTTGATATTTCTCCCGAAGCACTTTTAGGGGTGTGCCTCGGCATTGAAGCCGGAATGGGAAGAATAAGAGAATTCAGAAACGGACCGAGAATTATTGACCTTGATCTGATACTTTATGAAGATGAAGAGAGAAATACGGAAGAATTAAAATTGCCGCACCCCGGGATGAAGGACAGGGATTTTGTGCTTGTGCCTCTTGCAGATATAGCAGATGAGCCGTTAAAATCAGAACTTTCGGTATATATAGCAGGCTTAACGGAGCATTATATTGTAAAATAAAGACAGTTTTTGAGCTGTTTAATCGTATATATAGTGTTATATAGGGAAAAAAGACGGAATATATGGCATAACGCACAAGAAACACCAGGCACCGTTGTAAAATATGACGAAAAACTTTTAAAAAAGTGTTGACATTTGATTTTTACTGTGGTAATATATGCAGGCACTCGAGAGAGCGACAGCGCGAAGACGTGTCCTCCTGAAAAAAGTGCAAAAAACTTAAAAAAAGTTCTTGACAAAGGCAATCGGATGTGATATGATTACCGAGCGCCCGAAAAGAGCGCAAAGAAGTTCGGAATCTGTCGGAAACGACAGAAAAAAGAATTTCAAAAAAATTGAAAAAAGCACTTGACAAGAGATAAACGATGTGATATAATCACAAGGCACTCTTGAGAGAGGGCAAACGAACCTTGAAAATTAAACAACGACAAAAATGAAACCCTTGAAGATTAATTTGAGTTTAACAAGT
>JAZOWG010000229.1:0-2204 GCA_045659105.1 Acutalibacteraceae bacterium
GCCTCTTTACAGTAGCCTTCGAGTACATCTTCAGCAGTATCAATATCTGCTTCAAAAATATTTTCGATACAGATTTCGGGATAGCATCTGTTTTTGCCGTCTCTTATATTTTTAAGGTTTTCGCAAAGGTTTTTGCCGACAAAGCCCTTTGCACCTGTTACAAGTATATTCATCTCTTACTCCGTATCAGTACTTTCTCCATACCATTCTGTCAACAATACCCGTATAACTCTGAATAATTTTAACGATCTTATCTGAAACATTCAGATCCGTATAATCCGGCACGGGTGTCATAACAGAAGCTTCCTCATTCATAGAAACTGCAAGCTCTACTGACTGCAGAAGACTCTTTTCGTCGATTCCGGCAAGTACAAAGCAAGCCTTATCGAGAGCCTCGGGGCGCTCAGTTGAGGTTCTTATACAAACGGCTGCAATCGGACAGCCTTTACTCATATAGAAGCTGCTCTCCTCGGGAAGAGTTCCGCTGTCGGACACAACCGCAAAGGCATTCATCTGCAGACAGTTATAATCAATAAAGCCCATAGGCTCATGCATAATTATTCTGCTGTCAAGCTTAAAATCAGACTTCGCAAGCTTGATACGTGAACGGGGATGACAGGAATAGATAATGGGCATATCATACTTTTCCGCCAATCTGTTAAGAGCAGTAAAGAGCATATTGAAGTTTTTATCAGTATCAATATTTTCCTCTCTGTGGCAGGAAAGAAGGATATACTTCTTCTTTTCGAGCCCCATTCTTGTGAGAACGTCGCTGTTTTTTATTTCCTCAAATTTACCGTCAAGGACCTCTGCCATCGGAGAGCCCGAAACATAGGTACGCTCCTTGGGAAGTCCGCAGTCTGCAAGGTATCTTCTTGCGTGCTCGGAATATGCGATATTAACATCGGAAATTATATCAACAATTCTTCTGTTTGTCTCCTCGGGAAGACATTCGTCCTTACAGCGGTTGCCTGCCTCCATATGGAAAATGGGAATATGAAGTCTTTTTGCTGAAATTGCGGCAAGACAGCTGTTTGTGTCACCAAGTATAAGAAGAGCGTCAGGCTTGATGTCAACCATAAGCTCATAGGATGAAGCGATAATATTACCGACAGTTCTGCCGAGGTTATCCCCTACACAGTCAAGGTAAATTTCGGGAACATCAAGCTCTAAATCCTTAAAGAAAATTCCGTTAAGGTTATAATCATAATTCTGTCCCGTGTGGGCAAGCACCGTATCAAAGCACTTACGGCATTTTTTAATTACCGCAGACAGTCTTATTATCTCGGGACGTGTTCCCACTATTATAAGAAGCTTTAATTTGCCGTTATTCTTAAATGAAACGTTTTCTTTCATAATAAATACCCTTATTTATTCATTGCTTCAATTTCGTCTCTGATATACTGCAGTTCAAGGAGCTTTTCCTTAACCTCTTGGACGTCGAGAAGCTTTGTATTATTGCTGTTAAATTCCGTAAGCTCGCTTCTCTTTACATCACCGTCAGAGAAATATTTATCATAGTTAAGGCTTCTGTTATCTGCAAACACCTTGAAGAAATCACCCATATCAATACTCTTTGAGCATTCTTCATTTGTAAGAAGAGTTTCGTAAAGCTTTTCACCGTGACGGATACCGATAATTCTGATATTGTCCTTATTGCCGCCGAAAGGCTCACAGACTGCTTCTGCCAGAACCTGAATTGTGCAGGCAGGTGCTTTCTTTACGAACAAGTCACCGTTACTGCCGTTTTCAAACGCAAAGAGCACAAGGTCAACTGCCTCTTCAAGGGACATAATAAATCTTGTCATTTTTGGCTCTGTAATTGTGATATTCTGACCGTTCTTGATCTGGTCAATCCAGAGAGGTACAACCGATCCGCGGCTGCAAAGAACGTTGCCGTAACGGGTGCAGCAGATACGAGTTCCGCCCTCACTTACGTTTCTTGACTTTGCAATTGCAGTTCTCTCTGCAAGAGCCTTTGTGATACCCATAACGTTTATGGGATAAGCTGCCTTGTCCGTTGAAAGACAAATAACGGACTTAACGCCTGCCTCAACCGCTGCAGTAAGGACATTATCAGTACCCAGAACATTGGTTTTTACTGCTTCAATGGGAAAAAATTCACAGGAGGGCACCTGCTTGAGTGCTGCTGCGTGGAACACGTAGTCAACACCGGGCATTACGTTTCTTACTGAATTTATATC
>JAZOWG010000230.1:0-4343 GCA_045659105.1 Acutalibacteraceae bacterium
AGAGGGAAGAGGATCGGGACATCTTTATATAACATACATACCCGGTATTTCCGCAGAGCAGCGAAACGATATTATCTGCGCTATGGCTGAGATGGGGGTTGCCTGTAACGTACACTATAAGCCCCTTCCTATGATGACAGCTTATAAGGCAATGGGCTTTGATATTGTGAATTTTCCTGCGGCATATGACTTTTTCAGTAAGGAAATTACTTTGCCCTTACACAATAAGCTGACGGATGAGGACGTTGATTACGTAGTTGACTGCTTTAAGAAAGCGGTAAGAGGAGTATGAAAATGCGTAGTTGGGAAAAAATTCCGGAAAATATGAAAAACGACAGCGTAAAGGAATATTATGATATTTTGAATAAACGAAAAGGCAGTCTTTTCCTTAAACGCCTTTTTGACGTTATGGTATCAGGTATTATGCTGTTGTTCCTTTTGCCTGTGTTTGCCGTAATTGCTGTTGCAATAAAGCTTGATTCAAAGGGTCCTGTTTTTTACAGACAGGTAAGAATTACAAGATACGGTGAGGAGTTCAGAATTTTTAAGTTCAGAACTATGGTCACGGATGCCGATAAGGGCTCAAAGCTTACAGTCGCAAACGATTCGAGAATCACAAGAGTCGGCGGATTTCTCAGAAAATACAAGCTTGACGAATTAGGTCAGCTGATAGACGTTTTTAGGGGAAAAATGAGCTTTGTGGGTACACGCCCCGAGGTGCAGAAATACGTTGCGGTTTATACGGATGAAATGCTTGCAACGCTTTTGCTGCCTGCAGGAATCACCTCCGAGGCAAGTGTGTGCTACAAAGACGAAAGTGCCCTTCTTGATGCTTCCGACAATCCCGAAAAAACGTATATTGACAGAATTCTTCCCGATAAGATGAAATATAATCTTGCGGCAGTAAGAGATTTCAGCTTCTTCGGTGATATTAAAATAATGATAAAAACGGTTCTTGCAGTTTTTGTAAGTGATGAAAACGAGACTGTGAATGTGTGATATTATGAAGAAAAAAGATAAGAAGTTAATTGCTCTTTTTACAAATAATGACGATGATATTTATTGCTTCAGAAAAGAGCTTATTGAAGCAATTATTGATAATGGCTATGATGTTCTCATTTCCTGTCCTTACGGTGAGAAATTTAAGCTGATGCAGCATATAGACTATATTTATGACAATCCCGATATTGACAGACGCGGAACAAATATAGTTTCAGACTTAAAGCTCTTTATACATTATTTCTTCCTGCTTGCAAAATACCGTCCCGATGCGGTGCTGACCTATACGGCAAAGCCCAATGTATATTGCGGCCTTGCGGCATTCCTTCTGAGAATTCCCGTAATCAGCAACGTTACGGGCTTCGGCAGTGTGCTGAATCAGACGGGTTTAGTGCAGAAGCTTATTATGGCACTTTTCAGGTTTTCTTTCAGGCGTTCAGCCTGTGTGATGTTTCAGAATGAAACCAATATGACGTTAGCGCAGAAAAACGGAATGGTAAAAGGGGAGTGCAGGCTGATTCCCGGCTCCGGCGTAAATACCGAAAGATATCCCGTGCTTCCTTATCCCGATGAGGGTGACGGCGTTTCTTTTAATTATATCGGAAGAATCCTTCACGACAAGGGTGTTGATGATTATATTGAAGCCGCAAAGAGAACAAAGGTAAAACATCCTTCGGTGAAATTCAATATGTTAGGCTTTATAGAGCCTACGGAAATGCACTATGAGGCACTCCTTGCGGACCTTGAAGAGCAAGGAATTATAAAATATCACGGAAGCTGTGCGGACGTGCATCCCTACATAGAGGCTTCTCACGCAACCATTCATCCCTCTACCTACGGCGAAGGAATGAGCAACGTGCTGCTTGAGAGCGCTTCCTCGGGAAGACCGATAATTTCCACGGACAACCCCGGCTGTATGGAAACCTTCATTGATAATGTGTCGGGCTTTATGTATCACGGCGGTGATGTGGATGCTCTCTGTGAAAAAATCGAAAAATTCCTGTTCCTTTCGAATGAAGAAAAAAAGGCGATGGGTTTAGCGGGAAGACAGCATATAGAAGCCAACTTCTCCCGTAAAAAAGTAATTGAAGCATATCTTGAAACGATAAATAAGCTTATATAAGGAGATTTTACTATGGAATTTGCAAATCTTTATGAAAAACTTATTAACAGAACGGAAAAGCTCTCCCTTGTGGGACTTGGCTATGTAGGTATGCCTATTGCCGTTGCCTTTGCAAAAAAGATAGACGTTGTAGGCTACGACCTTAACGAAAAGAAAATTGAACTCTACAAAAGCGGTATTGACCCTACAAACGAGGTCGGTGACGAGGTAATAAAGGCTACAACAGTTGATTTTACATCAGATGAAACAAAGCTCAAGGAAGCAAAATTCCATATTGTTGCTGTTCCCACTCCCGTAAATGAAGATCATACTCCTGACCTTTCTCCCGTAGAAGGTGCTTGTCATATCCTCGGCAGAAACCTTACTGCCGGTTCTGTTGTTGTATTTGAATCTACCGTTTATCCCGGTGTAACCGAGGAAATCTGTGTTCCCATCCTTGAAGAAGAATCAGGACTTAAATGCGGTGTTGATTTCAAGGTAGGCTACTCTCCCGAAAGAATCAATCCCGGTGATAAGGTACACCGTCTTGAAACCATCGTAAAAATCGTTTCCGGTATGGATGAGGAAACACTCGAGCTTGCAGCAAAGGTTTATGAAATCGTTGTCGAAGCAGGTGTTTACAAGGCAGAAAGCATTAAGGTAGCTGAAGCCGCCAAGGTAATTGAAAACAGCCAGAGAGATATTAATATTGCCTTTATGAACGAGCTTTCAATTATTTTCAATAAAATGGGAATTGATACTCAGGCAGTTCTTAAGGCAGCAGGTACAAAGTGGAACTTCCTTAAGTTCTTCCCCGGTCTTGTAGGCGGACATTGTATCGGTGTTGACCCTTACTATCTTACCTACAAGGCTGAAAAATTCGGCTATCATTCACAGGTCATTCTTGCAGGCAGAAGAATCAACGATGATATGGGCAAATATGTTGCCGAAATGACAGTTAAAAAGCTGATTGCTGCAGGCAAGCCCGTAAAGGATGCAAGGGTTGCAATCCTCGGCTTTACCTTCAAGGAAAACTGCCCCGATATCAGAAATACAAGAGTAATTGATATTGTTAACGAGCTTAAGGAATACGGGGTTGAAGCATTGGTTACAGATCCTCAGGCAGAAGCCTGGGAGGCAGAAAAATTCTATGGTGTAAAGTTTACCGATATGAAGGATATAAAGGATGTTTCGGCTGTAATTGTTGCGGTTGCTCATGAGGAATTCAAGGCTCTCACCGTTGAAGCGGTTGACGCTCTTCTTGACGGCGGAAATAAGGTACTTATTGATATTAAGGGCATTTGCGATAAAAAGGCTTTTGAAAATGCCGGATATACTTACTGGAGATTATAATTATGGGCTACTGCGATATAAAATTCCCCGAAAATTCCTTGTTTCTTGTAACAGGCGGCGCAGGCTTTATCGGCTCAAATCTTTGTGAAGCAATCCTGAAGCTCGGTTACCGTGTACGCTGTCTTGATGATCTTTCAACGGGTAAAATGAAAAACGTTGAAATGTTTCAGGATAATCCCCGTTATGAATTTATAAAGGGTGACATAAAGGACCTTGAGACATGTATGAAGGCATGTCAGGGTGTTGATTATGTACTCAATCAGGCAGCCTGGGGCAGTGTTCCCAGAAGCATTGAAATGCCCCTTTTCTACTGCGCAAATAACATTCAGGGAACTCTTAATATGCTTGAGGCAGCAAGACAGAACAATGTGAAAAAGTTTGTTTATGCATCAAGCTCCTCTGTTTACGGTGATGAACCCAATCTTCCTAAAAAGGAAGGCAGGGAAGGAAATCTGCTCTCTCCCTATGCACTTACGAAGATGTGCGACGAAGAGTGGGCAAAGCAGTATACAAGGCATTACGGACTTGATACATATGGTCTCAGATACTTCAATGTTTTCGGCAGACGTCAGGATCCTGACGGAGCCTACGCGGCAGTTATTCCGAAATTCTTAAAGCAGCTTCTGAATGGTGAAATTCCCACCATTAACGGTGACGGTAAGCAGAGCCGCGATTTTACCTATATAGAAAACGTAATTGAGGCAAATCTCAAGGCTTGTCTTGCTCCCTCTGATGCTGCAGGCGAAGCATATAATGTAGCTTACGGCGGCAGGGAATATCTTATTGATATTTATTACGGCCTGACCTCAGCCCTCGGACTTAATGTCGAGCCCAATTTCGGTCCCGACAGAGCGGGCGACATAAAGCACAGCAATGCAGATATTTCAAA
>JAZOWG010000231.1:0-4325 GCA_045659105.1 Acutalibacteraceae bacterium
AAGCGAGGTATTATTATGGATAAAAATACAGCCAAGCTCCGTGCAAAGGAGCTTGTTGCAAAAATGACGGTAGAAGAGAAGATTTCTCAGCTTCTCTACAACTCCCCTGCCATTGAAAGGCTGGGAATCAACGAGTACAACTGGTGGAACGAAGCAGCACACGGCGTTGCACGTGCCGGCACGGCTACGGTTTTCCCCCACGCTATCGGTATGGCTGCAACCTTCAATCCCGAAACCGTAAACAAGATCGGTGATATTATTTCAACGGAAGCAAGAGCCAAGTACAACAAGAGCGTTGAATTCGGCGACTACGATATTTTTAAGGGTCTTACCTACTGGACTCCCAACATCAACATCTTCCGTGACCCCCGTTGGGGCAGAGGTCAGGAGACCTACGGTGAGGACCCCTTCCTTACAGCTACTCTCGGCTCCGCTCTTATAAAGGGTATTCAGGGTGACGGTGAATTCCTCAAGGCATCCGCCTGCTCAAAGCACTATGCAGGTCATTCGGGTCCCGAGGGCATGAGACACGGCTTTGATGCAAAAATCTCACTCAAGGACCTTCACGAAACATATCTTCCCGCATTCGAGCACACAGTAAAGAACGGTGTTACGGGTGTTATGGGTGCATACAACAGAACAAACGGCGAAGCCTGCTGTGCACACTCCTATCTTTTAAGCAAGGTTCTTCGTAAGGACTGGAGCTTTGACGGCTACGTTGTTTCAGACTGCTGGGCAATTGCAGACATCTGCGGCGACCATCACATTGTTGAAACAAAGGCTGAGGCTGCAGCTCTTGCTCTCAAGAACACCTGCGACCTTAACTGCGGTGAAACCTACGAGGCACTTATTGATGCTTTCGAGCAGGACCTTGTAACGGAAGAGGAAATCACAGAGTGCTGTGAAAGACTTTACACAATCCGCCACCTTTTAGGTGAATTTGAAGAGGTACGTCCCTACAGCGACATTCCCTTCACCGTTGTTGACTGCAAGGCTCACAGAGAATTCAACGTAAAGGCTGCCGAGGAATGTGTCGTTATGATGAAGAACGACGGCTTCCTTCCCATTGACAAGGACACAACCAAGAGAATTGCGGTTGTAGGTCCCAACTCCCTTTCAAAGACAGCGCTTGAAGGCAACTATTTCGGACACGCATCCGAATACGTAACCGTTGCAGACGGTATCAGAAGAGTATTCGCAGATGCTGACATCGCAGTTGTAAAGGGCTCTAACTATTACTTCGAAAAGCCTCTTTATCACGACGGACACGGATATCTTCTCTCTGACGGTCTTGCAGCTGCAAGCACGGCAGATATTACTGTTCTTGCTCTCGGTCTTGACTGCTCCGTCGAGGGCGAGGAAATGTCAAACTTCAGTGACGACTTCTTTATGAAGGGCGACAGAAGATACGTAAATCTTCCCAAAACTCAGATAAAGCTTGCAGAAGCAGTCTGCGACGTATGTGAAAACGTTATTGTTGTAATTCTCTGCGGCAGTGCAGTTGACCTTGGTGAAAAGGTAAATGCAAAGGCAAAGGCTATTCTTCACGCATGGTACCCCGGTGCTCAGGGCGGTATGGCAGTTGCCAATATTCTTTCAGGTAAGGCTTCTCCCTCAGGAAGACTTCCCGTTACGGTATTTAAGAATGAGCACGAAATTCCTGCATTTGAGGATTACTCAATGAAGGGCAGAACCTACCGCTTTATTGAAGGCGAGCCCCTTTATCCCTTCGGCTTCGGTCTTTCCTACACCACATTCTCCTACAGCAATATGAAGGTTACGGAGAATAGCGGCGAAGCACTTAAGGTTACCGTTGACGTAAAGAATACAGGCGACAGAAAAGCAGAGGAAAGAGCTCAGCTTTACGCTTCATTTACTGATTCAAGAACTGTTACTCCTCACTTCCAGCTCTGCGGAATTTCCGCTTTCGCTCTTGAAGCAGGAGAAACAAAAACCGTTGAGTTCACGGTTGACAGATACTGGCTCTCAGCTGTTCTTGAGGACGGCTCACGTGTACCTGCCGACGGAAAAATTACTCTTTATGCAGGCGGACATCAGCCCGACAGTAGAAGCAACGAGCTTTCAGGCTACAAATGTGAAAGCATTGAGCTCTGATATAAGCAAAATTACTCAGGTTTGCACAGCGCAGACCTGAGTTTTTATTTTTTCAGTAAATATTCAACAAATTCATACAACATTATTTTGTTTGCTTTTTTCCGTACTATATGGTATATTAATTTATATATAACCGAAAGTGAGGAGATTTACATTGGCAAAGGAGAAAAAGCCAAAGGAAATAAACACTCATCCTAACCGTATAGGCATAAAGGAAGCTGCAGGCTACACAATAGCGGAAGCCGGTAATATGTTCAACCTTACCTATATATCGGGCTACTTGAAGCTCTTTATGACGGACGTTCTGAAAATCCCTGCTGCGTGGGCAGGCATTATGCTTATTATCACGAGGCTCTGGGACTGCATAAACGACCCCATCTGGGGTGCTATGGTAGCAAAGAAGCGTCCCACGAAGGACGGTAAGTTCCGTCCCTACTTAAAGTGGGTCTCCGTTCCTCTTGGCATTTCAACGGTTCTGTGCTTCCTGCCCTTAAACACCTGGGGAGTTACATCAAATACTGTTGCCCTCTTTATAATTTCACTTGTGGCTTATACCGCATACGGAATGATGTACACGGGCATGAATATCCCCTTCGGCTCACTGGCATCGGTAATCACCGATGACCCCAAGGGCAGAACGCTCCTTTCCACCTTCCGTTCAATCGGCTCAGGTGTGGGCGGTGCAGTTGTTTCTCTTCTTGCACCTATGCTTATTTACACCACGAGACTTGACGGTGCAGGTCAGCCTATGCTTGACCCCGTAACGGGCAAGGTAATTGAAGATGCAGACGGAAACAAGATGTTCGTTTTCGGTCTTGTAATGGGTATTCTTTCAATTATCTTCTATCTCTGGGGCTTCAAGACCACCAAAGAAAGAGTTCCCTCGGCTCCCGAGCCCAAGTTCGACTTCAAGGCAACCTACGGCGGACTTCTTAAATCCCGTCCCTTTATCACCGTTGCTCTTGCAGGTATTCTTATAAGCGGTCAGCTTCAGTTCAACTCCTTCAACGCTTATCTTTACAAAAACTACTTCCTGAACACGGGCCTTGGCACAATAGGAACAATATGCAACTATCTTCCTATGGTAATATTCGTTCTTCTGACTCCGAAGCTTGTTGAAAGATTCGGCAAAAAGGAGCTTTGCGGTAACTTCTCCGTTATTGCGGCTGCTGCATCCGTGGGTATTGCAATAATTGCAAACAACCCCAAAATACTCGCTATGATTGACCCCGTAAACGGCAGACTTCCCGCCTGGATATTTATGGCAAGCCTTCTTCTTATAGGCTTCGGCTACACCTTCGTAAGCCTTACCTGCTGGGCAGTTGTTATGGACGTTATCGACTATCAGGAATACAAGACGGGTATCCGTAACGAAAGTGCAGTTTATGCGGTTTATACCTTCTCAAGAAAGCTCGGTCAGACAATTGCCGACGGATTGGGACTTTTCCTTTTACAGTGGGCAAACTACTCGGGCGACACCTACGGCTTCGTAGAGGGCACCAGCCAGAAGATTATGTTTATCTGCACGGTTATTCCTGCTGTAGTTTACACGGGCGTATGGCTTCTTATGAAGTTCGGCTATCCTCTTGACAGAAAGAATCTTGAACCCATTTACAAATTTATAAGAGAAAAGAGAGAAAACGAGGCTCTGCTTTCGCAGGCAGATCCCCTCGTATAACACGAAAGGAGAAATAATTATGGGACTTATTAAAGCAGGAATCGGAGCACTGGGCGGAGTACTTGCCGATCAGTGGAAGGAATTTTTCACCTGCGATTCCATCAGTGAGGATGTACTTATAGTTAAAGGACAGAAGAATGTATCGGGACGCTCTTCAAACACAAAGGGCAGTGATAACGTTATCACCTCAGGCTCGGGAATTGTTGTTGCAGACGGTCAGTGTATGATTATCGTCGAGCAGGGCAAGGTTGTGGAGGACTGCGCAGAGCCCGGTCAGTTCACATACGATGCTTCAACCGAGCCTTCAATCTTCTCAGGCTCCTTCGGTGAAAGCCTCAAGGAAACCTTTAAGACGGTTGGTAAGCGTTTCACCTTCGGCGGTGAGCCCCCCAAGGATCAGAGAGTTTACTATTTCAACACAAAAGAAATAATGAACAATATGTTCGGCACAAAGGCTCCCATCCCCTTCAGAGTAATCATTGACGAAAGAAGAGGCATTGACTACGATATAACCCTTCGTTGCAACGGTATG
>JAZOWG010000232.1:0-2761 GCA_045659105.1 Acutalibacteraceae bacterium
AAATAAATAAAAGGAATAATTGAATTTCAGGCAGTATTCACTGCACGGAAATAATATCACATAGTGTTTACAGAATAAGTGCAAGTTTATGAACAATTAATAAATGTTTTAGCATAAATTGTCACATTTTCGCCACAATTCCTTAATATTTATTTAATCTTTTGTTTTCAAAATAAAAATTATCCCTGCCTCTGTAAAAGAGACAGGGTCATTTCTTTTTATGCGGAAAATCAGTTTTCCTTGGGCTGAGACTGCTGCTTTAAGTAAGCATTGATAAAGCCGTCAATTTCACCGTCCATAACGGCATTGATATTACCGTTTTCGAAGCCGGTTCTGTGGTCCTTGGCGAGTGTATAGGGCATAAATACGTAGGAACGGATCTGTGACCCCCAGCCGATTTCCTTCTGAACGCCCTTGATGTCCTCGATTCTTTCAAGGTGCTCTCTTTCCTTGATTTCAATAAGCTTGGATTTAAGCATTCTCATACAGACTTCTCTGTTCTGATGCTGGCTTCTTTCAACCTGACAGGAAACAACGATACCCGTGGGATTGTGGATAAGACGGACAGCGGATGAGGTCTTGTTAACCTTCTGACCGCCGGCACCCGATGCACGGTACACTTCCATTGTAATATCCTCTTCACGGATTTCAACCTCAATAGTATCGTCAATTTCAGGCATAACTTCGAGAGAAGCAAAGGAAGTATGTCTTCTGCCCGAGGAGTCAAAGGGAGAAACACGTACAAGTCTGTGAACGCCCATTTCACTCTTGAGATAGCCGTAAGCATTGTCACCCTCAATAACAACAACAGCAGATTTAAGTCCTGCTTCGTCGCCGTCAAGGAAGTCAACTGTTGTGAACTTGAAGCCGTGCTTTGTTGCCCACTGACCGTACATTCTGAAAAGCATCTGGCACCAGTCCTGAGCCTCAGTTCCGCCGGCACCTGCGTGGAAGGTAAGAATAGCATTGTTATTGTCGTACTGACCTGAAAGAAGTGTTTCAAGAGTCATATCCTCAATTGTGGTCTTTACTCTTTCAACGCTTTCGGTGCACTCGTCGAGCATACTCTCGTCCTCTTCCTCATTGCTCATTTCAATGAGGGTAAGAGTGTCGTCGTAATCGGCAACTAAGTCCTCGTATTTCTTAACCTTATTCTTAAGTCCTGCAAGCTTCTGCAGAACCTTGTTGGAATTTGCAACATCATTCCAGAAGGCTTCGTTTGCGGTTTCTGCGTCAAGAGAAGCAATTTCCTCCTTGAGAGCATCAATACCGAGAGCCTCCTTAAGCTCCTTTAAGGGAGCCTCCTGCTCAAGAAGAGCAAGTCTTAATTCTTCATACTGAAGCATATATTTCACCTCTTAAATTAATAGAAATCAATAGCATACCGACTAATTATATAAAATTTCCTGCATTTTGTCAAATATTTCAAAAAAAATAAATAACCAATAATATTTACTTTTTTATTGAATTTTTAAGTTTAATTGTATAGAATAGTAATATATTTAATAATAACATTGTATTTTGGAGTTGTAAAATGAGATTCAAAGGATGCAGCTGTGTTCACTGCAATAACACGTTTACGGAAAATGACGATGCGGTAGTATGCCCCGTATGCGGCTCTCCCCACCACAGAGAGTGCTGGAACGAGAAGGGCGAATGTGCAAATACCGCCTTACACGAGGAGGGCTTTTCCTGGGTATTTCCCGAGGAGTTAAAACCTAAGGCAGAGAAAAAGCCTGCTGCCCCTGAAGCAATGGGCACAAACTACACCTTCAAAAACGGAGAAAGCGCCATTGTGTGCCCCCACTGTAACGCACTTAATTACGGAAACGACGCCTTCTGTATGAAGTGCCGTCAGCCCCTTTTCGGGAACGGGAATCCCGTGCCTCCCGTAAATAACAGACAAACGGAAAATGTTCATCCCATGACGGGTGCACCCATAGTCGATGAAAATTCCTACGAATATTTTCAGCAGTTCGGAGGCGTCCGCCCCGACATTATGATTGACTCAATTCCCGTAATTGAATACTCTGATTTTATCGGAGAAAAGAAATCGGGCGGATATATAAGACGCTTTTTAAGTATGGAGCGCTTCGGAAAGAAAATTTCAGTTTCCTTCTGTGCTCTCATATTCGGACCTATATGGTATTTCTACAGAAAAATGTTCAAGGAGGGTCTTCTTTTCCTTCTTGCATTTCTTATTATAACGGCACTTCAGGGCTGGTGCTCCCTTACGGACAGCTCAATTGCCGTTTATAAGGAAATGGGTGAAATGTACGGTGCCGTTATGAACGGTGAAATCACTATGGCTGAAATGGACGAATACCTTACAGAGCTTCAGGAATCCCTCTATAATACGGAGCCGACAAAGGAAGATATTACGAAACAGAATATACTGTACGTCCTTGATTTTGCTTCCCTTGCCCTTTCCTTCACAATGGGCTTCTTCGCACATTATTTCTATAAAAAGAAATGCATAAAAGAGATTCTGAGAATCAGAGAAGAATGCTCCGATATGATAACCTACAGAAGAACTCTTCACGAAAGAGGCGGTACATTCACGGGCGGTGCGGTGCTCGGCTGTGTGCTCGTTTTTGCAATTTCCCTTATAAAGATTCTTCCTGCATATTATTATATGTTCAGCAATATACTTTAATTTTATTCGGAATTCGGGAAAATCCGGATTCCGATTTTTTCGAGGTAAAAAAATGTCACTTAAGAAAAATGATGTAATCGAGCTTGAAATAACGGGCTTTTCCTC
>JAZOWG010000233.1:0-1639 GCA_045659105.1 Acutalibacteraceae bacterium
TCAAGAATTTCACGGCAGGAGGTGGAAACCATTCTCGGCTTACCGTTTCCGGAAACCTCTTCAAGGGAAACGGAGAAGAAGTTTTCAAGATTCTTGAAATGAAAATGCTGAAGACCTACCTTGTAAACTCTGTCGTCGTAAACCGGCTCACCGTCAAGGTCAAATCTTGTGAATTCGTGCTGAGATTTGCTGTATCTTACACGCATGCCCGTTGAAAACTGATAGAATTCACAGTGCTCTCCCTGCCATACCTCGTCACGGAGCATAAACTTTATCATTCTCTTAAGCTGTGCGCCCGTTACACGTATCATGTAAAGAGGATCATCGTACGGGAAGCATTCGCAGATATCAGAATAGAGAATAATCGGTCCGATTTCGGGATTTCTCACACTGCCCGAGCCCAAGAGCATGATATCAAGGCCAAGGCTTTCCTTCATTATGTCTGCAAAGAAGCCGCCCAGCTCTGTTTCCTGAGTTCTTGTAGGATGGAAAAGCTTTCTTTTAAGCCTTGTTACAATACGGCTGTATTTGTTGTCCGTTTTTGACTTGTAGAATCTTATCATCTGTTCAAGCTCAGGGTCACGGGGACAATGAGTCTGATCTATAGGCACCGTCTGCCATTTGAAGCTGTCAATACAGTTGTTATCGGTATCGATATTGATATCAAAGCGTCCTATCTGATCCGTACCCGTGCCTGCCTGAACAATCACAACGTCGTTCACAATTGCAGGCTCCTCAATGAAGGTGTGGGAATGACCGCCGATTATGATATCAACGCCCCAGGCAGGGTCAAGCTTTTCTGCAAGCTTCTTATCCTCCTCAAAGCCTATGTGAGTAAGAAGCACCGTCAGGTCAATATCAACGGCATTGTAGGTATTGCATATTTTACCGATTTCGGTAACCGCTTCATCAACGTCAATGAACGTACCGATAAGACCATCATTTTTCGTCTGTGAAAGAACCTCCTCGGTAAGAATACCGATAAACAGAATTTTCATACCGTCAACCTTTGCAATATGGAAGGGCTTAAAAAGTCTTGCACGGTTTGTTTTTACGTGAAGGTTTGCATTTATTATGGGGAAGGTTGAGCACTTTTCTATAAACAGAAGATGCGCTACACCATAGTCTGTTTCGTGGTTACCGATTGTTACAACATCGGGAGCGAGAAGGTTCATAATTTCAATTGTTGAAATTCCCTGATACTCCGAATCGATAACCGAGCCTCGGAACATATCACCTGCTATGCAGTAAAGGCAGTTCTTCTCCTCATTCTTAACCTTATTCACATAGCCTGAAAGCATTGAAACGCCGCCGACTAAATTCTCATCCGTTTCCTCTGCGAGAAAGTCGCCGTGCATATCGTTTGAATGCAGAATGGTAAGCTTTTTTATGTTTTCCATAAACACCTCTCCACACTATAACTATACATCTTAATTATAATATATGTGTATTCAGGTAATAACCTACAATTGTAGGGGTGCCCCTTACAAACAAAGACCGCCAATTTGTGCATATAGAACAAAAAAAGCGACAACCGCCGAAAAAAATTTCAGCGGTCATCACCTTTATTTGCAGTTTATTTGAGCTTTTCAAGTCCTACTGCGGCTCTGAGGATAAGACGTGCATCTGTTGCATCAAC
>JAZOWG010000234.1:0-11250 GCA_045659105.1 Acutalibacteraceae bacterium
CCCTTCAGCTATGACGCAGGCACAATTACTCAGTTCTGATAATATTACGGCATAAAAAATCAGCCCTTCCCGAATACGGGAGGGGCTGAAAGCTTTTTTGTGTATCAGAGCTTGGAATAGCCGTGGCTGTTAATAAGAGCATCAAGCTTTTCACCCTGCTTGCAGAAGGGACACTCGTGGGGACGCCATACACCGTAGCCGTCAAGGTCCTTGGGGTCGAAAATAGAATGAACGGGATAGCCGATACACTCCTTTTCGGTTGAGAAGATTGAGGAAATGCCCGTAACATTACCGCCGTAATATCTTATGGCATCAATAGCGGCAAGAACGGTTTTACCTGAGGACACGGAAACGGCAAGAATCATAACATTCTTATCCTTTATCATAGGAACAATGTTATCACGGAAAAGAATCTGATTGCTGTTCGTATATTCGGGGGAAACAACGTAAATTGACTTATGTCTGTTAAGGTTTACAATATTGTCGGACTTTGTAAGGAAGTTTGCAAGGCAGGCACCGATAACCTCTGTGCCGTCAAGACAAAGGATTGTGTCAACCTTTGTATCTGCATAGTAATAGGATGCAAGCTCCTCTGCAACAGCCTTAGCCTCGGAAAGACGGGTCTTCTGAGAGACAACGTCAATGTAGTAATTGGTGTGGCGGTTACTTGTAGCAAAGTGGCCGAGAGCTACACGAAGAAAAAGATTTTTACGTTTTGTTTCGTATTTGATGGTCTGTAAATCTGACATTAAAACCACTCCTATTATAAGTTTAAGTTAATTATACACAAAAAATATTAATTGTTCAAGCACAAATTATGATTTGAGCGTGCGCATTGCATTTAAGATGGCAATTACCGCAACGCCGACGTCTGCAAAAACGCCCACCCACATATTTGTAAGACCGACAGCTGCAAGAATGAGAACAAGGAATTTTACTCCGAGAGCAAACACCACGTTTTCACGGACAATTCTCCTTGTTTTCTTTGCAATTTTTACTGCGAGAGCGCATTTTTCAATATGGTCATCCATAATAACCACGTCGGAGGCCTCGATTGCGGCATCGCTGCCCACTCCGCCCATGGCAATTCCCACATGGGAAAGAGCAAGCACGGGAGCATCGTTTATACCGTCACCCACAAAGACAACGCTGCCCTTACGGCTGTCCTCACAAAGCTTTTTTACGTAATCTGCCTTGTCGGATGGTAAAAGAGAAGCCTTGTATTCACGGATTCCCGTTTCCTCGGCAACCGCCCTTGCGGCTTCCTCCTTATCTCCCGTGAGCATAACGGTTTTTCTGATACCGAGGGAGTGCAGCTCCTCGATTGTTCCTTTTGCACCCGTCTTCGGTGCATCGTAAAGCCTTATAAGTCCTGCGTATTTTCCGTCAACCGCTGTTATGACAGCTGTTCCAGTAACGGTATTTTCCGGAACGGAAATTCCCTTTTCACGCAGAAAGCGTGCGTTTCCCGAAAAAACGGTTTTTCCGTCAATTACGGCTTCGACACCGCCTCCGGGATATTCCCTTATACTGTCGGGAGGAGTTATGCTGCCTGCGGCTTTTACTATGCCCTTTGCCAGAGGGTGATTGGAATAATATTCTGCCCTTGCTGTAAGGCTCAGAAGCTCTTCTTCGTTAAAGCCCTCCGCAGGGAAAACTCCGTCTGCTGTAAATTCACCCGTTGTGAGAGTTCCCGTCTTATCAAAAACGAAGGCGCTCACGTTTCCCAGCGCCTCAAGGAAGGATGCGCCCTTTATAAGTATACCCTTAGAGGATGCTCCGCCGATTCCCCCGAAATATGAAAGGGGAACGGAAATCACGAGAGCGCAGGGGCAGGATACAACAAGAAAAATCAGTGCACGGTAAAGCCATGTTTGCCAGTTTCCCGTAATAACCGAGGGGATAACTGCAAGAAGCACAGCCGCAATTACCACGGCAGGAGTATATACGCGGGAAAATTTAGTGAGAAACTTCTCTGTTTTCGCCTTGTTGAGGGTTGAGTTTTCAACAAGCTCGAGAATCTTTGAGGCGGTTGATTCGGAAAAACCTTTAAGCACCTCTATTTTCAGCGTACCCGTAAGGTTGATACTGCCCGATTTTACTTCCGTCCCCGTACAGACGTCAACAGGCGTGCTCTCACCCGTAAGAGCCTTCATATCAAGGGAGGATTCACCCTCCGTTATCACACCGTCAAGGGGTATTTTTTCACCGGGACGGACAATTACCGTATCACCGACTGAAACCTCCTCGGAAAATACGGTATCCTCTCCCTCATCGGTCAGCACCGTAGCACAGTCGGGGGCTAATTCCATAAGAGATGAAACGGAGCGACGGCTTTTTCCCACGGCAATCTTCTGAAAAAGCTCGCCTGCCTGAAAGAATACCATAACAAAAACGCTTTCGGGATATTCACCCACTACGAGTGCGCCCACGGTGGCTATGGTCATTAAAAATTCCTCGTCAAAGAATTTTCCTCTTGATATTTTTTTGAAACAAGCCAGAAGCACGTCATACCCTGCGACAAAATAGGGCACGAGGTACATTAAAATCACAAGCAGTCTGTGGGGACTGAGTATTTTTTCAATTATTATAACTGCAACAAAAAGCGCAAGGCTTATAAGTATTCTTAAAAGCAGTTTTTTCTGTTTTTTTGTCATAAGCTCAGATAATTACCGTACATTCGGGGATTGTTTTCTTTGCAACCGAGGGGATTTTTGCAATAATGCCGTCAAAATCTGCTTCGTCCGCCTCAACAATCATTTTACCTGCAATAAAGCTGACGCTTGCCTTCTGCACACCGTCAATTCCCGAAATTGCCTTTTCCAGCTTTGCGGCACAGTTGGGACAGTCAAGGTCTTCAATCTTAAAGGTTTTTTTCATATCGGATACTCCCTTGTTGACATAATTTTTTTTAGTGATATACTTTACTTACAATTAATATATCACAGTTGAGCGGTTATTAAAAGATATTTTTTTCAGTAAGGAGAAATATTATGAGTGAAAATATTATAAAGGTCGGTGTTGTAGGTCTTGGCAGAGGTACTGCAATTGCAAGATGCCTCAAGGGCGTAAAAAATGCTAAGCTTATTGCCTGCTGCGACCATAATCCCGCTATTCTCAAAAAAGGCTATGCGGAGCTTTCCGAGGTGCTTGAGGATAAGGATATTATTCAGTTCAGCGATTATGATGAAATGCTGAAAACCGATATTGATGCAGTTATTGTTGCAACTGAGGCTGTTTACCACGTGCCGATTGTTACTAAGGCTATGAACGCAGGCAAGCACGTGCTCAGCGAAATTCCTGCCGTAAACTCCCTCGAGGAGGCTAAGGAGCTAAAGAGCCTTGTAAACGCTCATCCCGAGCTTACGTATATGGCGGCTGAAAACTGCTGCTACTGGGCATTTATCCAGACCTGGAAAAAGATGCACAGAGACGGTCTTTTCGGTGAAATTGCTTATGCAGAGGCTGAGTATCTTCACGCTCTTGACCCCGACGAATTCGCTCCCGACTACTATCCCGAGGGACATTGGAGAACCTATCAGCCTGCTATCAGGTATCTGACCCACGAATTAGGTCCCCTTCTTTACGTTATGGACGACTACTGTGTGAGTGTAACCTGTCTTGAGGCAGATGTTCATTATGACCCCTACACCCCCGAAAGAAAGGAAACAGGCGTGGCACTTTTCAAAACTGCAAAGGGTGCGGTTATCAGACTTCTCGTTTCCTTCGGTGCCTACACAAGCTACGACCACAACTACCGTATATGCGGAACAAGAGGAACCATTGAAACTGACCGCCGATGCGTTGTTGACAATGCACATTCTCTCGCAAGCCTTTACAGCGTGCCCGGAACCTTCTCTGCAAACAGCAAAATCGATATTCCCGTAACAACCGCATACGAAGGAGAGGACACAAGCGGTCACGGCGGTGCGGACGGCAAGATGGTAAAGGACTTCATCAGCTGTATTGCCGAGGGAAGAAAGCCTGAGCTTGACGTTGATTTTGCAATTCAGATGTCAATTCCCGGTATTCTTGCACACGAATCCGCAGAAAAAGGCGGAGTTCCCATCGAAATCCCCCGCTTTTAATGGAAAAAGCACATAAATCACCGTCTTTGACGCACAAAAATAAAATTATAAGGTATCATCTGCTATCGGAATGAGATGATACCTTTGCTTTTTATTTTCTGAATAAAATTCTGCTTCAAAAATTAATTTTCAAATCAATGTTTTTCGGTTGCATTTTCGGGGCATACTGTTTATGAAAAGCCTGTTTAATACATTTTAGCACTCTCTTTATTGGAGTGCTAATATTTACAGAATAGCCACACAAATAACACACGGATACAATAATCGCAGTGTATATTGTAATCACAGGGAGGGGAACAGAGGTTCCCGGGCGGAAGACCGTTTGGGCGGCAAGGCTTACTGTTCAGGCTTCCCTCCCCAAAAAAACATTGCTGAAAACACTATATCATAAACAGGAGGAAAAAACAATGTTTGAAATTATCCCTATGTCAAATCTCAACCGTTCATTCTTCAGTCCCTTCAGAGAGATGGACAATCTTGCCAGAGCATTCTTTAACGAGCCTTTTTTCTCCGAAAAAGCAGAAATAAGACCCTTCAGGACAGACATAAAGAAGACTGAGGACGGATATCAGCTTGAAGCAGACCTTCCCGGCTTTGACAAGAAGGACATTTCCGTGGGAATCGAGGGCGACGTGCTGACAATAAAGGCACAGCGCCGCAGCGAGTCGGAAGACAAGGACAAGAAGGAAAGCTACGTGAGAATCGAGCGCTCTTACGGCTCTTACGAGAGAAGCTTTAACGTTTCCGGCATTGATACCGAAAACATCGGCGCCAAATACGAAAACGGCGTGCTCATTCTCAATATGCCTAAAAAGGAGCCCGCTTTACCCCCTCAGAGACAGCTCACCATCGAATAATACTCCCTTTAATACCCCCCTAATCAGCGGATGCCGCTTGCCACTGCAGGTAAGCGGTTTTCGCTTTTAAATAATTGACAAACAAAAATATTTGCTATATAATTTAATTAAGAAAATAAGGAAGAGGAAAGGAGTTTTTCTTATGGATGCACTTCCCGGCGTTTTCAGAGTTCTTATTGACTGGGTCATTATGATCATCGGCACAATATCCACATATTTCAGCAAATAAGCAGGAAGCATAAGAAAAGGCTTCTGAAGCCGAAAATTTTCACCCGTTAATCGGGTGATTTTTTTGTTTACGGGTGCTGTTTTCAATTCATTGTTGCAAAATGGAAAAATGTGTTATATAATACTATAAATAATAATATAAAGGAGAAATTATTATGAAAAAAGTTATAGCACTTGCGCTTGCTCTTGTTCTCGCTCTCGGCATTTTTGCTGCCTGCGGTAAGACAGAGCAGACCACCTACACAATTGCAGTTCCCAACGACACAACAAACGAAGCCCGTGCACTCCTTCTTCTTGAGAACATCGGTCTCATCAAGCTCAAAGAGGGCGCAGGCATCACGGCAACAATCCTTGACATTGCAGAAAATCCCTACAATATCGAATTCAAGGAAGTTGAAGCAGCTCAGATTCCCAACGTGCTTCAGGACGTTGACTTTGCAGTTATTAACTCCAATTATGCGCTTGCAGCTAACATCAACCCCGCTGAGAAGGCTCTCAAGCAGGAGGGTGCAGCTTCCGCATACGGCAACATCGTAGCAGTTAAGGAAGGCAATGAAGAAACAGCTAAGACAAAGGCTCTCGTAGCAGCTCTTGAAAGCCAGAAGGTTGCTGATTACATCAAGACCACATACACAGGCTCAGTTGTTTCCACAGTTGAAAACCCCGGCACAGGCTTTGATGAGTCAGTTGACTATGCAGCTCTTGCAGGGGAGACAATCACAGTAGCAGCTTCTCCCGCTCCCCACGCTGAAATCCTCAAGATTGCAAAGGACATCCTTGCAGAAAAGAATGTTACTCTTGATATCAAGGAATTCACAGACTACGTACAGCCCAACAACGTTGTTGATTCAGGCGATGTTGATGCTAACTACTTCCAGCATCTTCCCTACCTTGAGGACTTCAACGCACAGAACGGCACAAAGGTTGTTTCTGTCGGCGCTATCCACGTTGAGCCTCTCGGCATCTACGGCGGCAAGCAGGCTTCTCTTGACGTATTCGCAGCTGAATAAGAATTACTTATCTTCCGTCCCTCTGCAAAGAGGGACGGATATGATGATTTTACCGTATGAAAACCACCTGCAGAAAACGGGTGGCTTTCATATCTTAAAATCAATTAACCGTACGGAGAAAATGATATGATTGAAATTAAAAATCTTACAAAAACGTTCACCACCTCAGACGGTGAGGTTCAGGCACTGAAAAACGTTAATATCAACATAGAAAACGGAGATATCTACGGCATAATAGGAATGAGCGGTGCAGGCAAGAGTACGCTTGTGCGCTGTATCAATATGCTCGAGCGTCCCACAGAGGGCACCGTTACCATTGACGGGGTTGATATGAAATCACTTTCTCCAAAGGAGCTTCGCGAGAAAAGACGGGATATTACAATGATATTCCAGGGCTTCAATCTTCTTATGCAGAGAACCTGTCTTAAAAATATCTGCTTCCCTCTTGAGCTTGCAGGCGTAAAAAAGGCGGATGCGGTTAAAAGAGCAAGAGAGCTTCTTGAAATCGTAGGGCTTCCCGATAAGGAGAACTCCTACCCTGCACAGCTTTCGGGCGGTCAGCAGCAGAGAATTGCAATTGCCCGTGCACTTGCAACCGACCCCAAGGTGCTTCTCTGTGACGAGGCAACAAGCGCACTTGACCCCAAGACAACACATTCAATACTTGAGCTTATCAAGGACATCAACCGAAAGCTCGGCATTACCGTTATCGTAATCACACATCAGATGAGCGTTGTTGAGGAAATCTGCAACCGTGTTGCAATTCTTGACGACGGCGTTGTGGTTGAGGACGGTCTTGTTTCGGAAATCTTCTCAGCACCCAAATCCGATGCCGCAAGAAGACTTGTCTTCCCCGAGGGCTACGATACTAAATCAATGGAGGCTTACTCTGACGAGCCGAGAATCCGTGTGGTATTCAACGGCGCTCAGGCTGCAAAAACTCCCCTTATTGCCACAATGGCGGCGGAAAAGGGAATCTATGCAAATATTATGGCGGCATCAACAAAGTCCATAGGCGAAAAGGCTTACGGCAGTATGATGCTGGGCATTTCGGGCGGCAGAGAGAAGTTAGAGGAAGCACTCTCCTATCTGAGCGAAATTGAGGATATCACCGCAGAGGAGGTAACAGACTGATGTATGACAGCATTTTTTCTGCCGAAGCATGGCAGTTTGCTCTTGAAATAGTAAAATCCGAATTTCTTTTGGGAATCTGGGAAACCTTTTATGTAACGGTAGTATCAACTGCCCTTGCTATTTTTATCGGTCTTCCCCTGGGCGTGCTTCTCGTTACGGGAGACAAGGGCGGCATTATGCCTCTTCCCAAGGCCGTTATGAGCACACTTAACATAATTATAAATCTTCTTCGCTCCGTACCCTTCCTTATTCTTATGATTATGGCATTCCCCCTTGCCCGTCTTATTGTGGGCACAACTATAGGCACGGTGGCATCAATCGTTCCCCTTGTTATTGCAGCCTTCCCCTTTGTTGCAAGACTTGTAGAAAGTTCTCTTCGTGAGGTTAACCCCAATATCATTGAAGCGGCACAGAGCATGGGTGCATCCCCCTTTGACATTATAAGAAAGGTTATGATTCCCGAAAGCGTGCCCTCTCTTATTTCCAACTTCACAATTGCAATCACCACAATTTTAGGCTACTCCGCAATGAGCGGTATCATCGGCGGCGGCGGTCTTGGTAAAATCGCCATCAACTACGGCTACTACCGCTATAAGTACGTTGTAATGCTTCTTGCCGTAATTCTTCTTGTTATTATGGTACAGATTTTCCAGAGTGTAGGCACGAAGCTTTCCGTAAAGCTTGACAAGCGTCTTAAGAACAAATAATGAAGCTTATAGATTTTCACACTCATATTTACCCCGATGCAATTGCAAAAAAAGCAACCGAGAGCATAGAAAACTTCTACTCTATGAAGGCAGAGAACGTAGGCACCGCAGAAAGGCTTCTTGAGGTATCCCGTGAAAACGGAATTGTCTTAAGCGTTGTTCTTCCCGTTGCGGTAAAGCCCTCGGGAGTAACACACATAAACGATTTTGCCCTGGAGATGCAGAAAGCCCACAAGGAATTTTACTGCTTCGGCACGGTTCACGCAGGAATGGAAAATATTGAAGTTGAGACCGAAAGGCTCATAAATATGGGGCTTCACGGAATAAAGCTTCATCCCGACACACAGCTTTTCAACATTGACGACCCTCGTATGTATCCCGTTTATGAAATAATTGAGGGTAAAATACCCCTTATGGTACATTCGGGAGATTACAGATATTCATATTCACATCCCGAAAGACTAAGGCGTGTTATGAAGGACTTTCCCCGTCTTGTGACGATTGCGGCACATTTCGGTGGATGGTCAATGCCCGATGAGGGTGTCAGACAGCTTTCCGATATGGAAAACTGCTTTGTTGATATTTCGAGCTCCTTTGACAGAATATCTCTCGAAAAGGGTGCTGAGCTTGTTTCTCTTTTCGGTGAGGACAGAGTGCTTTTTGCAAGTGACTTCCCCCTGGGCTCTCCCACAATTGAAAGAGAAAACCTTATGAAAATGAACATTTCCGACGATATACGGGAAAAGATAGCATATAAAAACGCAGAGAGGCTTCTCGGCTTTTCTGTATAAGGAGAGAAAGCTTATGTCTAAATGGGACAAGGATTATCTTGATTTATGCAAAAGAATATTATCAGAGGGTGTCCGCGTCGAGAACAGAACGGGCATTGATACCATAAAGGTGCCCTCCCACCATTTTCATTTTGACCTCGGAGAGGAATTCCCCATACTTACCACAAAACAGCTTTTTATCCGTCAGGCGGTACTCGAAATGCTGTGGTTTTATCAGGCACAGTCAAACGACGTGCGCTGGCTTCAGGAAAGAAACGTCCATATCTGGGACGAGTGGGAAATTGACGGGGACGGCTTCTGGACTGCAACACAGATGGTACCCGACGAAAACGGCAATTTTGTAAAAAAAGAAATAAAAAAGGATTTCGGCAAGGAGTGGGCACACACCATAGGCACCGCTTACGGCTGGATTGTAAACAAATTCGGTTTAACGCAGAAGCTTATTGATACACTTAAAAACAACCCCCGTGACAGAAGAATGATAATGTCCCTTTTACAGAACGATTATCTTGACACCGCGGTGCTTCCCTCCTGCGTATGGAGCAGTGAATGGGACGTAACCGACGGCAAGCTCAATGCCTGGGTTCATCAGAGAAGCTGTGACGTGCCCTTAGGTCTTCCCTTCAACGTTACCCAGTACAGCGTGCTTCTTATGATGCTCTGCCACGTAACGGGACTGAAGCCCGGCACTCTCGACTGGAGCATCAAGGATGCCCACATTTACGTAAATCAGATTGACGGCATAAAGGAACAGATTAAGAGATTCGACGAAAACGGCTCTTACCCTGCACCGAAATTATGGCTTAATCCCGAGGTTAAGGATTTCTTCGAATTCGACAATTCAAAGGATTTGCTCGATATAAAATTAACAGATTATCAGCATATGGGCAAGATTTCCTTCCCCATTGCTCAGTAAGGTGAAATTATGACGGTTTCAATGATTGTTGCCAAGGGCACGAATAACGAAATAGGCAAAAACAACGACCTTTTGTGGTATATCCCCTCGGACCTTAAGTTTTTCAAGGCAACCACAATGGGCAAAAGCATAATTATGGGCAGAAAGACCTTTCAGTCTCTCCCCAAAGCCCTTCCCGGCAGAAAAAATATCGTGATTTCATCCGATAAAAATTTTGATGCTCCCGGAGCTACCGTTGTAACGGACATCGAAGCAGCTCTCAAGGAGAGTGAAACGGAAGAGGTTTTTATCATCGGCGGAGCGAGCATTTATAAGGCATATTTCCCCGTAGCAGATAAGCTCTATATAACCGAAGTGGACTTCGAGGATAAGGATGCAGACGTTTATTTCCCCGAAATAGATTTATCCATGTGGAAAAGCGAAATCCTTGACGAGGGCGAAGAAAACGGTCTTAAATTCAGACATATTTTATACACAAAGGCGTAATTTCAGATGAATATTAAAAAATTAATCGGCGATAAGGCGTTTTATAAAATGACCTTTACTGTGGCAATTCCCATAATGCTGCAGAATTTCATAACTAATCTTGTAAATATGCTCGACAATCTGATGGTAGGTTCCGTAGGCACCGAACAGATGACGGGCGTTTCCGTTGTTAATCAGCTTATTTTTATTTTCAACCTTGCCATTTTCGGAGCAATAAGCGGTGTGGGTATTTTCACCGCACAGTTCTACGGCAAGAAGGACAACGACGGCATAAGGCACACTCTCAGATATAAAATTTATATCTGCATAGTGCTTTTCCTTATAGGACTCGGAATTTTCCTTTTGTTCAACGAAAATCTCATTTCCCTTTTCCTGCACGAAAGCGGTGACGGTGTTGATATTGCCGCTACAATGGGCTATGCCAAGGAATATCTTTACATTATTCTTATAGGACTTCTGCCCTTTGCCCTTGCAAATGCCTTTGCAGGCACGCTTCGTGAGACGGGCGACACCTTTACACCTATGATAACCGGACTTATTGCGGTTGTAGTCAACTGCGTATTCAACTATCTGTTTATTTTCGACAAGGTAGGACTTCACGCCATTGCAGGCGTAAAGGGTGCGGCTGTTGCAACGGTGCTTTCCCGTTATGTGGAATTCATAATTCTCGTAGTATATGCCGTACACAAGAGAAAAACAAAATTCCCCTACGTAAGATATCTCTTTGACAGCTTCAAGGTACCGAAGGACCTTACAGTTTCCGTTACAAAGAAGGCTCTTCCCATTTTCTGCAACGAGGTTTTATGGTCAACGGGCATGTCCCTTCTTTCAGTTGCATATTCACTTCACGGACCTATGGTTGTGGCAGGCTACAGCATTGCAAGCACCATAAACAACCTCTTTATGATTGCCTTCCTTTCAATGGGCTCCTCTATAGGTATTATCGCAGGAAAGCTCCTGGGTGCCGAAAAGCACAAGGAGGCAGTTGATGCGGTAAACAAGCTTATTGTTTTCTCTCTCATATTAAGCATCA
>JAZOWG010000235.1:0-5840 GCA_045659105.1 Acutalibacteraceae bacterium
GAAGAAAAATATAACTGGATGGCACAGTTTGTCTATGCCTGCTGTATGACAAATTACAACGGGAAAATAAGGATTTACTTTAATGCAAGAAATGCAGCCGATATAATAAAAGGCAGAGAAAGCATAGGCTTTATTGAAGCAAATCTGTAAAATGTATCCTATAAATTTTTGCATAGTAGTACAGATAGAGTAGTGGCCGGATCTGCTTACTGCAATGTGAGGCAATATTGACTGTTTTTTTGCTAAATTTCTGTTCCATATTATCACGATGATGAGTAAATCTTTCCAGAGGGGGGATGTTGAAAATGAAGAAAAAATTATGTTCAGTTTTTCTTTTTGTTTTTTCTATGTTGCTGATTTCAGGGTGTGTTGTGGAGCCTGCAAAAGAGATAAAAAGCATAACAGTTCAAGGTGAAACAGCATATCCTGTGTATTTGTACTATTTTGAAAATGCAGTTATGTCAGATGAGAATTTTGAATTTCTTAACGACACACATAGATTGGCATTTGAAGAATGTGCAAAAAGTGGATATTTTTTAAGTTCAAATGCTTATTCGGTTGGAGATACGATAAATGTTTCTCTTTCGCTTTTTTATGGAGAAGATGGGCTTGATTTTGATTCTGCTGTGCAAAGAACGTATAGTGACTTAAATGCAAGAGTATCTGTTTCCGTTTTAGAAAAAGAAAAGTTTGGATTATCCTACGAAGAAAAGACTGATACTTTTATAATAACCGGATATTTTGTTTCTTCAAATGGTGATGTTGATGCAAGTCTTGATAGAACTAATAGAGCAGCAGTGCCAAGTATAGGAAAAACTAGAGATGTTGTAATAAAAGCATTTTTGAAAGAGGAAATAATTGAGGTTGCTAAAGAAAATGTAATTATCAGCTACGAATAAGAATATAATTGACACACATAATTTTATCTGTGTAATAAAATTACAGGAATAAAACAAACAATTTATTGTTTTATTCCTGTATTTTTTATTTATTCTCTGAAAAGGGGAGTGGAGAAATATCTCTCTGCGGTATCGGGAAGAATTGTAACGACGGTTTTGCCCTCTCCTAATTTTTCTGCGAGCTTTATTGCCGCTGCAACGTTTGTTCCTGAAGAAATACCGCACATAAGTCCCTCTTTTGATGCTAAATCTCTTGCGGTCTGAAGAGCCTCATCATCGGAAACAATGTAAATATCCTCATAAATTTCAGTATTCAATATTTCCGGAATAAGCCCGTCGCCAATACCCATCTGAATATGCTGACTGACTGTTCCGCCTGCAAGAATTGCGGCATTTTCAGGCTCAACCGCCCAGATTGTCATATCGGGATTAAGTGCTTTAAGTGTTTCGCCGATGCCGGTAATTGTACCGCCCGTGCCGATGCCGGAACAGAAGCCGTCTATGGGACCGCCTACCTGCTGGAGTATTTCAAGTCCTGTCTGATGGCGGTGAATCATAGGATTTGCAGGGTTTTCGAATTGTTGAGGTACAAATACGTTAGGGTCGTCCTTCTGCATCTGTAATGCAGTTTCGAGGCACCTGGCAATTGCGTCGCCTATATTACCTTCATCGTGGATAAGCACAACCTCGGCACCGTAGTGCTGCATTATCTTCTTTCTTTCAATGCTAACGGAATCGGGCATAATTATTCTTACTTTATAGCCAAGCACTGCCCCCACAAGGGCAAGGCCGATTCCCTGATTGCCGGATGTGGGCTCAACAATTATGCTGTCTTTTGTAAGAACGCCTCTTTTTTCAGCATCCCTTATCATATTGTAGGCAACCCTTGTTTTTACAGAGCCGCCCACGTTGAGACCTTCGTATTTCACAAGCACCCGTGCGGCACCCTCGGGAACAATATGGTTTAACTGAACCATAGGGGTGTTACCCATAGCATCAAGAATATTTGAGTATATCATAAAAAACCTCCGGGAAAAACTGGAATATATTTTAACTTATAATCACTGTAACTGCAACAGAAAAACAATGAATTATTTCCATACATTATATGAAAGAAAAAAATTGTTGCAACACAAACGGTTGCAACAAATCTTTTAGGTTTATCTGAAGCTTTTTGCCCAATTAACAAGGGAGTTGTGCCAGACATTATCCGTTACGTCCTTTTTCATACGTTCTGTTACGGGGCCGTTTTTTGCCATTTTTTCGAGAATTACCGCCTGAAGCTCCTCTACGGTCATTTCTTCATAAGGCTTGTCGGGGATTATAACGGTTTCGGGGGCGGTTTCCTTTACTTTTTCAGAAATTTTCTTTTCTTCAGCTTTTATTTCTGTTTTTGTTTCAATTTTGATTTCTGCTTTTTCGGGAAGCTCAATCTTAGCTTCAACAGGTGTGAAATCTTTTACGGTACCGTTTTCGGGAACAAGAATTTCACCCGAATTGCCGCTTACTGCAAGAGTGATTTTGCCGTTTTCTGCCGTTACTGTGCCGCCCGACAAGGCTTTTATATAGGTGCCGTCAGCAGGGAAGGAGACTGATGCCTCCTTGTCGTCATTGTTAACAGCAACGAAAACAGAGCTTTCTCCGAGGGTTCTCGAAAAAGTAAACTGTCGGTTTGTAAGAAGCAGTTCTTTGTAGTCACCGTATGACAGCTCATTGAATTCTTTCTTTATTTTTATAAGTGCGGAGGTGAGCCTTGTTACGGGATTTTCCTTTATTTTGTCCTTCAGCTCCTCGTAATTCAGATGAGGTCTAAGGGATGCATCCGAATGTCTCTCTTTTCTGCCCTCGGTACAGAATTCCGAGCCGTAGTAAACAGAAGGGATTCCGGGAAGGGTGAAAAGGAGAATGTTTACGGGTACAATGTGCCTTTTATCCGTAAGCTTTGTATAAATTCTCTCGACGTCGTGGTTGTCGGAGAAATTGTAAAGCTGAAGATTTCTGCACATTTCAATATTTCTCTTTATTGTGTGGGCTATTTCAAAATAATTTCTGTCATTGTGTCCCGAGAAAAGCGCCTTGTGAAGAGTGTAGTTTGTAACGGAATGAAGTGTATCCGCATTTGCCCAACGGCTGTAATCTCCGTGGATTACCTCGCCCATAAGCCAGAAGTCAGGCTTTACCTCGTTTGCGGTTCTTCTTAAAGCCTTCATAAAGTCAAAATCAAGCACGTCTGCCGCATCAAGACGGATACCGTCAATATCGAATTCTTTAACCCAGAAACGGATAACGTCACAGATATAGTTTACAACCTCGGGATTTTTCTGATTGAGCTTTACGAGTAAATCGTATCCGCCCCAGTTTTCGTATGAAAAGCCGTCATTATATGAGTTGTTGCCCCAAAAATTTATCTTGTACCAGTCCGTATAGGGGGAATTTTCACGCTTTTCCTTAATGTCCTTAAATGCAAAAAAGTCTCTGCCCGTGTGGTTGAAAACACCGTCAAAAATTACTTTTATACCGTTTTCGTGACAGTAAGAAATAAATTTTTTCAGGTCTTCGTTTGTGCCGAGCCTGGAGTCAAGCTTTTTATAGTCTGTAGTTTCATAGCCGTGTCCCACAGACTCGCACAGAGGTCCGATATAAAGAGCATTAAAGCCCGTTTCTTTAATATGATTTACCCAATCGTAAAGCATATTTATACGGGAAACGGGGGCTGAATATTCATTAAGTGCCGGTGCTCCCGTAAGCCCTAAGGGGTAAATATGATAAAATACAGCTTCATCGTACCAAGCCATAAAGAGCCTCCGCTTTAATTAAGTTTTCTGCTGAAACAGACGGTATTCTTCCGAGCCCGTCGGGACCAACGTTCAGAAGGTAGTTTATGCCCATATTATTAAGCCTTTGTCTTCTTTCCGCAATTTCTTCGGGACTTATCCAATTGTTGTCGTAATACTTAAAGCCCCATGACGAGTTCATTGTGCCTGCGGTTTCATAAAGTCCCTTGGGAGAGAATTTCAGTCCGTCAAGGCTGTTTGGGTCGCTGTTTTCTTCTATCTTGAATTCAGTAGGATATTCATTGTCTCCGAGCGATACGTAATCGTAAGCACCGTTTCCGATTCTTGAATTTATGAGGCAGTCGGGCTGATATTCCTTAACAAGATTGTTAAGTCTCAGGCTCTGCTCCTTTGTGATTGTATGGGGAACGTCAAACCACATTAAAAGCAGGTCGCCGTAATTCTTTACAAGCTCTGTTACCTGAGGAATTATTTTTTCCTCGAAGCAGATGCTGAAATCCTTCTTTTCTCTTTCGGGGAAGTCCCAGCTGTTGTCCCAGCTGACGCCTGAGCATCCCGTAAATTTATCATATCCGCCACCGTGAAAGTGGTGCCAGTCAAGCTCCTGCGAATAATAAAGTCCGAATTTAAGCCCGTGCTTATAGCATGCTTCTCCGAGCTCTGCCACAACGTCACGTCCGAAAGGGGAGCCATCAACTATGTTGAATTTGTCTGCATATGACTTGAACATAGCAAAGCCGTCGTGATGCTTTGATGTAAAAACAAAATATTTCATGCCTGCATCCTTTGCAAGTCTTATCCATTCATCCGCATTGAAATATACAGGGTTAAAGCATTTTGCAAGAAGCGAGTATTCATCGTTCGGAATTGCCATAAAGCTCTGTATCCATTCTGCGTAATCATTTACGCGTCTGCCCTTATATTCACCTGCAAGAAGGGAATAAAGCCCCCAGTGTGCCATCATTCCGTAGCCGGCATTCTTGAACCATTGTACATTATCCATTAAAGCACCTCATTTCTTTTTATAATTATGTCATAAAAAGCCTTTACAGTCAACATAAGGCCTTGACATTTTTTTGTTGCTTATGCTTTTATTTTTCTGTATAATAAAATAAAAATTGTAAGAGATATTATCAATCTGAAATGTTAAAAAATACGGTAGAGGACTGATTATGAAAATATTACTTTTTGTTCTTGTAATTCTATCCCTTCTGATGCCTGTGGCGGTAAACAAAAAGCTGTTTCCGAGCCTCAACGGGCTTCAGACAAAAATGCTTTGCGCCTTTATGTATATTCTCGTCGGAATCGGTGCGATTCTTAATTTCATGGGGGATATAAAATATTCCCTTTTTCTTTTCGGTGCGCTGATTTTCGGCTTTTTAGGGGATTTCTTTTTAAGCTGGAGAAACGAGAAATATTTCCTTTTCGGTGTTTTGTTTTTTGGAATAGGGCATATAGTTTATATTCTTACGTTTATGTTAATCGGCAACGCTGCTCTGACGGAATATTTCTTTATTCCCGTGATAATTACGGCAGTTCTTGCGGCTTCGCTTATCCTTGTGATAAAATTCGCAAAAATTAAACTGAAAAAGGAACATAAGCCTCTTTTACTGTACGGACTGATTCTCTGTCTTTCTTTTGCATCGGGTGCTGTAAGAGGTGTTTTTGCCATTATTTCAGGGGAGATTCCCTTCGGCTTGTGTCTTCTTTCAGGCTCCTCCTTATTTGTAATTTCCGATATTTTCCTTGCTATCAGTATGATCGGAATTCGGCTCCCGAAAATTTTCAACCACGCAGTATCCTACACATATTTCCCTGCACAGACTGTTTTGGCACTCAGTATATTTTTCTCATGAAAAACAAAAGCACAAAGCTACTTTTTTGCAGTAGGCTTTGTGCTAATTTTTTTATAACAAAATGATTTAGTATTTTATGATTAATTTTTACAAAATATCAAGCTTTGTTCGGTGGTTATCGTTACTGTAAATATAATTTACATTATCAAATTTACTGTCAATCAGATTTTTATAGATTTTCTCAAGCAATACACTGTCATTGACATAAATATCACACCAGCAACCGTCACAGATTAATATCAGTATTTTGCAATCTGAGCTTATGAATTCTTCTTTTGTGTGTATCTCAT
>JAZOWG010000236.1:0-7732 GCA_045659105.1 Acutalibacteraceae bacterium
CAGACCTCGTTTACAACGTCGGAAATTGTCAGCACGTTAGTGTCTGAAAGGGCGGCGGTGGGAACTACTATTTCAACGGTGTTTTCAGAGATAACGGCAATACAGTCGTTTCCCGTTTTGCTTGTCACAAGGCTTTCGATATCCGATTCCATTTTGATTTCATTCTGAAGCTTTTCAATTGCCTTGGCAGCAGAAACAGAGACTTCCGTCTCCCCTGTGGCTGATGCGAAGACTGCCTGCAATTCTTCTAAAGCCGAGGCGTGGGCTGTGTCACGCTGCAGTCTGATTTCTTCAAAGTTTTCGCCCTCTGCTTCCCCGTTTACAAGCTGAGCGGTGCCGTCGGGAGCCTCCACCGAGAGATTTCCCTGCCCGTCACCCTCGGGGAAAAGCTCGGTATCCGTACCAGTGTAATACCAGTTAACAAACACCGCAAGGCCGAGAGCCACAACCAAAGCCGCAAGAACTATCTGTTTTTTACCTAAAAGAACGTGCATAATATATCCTCCGTAAGTTATTTTTTTGCCATTTTTGTTACCCATATTCTGTTGACGGGCACACCGAGAGAAGCACTTACAAGCCTTATGATTTCCTGCTTTACATTTTGGCTTTCCGCGCCCTCGCAGGTGATTCCCACACCTCTTATGACGGGGGCGGTGATTTTCAGCAGAAGCCCCTCGGAATCCCCCGCACTTTCAATTATGACGTATTCGCTTTTATAGTCACTCTTATTCTCCCCGTTTTCGGCTTCGCTGTTTATTGCTACGGTTTTCTCCTCAAGGCAGTCAACGGTCACTATAACCTTTACTCTCCCGGCGCCCTCCACGGTTTTTATAAGAGCACACAGCCTTTCCTCTATACTGTTTTCAACTGCCGTAATATCCGAGGCGCTGTCATCAGGCTGAATTTCCTTCTTTTCTCCTCCCGAAAAAAGAAGCATCAGCATTCCCGAGATGCCGAGAAGTATTATTATCAGAAGCTTTTTATCCTTTTTAAGTCTGTCTGCAATTTTTTCCGTCAGCTTATTCATCAGTCAATTCCACCCTGATATCGGGTATTATCCCCAGCGCCTCATAAAGAGCATCCGTGAGCTTTTCCTCATACTGAGGCCTCGCTTCAAAGGTAATACCTACATATTCAATATTTATGCTGCCCTCTTCGGTTTTATTAATAAAAATTTCCGTTTTATAGGGCACTGCGGTAAATTTTCTCACGGTTGTCCGTATGACCTCCTCTGCAGCCGAGCGGACACTCTCTTCAAGGAAATAATCGTAGTTTTCCGCTTCATATTCCCCCGAAAGCATAAAATCCTCTGCCTTCATATTACCGAAGGAAGAAAAAAGAGGCAGAAAAACAAGAGACATCAGTACAACGCTTATAACGGCCTTTGCGGTTTTTGAGACTGCTCCCGAGGGCAGTAAAAAGCAGTATATGAGACTTCCCGCACTTAAAAAAAGAAGCAGAAGTCCCCAGTCTTTCAGCGCCTCCATTTTAAGACCTGCTGACCGTCAGGATGATTGCGATGCTGAGAATAAACACCAATGAAACAAAGCACAAGGCTCCCGTAATAACGGAAATTACACCGCTTAAGTTTTCCGTAAAGCCCTTTATTTCGACGTTTCCCGTAATATCCGCCGTGACACCCATAACGAAAAGCGCTCCTTTCCACAGAATTATATTTATAAGCACGGGGATATTTATAACGACAATTCCGATAATACCGAGCATCCCCACGGTGCTTTTTATAAGCCCTATACCTGCAACAACTGAATTGAGAGCTTCACCTATAGCCGACCCTACAACGGGGACGGTATTTCCTATAAGAAATCTGAAGCCCCTTATGGTTACGGAGTCGGCGGCGCCTGCAATTACACCCCGTACGGACAGCACCGCAACGAAAATACCTGCAACAAACGCCATAATCATAGTGATAGCACGGGAAAGCGTCCGCCCGATGCCCTGAAGCTTCATATAGGGGTTTATTGCCCCTGCAGAGCATACCGAAACCAGCACCGCGGACATTACGGGAACAACGTTTCCGAAAAGAAGGGCAATCCCCTCTCCGAAGGCAAAAACTACGGAATTGAAGCTGACCGCCAGAGAGGGGTTTCCCGACACGGCAATAACACCCGTGAAGACGGGAATAAGGGTCAGCATAAAATTTCTTGTCATAAGAAGAGCAGAGGCACATTCCGAAAAAATCTCACCTGTAAAGCTGACGGCGGAAAACATAACAGTCATTACCGCCACGCTTTTTCCCATAAAGAAAAGATTTCCCCTCTCGGGAAAAAATCCCGTAAAGAGAGATGCCACAACAATGAGCGTAAGCGAGGTAAGTCCTGCACGGAAAATACCGGAAAAGCCGTTCAAAAACAAATTAAACACGGTACGGAGCGCTCTTTCCGGGGTAATATCAAAAAAATCGCCCTGCCCGTCCGTATTTATGCCGAAATCCCGAAGAAGAGAAAGGGCATCGTCCGAGAAAAAATCAAAAATTTCCCCGTACATTTCAGAGGCGTTTGCCGTAACGGAAAAACAGAAAAGAAGAAAAATACAAATAAGAAATACAGCCGTCCTTTTCATATACCCTCTACCAGTCCTGCCACGTACGACACGAAGCCCTTTATGACAGGAAGACTTACTGCCGTTATTATTATTTTTCCTGCGAATTCAAGCTTTGTTGCGGCGGCTGAGTCACCGCTGTCACGGCACATATCGGAAAGCACCTGCGTAATAAGGGTAATTCCAAGCACCTTTATAAGCACGCTTACGTAAAGAGAGGCGGCACCGCCCGAGGAAAACAGACTGTCAAAAAAGCCTAAGGTCTCCCTTAATTCATCCCCCACGACAAATATCAGCACCGCAGCCGCTCCCATCTGTGAAAACACGGCAAGCTCGGGCTTATACTGCCTTAAAAGCGAATAGACAAGAAGCTCCGTCAGCACAATCCCCGCAATTTTAGACATCAAAGGTCAAACACACTCCTGACGTAAGAAAACATTGTTCCCACATATGGGAGCACCATCATAATAACAATTATGAGCCCTGCAAGGGTGGTTATCATTGTATATTCATCCCGCCCCGAACGGGTGAGCACCTGATTGAGCACCGCAACAATAAGTCCCACGGCGGCAACCTTGAAAATTATTTCTATATCCGTACCGTTCACTCCTTAAATCAGAATAAAGAATATAGCGGCGGCGGTAAGCACACCCGAATATACGGTAATGCTCCGGTTTTTCTCGTACCGCTTTTCCTCCTCCGAAAGAATTTTCCCTGCAAGGAAAGAATACTCCTCACACCTTTTTATGAAGCTGTCCCTCGTACATCTGCCGAAAACCTCGGAAAAGGACAAAAGAAGAGGCTTTACTGCGGAATTTATATAAAAGGGACAAAATGTCTGTACCTCATCTTCCCATATCTCCTTAAGATTTTCGCCGCTGTCATAACGGGAAATCACCCTTTCTATAAAGGTAAGCCTTGTGTATTTTCGGTTTTCCGCAAGGCTTTTGAAGATTCCCGTAAAATCCGAAAAGCCCGTCCCGCCAAGCTCACCCGTTTCCGAAAAAAAGGCACAGAGCTCTCTTAACACCTTAAGTCTTTTATTCTGAAGATACGAGAGATAAAACCCCGTAAGAGCTATTGCCGTACAAATGCTCACAAGACCTGCCAATTTCATATAAAAGCTCCCCGTAAGAATATTGAGCCGTAATTTTCCCCGGTGACGACGAGGAAAGAAATACCGCCTTATCAAATACGTTTTCACCGAAAAGCACCCTGAACTGCTGTCTTCTTACAAGAGATGCCACATCCCCTGCGTGAATCGAAGCAATAAAGGACACACCGGAGTTAAGTCCCTGAAGTATGCTTTTTGTTTCCTCGTAGCCCCCGATTTCGTCACAGATTATGTAACGGGGAGACAGAAGCCTTACTGCGTGCAGAATTGCATCCGCCTTTTTCATTCCCCTTATAACGTCGGCACATGCTCCCCTTCTGCCGTCTGCGGTAAGCTCCCCTCTTTCGTCAATAATGCAGACCTTTTTACAGTCACCCCCAAAGCCCGAGGACAGTCTTCCGGCGATTTCCCGAAGAAGGGTGGTTTTTCCGCTCCCGGGCGCACCTGCAATAAGAAGCCCTGATGAAAAGGAAAGAATTTCACCGAAATCAGCTCCCGTATGAGCACTTCCGAAATACGGAATACGGATATTCAGCGAGGTGATTTTTCCCATAATACCGCTTCCTGCTGACACGTTACCGCAAAGACCGATTCTGATCCCCCGGGAATAGGTTATGTAGCCGTTTTTTAATTCGTTTTCACGGAAAAAGCCCGAATAGCCTATGCTTCTGTCCGCAATTTCACTGAGCTGTGCTGCTGTCGGCTTAAGTGCCGCCACGGGAAAGGAGCGTGACAGCCTTCCGTTTACGTCAAGAAACATTATCCCGTTTTCCGTTACGAGATAAACGGACGAATCGGAAACCAATCTTACTTCATAAATACCGTCCGCACCGCAAAACGCAAGGGACAGAGGCTTTCTTAACACGGGCGGTATAATTTTCAGTACGTCACTTAAAAGCTCATTCATTTTCTCACCTTCTGTCACATTCTATGCACACTTGTCCCTCTTTATGACCTTTGTCCGATAAAATACAGCCCCCTTCCCACACTGAAAAGAAATATTTTGAGCATAAAAATATGCACAGAACCACTTTTTACGGTAGTTCTGTGCTTTCTGATTATTATGTGTTTTTATACGGGATTACAGCTTCATTGCAACGTCCCAAGCCTGCCAGATAACGGTACGGAGATTTCCTACCTTGCAAGCATCGCCGATTACGTGAACCTTCTTGCTCTTTTCTGCTACGGGAGCGGGTCTGTAGCCTACGGAAAGAATTACGTTATCGCAGGGGATATCTGTCTTCTTGCCGTTCTTATCCATAACGGTAACACCGTCATTACGGATTTCGGTTGTCTTTGTCTCGAGATATACGGGAACCTTATTTGCCTTGAAGCAGTCACGAAGGAAGCTTGTGTTTGCGAGTGCAACACCGGGAGTGGTGATAAGGTCATCCTGCATTTCAACAATAACAGGCTTCTTACCCTGAAGGAATAAGTCGTAAGCAATTTCACAGCCTGTAAGACCGCCGCCGACGATGACAACGTTTTCACCGACGGTCTTTTCACCGAGAAGGTATTCGCAGGCTTCAATAGCCTTATCTGCACCGGGAACGGGAATCTTATTAGCAACGGCACCTGTTGCGATGATAACCTCGTCAGCGCCGAGAGCCTCAATGTTCTTTACCTCTGTATTAAACTTGATTTCGATGGGATATCTTGTGATTTCACGTCTGTACCAAGCGATAAGGTCACGGTCCTTCTCCTTGAAGGAGGGAGCGGCAGCTGCGATGAATACACCGCCGAGCTTATCGGTCTTTTCGTAAAGAGTAACCTTATGGCCTCTCTGTGCGAGAACAAGAGCTGCCTCCATACCGCCGATACCGCCGCCGATAACAGCAATCTTCTTCTGCTTTTTAGCCTTTTCAATCTTATACTTCTTGGACTGCATGGTCTTGGGATTAAGAGCGCAGCGTGCAAGACCCATTGTATCGAAAAGGTCCTGAGTGTTTGCGTGACCCTTTGATGTGGAGAAGTTGAAGCAGCCGCTGTGACAGCAGATACAGGGCTTGATATCCTCAAGTCTGTCTTCGATAATCTTTGTGATCCATTCGGGGTCAACAAGGAACTGACGTGCAACGCCTACACCGTCAATCTTGCCCTCTGCAATAGCATCGGAGGCAACAGAAGCATCCATACGGCCTGCACATACAACAGGAATGTCAACGAACTTCTTGATGTGTGCAACGTCCTCAAGGTTGCAGTTTTCAGGCATATACATGGGGGGATGAGCCCAGTACCAGGAGTCATAAGTACCGTTGTCGGCATTGAGCATATCATAACCTGCGTCCTGAAGGTACTTTGCAGCTCTTTCGGATTCTTCCATATTTCTGCCCACTTCAACATAGTCCTCACCGGGCATTGCACCTTCGCAGAAGCCCTTCATCTTGGACTCTACGGAGTAACGGAGAGATACGGGATAATCGTCACCGCAGGCACCCTTGATAGCCTTTACAACCACTGCTGCACAGCGGTATCTGTTTTCAAAGCTTCCGCCGTATTCGTCGCTTCTCTTATTGAAGAATTCAATTGCGAACTGGTCAAGAAGATAGCCCTCGTGAACAGCGTGAACCTCAACACCGTCAACGCCTGCATCACGGCAGAGCTTTGCGGTCTTTGCGAATGCTTCAATGATTTCGTGAATCTGCTCCTTTGTCATTTCGGGACAGATAATGTCAGGAGCCCAACGGGCAGGCTGTGCACTGGGAGATGCAAGCTCGTGTGAAGTATCAATAATAGGCTTTATAATAGCCCTTGTAATCTTGTTCTTGTGAAGAGGTGCAATAAGCTCGGTAATAGCCCAGCTTCTGCCCATACCGGCTGTAAGCTGAATAAAAAGCTTTGCGCCTGTCTTATGGATTTCATCCATAAATACCTTGAGGTCTTCAAACATCTTGGGATTCTGCCAAAGCCACTTGCCCCAGAAGGTATCACGAAGAGGTGCAATACCGGGAATGATAAGACCTACGTTATTGTTGGCTCTTTCAATGAAAAGCTTTGCTGCTTCCTTATCAAAATGGCAGCCGCCCAGCTCAAACCAACCGAAAAGTGAGGTACCGCCCATAGGACACATAACAATTCTGTTTTTGATTTCACAGTTGCCTATTTTCCAGGGGGTAAATAATGCATCATACTTTTTGTCCATAAATAACCTGTCCTTTCTTTGTGAAAACACATATTTTCCATTGTATTCAGTATATATAAAAGTAATAAGCCTGTCAAGGTAATTTGGCAGACTATGATAAATTTTTGTCAATTATTCTTTTTTTTCATACTTTTATCTTTATACGGAAGACTATTTACAGAAAATCTTACGGGGGAAACTGAAATGATAACAAATAAAAATATTGTAATCACAGGCGCAAACAACGGCATAGGTCTTCACATATTAAAGCTCCTTTTACGTAACAACAACAGAATTCTCTGTGTTGATACAGGTACGGACAAGCTTGAAGACCTGAAAAATGATAAGATAACCATACTGCAAAAAGACGTATCCTCAAAGGAAGCAGTTGATGAAATATTCGGAACAGCTGAAAATATTTTCGGGAAAATTGATATATTTTTTGCTAATGCGGGATTCGGCTATTACGAGGAAATAAACTATACGGATTGGGACAGAATAAGAAGAATTTTCGAAACTAATGTCTTCTCCCCCGTATATTCATATCAAAAATATATAAAGCACCTTGACGGAAAAAAGGGTGTTTTTGTTATAACGGATTCCGTCATAGGGCTTCTTGCCATACCGGGCTTTGCTCTTTACAGCTCCACGAAATTCGCACTGAGCGGTTTTTCACGGGCAATACGCTTCGAAAAGCCCGAAAATCTTCAATTGACCTGCATTTATCCCGTTGCCACGGACACAGGCTTTTTCAGAAGGGCAAACAAAATTGATTTCAAAAAACCCTTTCCCGTACAATCCCCCGAAACAGTAGCAAGAAAAGCTGTCGAAGGTGTACTGAAAGGCAAAAAAATCGTAAATCCCAGTCTTCTTTTTAATATTTCGAAGCCGTTTATGCGTATTCTCCCTCCCCTCAAAGCATTATATCTGTGGGAGGA
>JAZOWG010000237.1:0-11383 GCA_045659105.1 Acutalibacteraceae bacterium
AGAGCCGTCATATTGTCGAGCATAATGATGTCGGCACCTGCAGAAACTGCTTCCTTTACCTCGTCCATATTTCTTGTTTCGACTTCAATTTTGACGGTGTGGCCGATTTTTTCTCTGAGAGCCTTAACGGTTGCGGTAATGCCGCCGCCTGCATCAATGTGATTGTCCTTAAGCATTGCGCAGTCGGAAAGATTGTAGCGGTGGTTTTTTCCTCCGCCGCAGGTTACCGCATATTTCTGTAAAGCCCTGAGGCCGGGAAGAGTCTTTCTTGTATCTGCAATGCTCACTCCCGTTCCCTCTACAAGTCTTACGCATTCGTTTGTTGCTGTTGCAATACCGGACATGTGCTGAAGGAGATTAAGGGCTGTTCTTTCACCCTGCAAAAGCATAGAGGCTTTGCCCTTCATAGTTGCAATGAGGTCTCCGTTTGCAACCGCATCTCCGTCCTTTTTATAAAGGGTAAACTGAACATCGGGGTCAAGAAGTGTGAAGACACGCATGGCAACCTCGATTCCGCAAAGAACACCTTCTGCCTTGGAAACGAATTTTGCGGTTGTGACTGCTGTCTCGGGAATAACGTAAGCTGTTGCGGTATCAAGGTAGTTTATATCTTCCTTGAGTGCATTTTTTATAACGTCGTCAATATAAAACTGTGGAAGTAGCATATTTTATTTCTCCTCTGCTTCTTTCAGAATAATGTATGCGCAGGTGGCAAGGGACAGCGCTTCAAGGTACTTTGTTGTCTGTGCATACTTTGCCCCTTTAAGTCTCTTTAAGATATTATCAATCTGCTTGAGGCCGAAGCGTACGGCGCCGGCATCGGGGAGCACAAAATATGCTCTTTGCATAATGCTTCTGATTTCAGTGATAATGCCCTCGGGAAGGGGAGCGCCCGAAAAATCGTATGAAACGGGAAGCTCACTTACCTTTGCAAAGCCGTTCAGCATACATCTCTTTATATCCTCAGCAGCTCTCCTTGAGAAAACCAGAGCCTCAAGAAGCGAATTGCTTGCAAGTCTGGTTTTTCCGTGAACGCCCGTGTTTGCACATTCGCCGCAGGCATAAAGACGGGGAACTGTTGTCTTCGAATCAATGTCAACCTCAATTCCGCCCATAAGGTAGTGCTGACAGGGGAAAACGGGAATAAGGTCCTTTGTGATATCAACGCCGTACTGTCTGCAGCCCTCTGAAATTGCAGGGAAGCGTTCTCTTAAGAAGTCTGCATCCTCGTGGGTGATGTCGAGATAGAAGTTGTTGCTGCCCGTTCTTCTGCTTTCGAGAATAATTGACTTTGAAACAACGTCACGGGGAGCAAGCTCAAGTCTTTCGTCATATCTGTCCATAAAGCGTTCCTTATGGCAGTTGAGAAGATATGCACCCTCGCCTCTTACGGATTCGCTGATTAAAAACTGCTCACCGTTTTCGGAGTTGAAGGCTGTGGGATGAAACTGTATGTAGCTTAAGTTCTTTATCTGTGCACCCAGCTCATAGGCTATGCGTATGCCGTCGCCCGTTGCAGACTTGGGATTTGTGGTGTATTTATAAACTCTTCCCACACCGCCCGTACAGAGCATACAGTAGCTGCAGAATACGCTGGAGTATTCTCCGTCACATAAAAGGTCGGCACGGAAGCCGCTTCTGACACGTACAAGGCGGACAAGCACGGTGTTTTCTCTGTAGATGATGTTTTCCTTCTTCTCAACCTCTGACAGAAGACCTCTTACCATTTCAGCTCCCGTGCAGTCCTTATAGTGTACTATTCTTCTTCTGCAATGGCCGCCCTCAAGGGTCATATCAAGCTCACCCTCGGCGTTTCTGTCAAAGCGCACGCCCATTTCCATAATTTTTCTTACGTCATCGGGGCCCTCGCTTACAAGCACCTCAACGCTTTCGGGATCGTTTTCGTGTCTGCCTGCGATAAAGGTATCCTTGATGTGAAGGTCAAAGCTGTCCTCTTCAAGATTCAGCACCGCCGCAACACCGCCCTGCGCAAGGTTAGAGTTTGAGGTGGTCTTTGAGTATTTTGAAAGAATCATAACGCTTGTGTCGTCGCTGAACTGCAGGGCACCGTACATGCCTGCAACACCTGAACCGACAATAAGCACGTCAACAACGTTTGTATTATTTCCCATTTTCTGTACCTCAGCCAAGTCTCAGCATTTCGTCAATGCTGTGCTTTGCTTTTACTCTGAGCTCCTCGGGAAGCTCGATTTTTTCTCCGCCCTCACCCTTTAATGCGGCAAGTATGCTTTCGGGAGTGGTGTATTTCATATCCTTACAGGTAAGCTTTTCGGGACAGAGGTGATAAAGATTTTTTTCAGGATATTTCGGGATAAGGTAGTCTGCAACGCCTCTTTCCGTGCCGATAATCACGGGCTTGTGGGAGGCTAAAGCAAAATCTATAATTTCAGCGGTAGAGCCTGCCATATCTGCGTGCTTCACTACATCCTTTTCACATTCGGGATGTACAGCAAGAAGTGCTTCGGGATGCTCTGCCTTTGCTTTCAGAATATCATCCTCGGTAAGGGTTGCGTGTATGGGGCAGTGGCCGTCCCACAGTACGATATTCTTCTCAGGGAAGTGCTCCTTTACGAAGGAGCCTAAATTCTTATCGGGGATAAAAAGAATTTCAGGAGCGTCAATTTTTTCAACAATCTTCAGTGCGCTTGAGGAAGTGACGCATACGTCACATTCTGCCTTCAGGGCTGCCGTTGTGTTGATATACGCAACGACTGCGGCACCGGGATTTTCCTCCTTATATTTTCTTACTCTTTCGGGAGTAATCATTTCAGCCATAGGACAGGTAGCCTCAGGCACGGGGAGAATAACCTCCGTGTCGGGGGAGAGGATTTTTACGCTTTCTGCCATAAACCTTACTCCGCACATAATAACCCTTTTTGCACCTGCCGAAAGGCTTTTCTTAGCAAGTGCAAAGGAATCACCCGTAATGTCTGCGAGCTCGATTATTTCGGGATTCTGATAGGTATGGGCAAGTATAACGGTACCCGTTTCCTTTTTGATTCTTTTGATTTCACTTATAATATCTTTATTCATAAATATCCCCCTTTTCAGGAAATTGCATTGAGTTTTATGACAAGGGTGAAAATACCGTCTTCAAATTTTGTAAGCATTTCACCGTCGTATTTTTTTGCGGTGCTTTCAATACTTTTAAGTCCGAAGCCGTGATTCACGGCGTCCTTTTTTGATGTCACATAGGAGTTCTGATTTACTCTTACGGGTGCCGTCACGGCGGGATTTGACACGGAGATAACGCTGTAGGTTTCGTCACCGTGCATTTTGAGCTTTATATAACGCTTTTCGGGATCCTCGATTTTTCTGTTTGCTTCAATAGCATTATCAAGGGCGTTTGAAAGAATTATACACATATCAACGGGCTTTATGCTGTTCTTTTCCATATTCATAACGTCGTAATTGGTTGTTATGCTGTCGGACTGAGCCTCGTAAAGCTTTTCGTTGAGTATGGCATCAACCGCCGATATTCCCGTAATGCGGATATATGAGGATTCATCGATAATGCCGTTCATTTCTCTTATGTATTTTCTGATTTCCTCCACATTGCCGTTTTCTGCAAGAATATTAAGGGTCAGCAGGTGGTTTTTTATATCGTGGCGGAAGTTCCTTGTGCGGTTATAGGCATTTTCAAGATTTTTAATGCCCATCTGCTGCTGATTTATCTGTGCTGTCAGCAGGTCGTTTTCACGCTTTATACCAAGCTGTCTCTGATTGAGCCAGAAAAGCACAAAAACAACCACATTTATAATGATTATGCCGATGCAGGAAATGTAAATATATGCCTTTATCTGCTGATTAAGCTCATAGCTTTCAATTATATACTGGAAAACGGAGAAGGTAATAAGTGTAACCGCAGGCACAAGCAACAGGCTCAGCCATATTCTCAGTACCGAGCTTCCTTTGCCGAAGCCCTTTAAGATTACGCTTAAAAGAACGGCAAGGGGAATCAGAGTTACGTTTGTGAGAGTTATCCTTAAAAGCGAGCCGAAGGCAGTTCCTTTTTCGGGGATAAAATCCATATGTCCCGAAATTACACCGTACAGAAGATTCGAAACAAGCACCGAAACGGTAAGCAGGGAAACAAAAATTACTATTGCCTCGGTTTTGTGCCGGAGCCGCCCTGAATAAAGCAGTATCAGTATTCCCGACAGAAGTACACCCTCAATAAGGTATTTCCAATAGCCGATGTCCGTATATTCCTGCAGGAATATTATAAGGGTTGCACTCAGCACGAATGCTATATAGTCGTATTTTTTTGCCTTGGGACGGGGTTTGAAAAAGTTGTTTGTGAGAATAAAGGCAAGCATAATTTCAAACACCGAAGAGAAGATTCTTGCGGTGTTGAGTATTATGTCCTGATAGTTTTCCGAAATAAATTCAAGCATAGTTATCTCATAGCCCATAAGAAGGCTTCATTTGTTTCCTTTGCACGTCTTTTGCTGACGGGCACGGTCTTTTTGTTTGTGAGCGTCAGCTCGTTTACCTTTATGGATGCAATTTTCTTCGCATTTACAAGAAAGGACTGATGGCAACGGACAAAGTCCTGCTTTTTCAGCTGCTCCTCAATATCGTCAAGCTTGCCGTAGAAGGAGTATTCCTCGTTTGCCGTGACAATATTTATGATTCTCTTGTCGCTTTCGAAGTAGATAATATCCCGAAGCGGCACGCTTACGGTTTCTGATGCCTTCTGAAAGGTAAAGCGTACCTCGTTTGATTTTGTAAGCTCCTCGAGGCATTCCCTGAAAACACCTGCGAAGCCGTGAAGAAGCTCGGGCTTCAGGATATAGCGGAAGGCTCTTACCTCGTATCCCGAGAAAACGAATTCCGCAGAGGCGGTAACGAAGACTATCATTACCTTACTGTCAAAGGAGCGTATAAGCTTTGCCGCAGTCATTCCGTCGCATTTTTTCATTGTGATATCAAGAAGAATAAGGTCAAAGGAAGCCTTACCCTCCCTGTAAAGGTCGCACAGAGGCTGTCCGTCGTCAAAAACCGAAATGCTTCCTTCCACATCGGCTTTTGCAAGACAGTCCGTTACCGATTTTTTAAGAAAATCGCAGATATACTTTTCATCGTCGCATATTGCAATATTAAGCATCTTTTTCTCCCTTTTTGCGGAAAATTACAAGCTTGCTTGCCACAAAGTTGAAAACAACAACGAACACGGCAACAAGAAGCTTTGCAATAAGGTCGTTAAGGTGAAGCACGTTTACAAGAAGTGCAAAAAGAAGCTCCTCAAATATAATGAAGGAAACAACTCTTGCACCGAAGAAGGAAACGATTTCCTTAGTGAGCACGGCAGGCTTCCACGAGCTGCTTTCGAAAACGAACAGCTTGTTGGTAACAAAGGCAAAGAGCACAGATGCTACCCATGCAATGCCGTTCATCAAAAGAATCAGCTGGAAGTCGAAGGAGCCTATACTGAAAAGCACCTTCGCTTCATAGTTTTCCCCTGCAAATATGCCGAGAATCATATAGGTCACGAAGTTTACGACGGTGGTCAGCACTCCGAAAACGAGATATGACACAATTTCATACTGCAGAAGCTTTTCCACGCCGGGAATTTTAAGAAGCTTCTTAAAAAGCGGTACGGAGAAAATTTTATTGTAAAGTTTTTCGTAAAATTCTTTGAGTTTCATATTTTATTCCTGTACTGTTGTGCCGACACGGCTTTTTGCAGCCTCATATTCTGCTTCGATGTCGCCGAGATGTGTATAGTTATCAGCCTGCTTTACGAGCTTTTCTGCATCGAGGTAAGGCTTTGCTGCACGGTTGAAGTATGCGTGGCGGTTCATTTCGTCCTTGATTTTTTTCTGAAGAGCCTTCTTTTCGCCCTTGAGAGAAGCAATCTTCTGTGTTGCTTCTGCCTTTTTTACGGGATCCTTGAATTCCTTGGATGCGGAAAGCTCAAGGTAAAGATTCTTCATTTCGGCGTTGATTTCGTCTTCACGGTCGTAAAGTTTTTCAAGCTCTGCGAAGTCGGGCTGGATAATCTCTGTCACATCCTTGAAGTTTTTCTTTACGGCAGATACAGCGGTCAGCTTTTTCTTTGCATTTTCAATTGCAATTTTTCTTATTTCTTTTTCGTCCTTTGAGGTCTTGGACATTGCCTTAGCAACCCTGAGCTCTTCTTTTACGTTGTGCTTATCTATTGTAAGAATTGCATTTATACCCTGTGCGTAGAATGCACTTGCTTCTGCATATTCGAATTTACCTGCGGGTAAGCTGAAATGGTCAAGCTCATCACAGACAAATTTTGCGATTTCGATTTCTGTGTTGTGCTCGAGAGCTTCCTTGTAAGCGGCTTTTGCCTGAGTTTTAAGTGCAGGATTCTTTTCTTTCTTATAGGATTTTTTGTCTGCTTCCTTGGGTGCGGCATTTACCATAGCACGGGCTTTTCTGATGATTTCGATGCCCTCTACAAGGACTTCATCCTTGGAAACCTTGTTGCCGAAGTCCTCAAACATAGCTCTTACCTTAAGAACACGTACAACGGACTTCTGCTTGATTTCGTTGAAGTCGTACCAGAAGAAGGGGATAACGTTCATAAAAGCACCGACAGCCGCAAGGATAATAAGCACCTGAAGGAGGTTAAGAAGAATTGTGGGGTCATAAAGTGCACTTGTTGCATTTGAGTAGTTGTCCTGACCCTTTGCGAACTGGTCAGCGAGTATCTGACCGACCGTCATACCGTCGCCTAACATTCTGTTGAGAATTGAGGGGTCGGAGGTAACCTTGAGAGCATTTACGTCCGTAAGACCGCCTTTTTCATAAACAATGGGAAGAACACTGGAGGTCGCAAGTGTGATTACTGTACCGATTGTAGCAACGGCTGAGAACATACCGTCGATTCTTTCGCCGGTCTTGTACTGCTGATAGTCACGGATGTCTGCCTGAATTGCAGGGTTGAGGATGTGAGCAAAGGAGCCCATAAGAGCATTGAGCCACAGACAGCCCATTACGAGCCATATTGTGAGATGTGAAATTTCCTGACAGGCAGGAAGCATCATAAGTATGAATACGACATTGAAAAGGTTTGTAACAACAAGAACAGCCTTTTTGCCCCATTTCTTGATTGCAAAGGGAGCAAGAAGCATACCCCAGAGAGAAGCGTTACCGTAAACTGTTACGATAAGTGCGTATTCATTACTGTTGCAGGCACCGCCGTAGTTGTAAAGCCATGCGAGGATGTTTGAATAGGAGGCCTCAAGGAAGCCTATCCAGCCTGCAAGGGAAATAACCCAGAAATATTTGTTCTTCGCAACAGCTCTCAGTGCATCAATAAATTTAATCTGAACAACATGAGTTCTTGCCTGAACGATTTTTTCCTCAGTCTGAGTGTAAACAAGAATGCACAGAAGAAGACCGAGAACCGTAAGAATGGGATAAAGAAGTCTGTAAACACGGATATCCGTGGTGTTTGTGTGGAAAATGTTACCTGCTATAAGAGGAGTAAACAGATTTACAACAGTTGGTGCAAATGAATATACAACACTTTTTATTGACTGCACATTTGCTCTCTCCTGAGAGTCGGGAGAAAGAACATGGATAAGATTTTCATAAGCATCGTAGAAGAAATAGTAGAAGAAGTGAAGAAGCAGGTTTATAACGAAAATTATTGCACATTTTGCAACGTAAGCCTTGCTTTCACCGAAAATTTCACCCTGCAGGAAGGAAATTTCTGAGAATTTTCCGTAGGGAATCCATACCATTGCAAGACAAAGAAGAGCTGAGGGCACTGCCATTGTAAGTATGTACGGACGGTATTTACCTGCTTTGTTGCGGGTGTTGTCTATAATGCTTGCACGGATACCCGTAAGGGGGATGTTTGCAAGCACGCAGATAATGTACATCAGATAAACGTGAGTGGGCTTTACACCAAGTGTCATTGTGAGAAGGGTGTTGTTTGCGGAAAGAAGACAGGCAGTTCCGAGTGTTATAATCATATAAGCACCCATACCGCCGACAGAATATCCGAAAATACCCTTGTAAGGCACGTATTTACCGGGAGCAGGCTTGCTCCAATGGGTAACTACGTCTGAAATCAGACCTTTTGCTGTGTCAATAAGCTTCATAATATTACTCCCTATAATAAATAGTTAAATTGATAATAACATAATTGAAAACGTAATTCAATCGGTTTCGGGTAAATATGTATATAAGTTTTTTGAAAAAATCCTTTGATTTTGTCCCTTTTTGTGTTATTATTAAAATCGGTGATGTGTTATGTACAGAAAATATGCTGAATTTGCTGCTGAAAAAGCAGTGGAAATTTTATCGATAGATTCCCCCACAGGGTATACGGCAAATGCCGCTGAATTTGTAAAGAACGAATTCATAAAGCTCGGCTGCTCCGCATTTATTGCCGAAAAGGGCGGTGTTGCCGTGGAAATCGGCGGAAAGGACAACGGGAATGCTCTTCTTCTTGAAGCGCATCTTGATACCCTCGGCGGAATGGTTGCCGAAATAAAAAGTGACGGCCGTCTTCGCATAACACCTCTGGGCGGTCTTAACGGCTTTAATACAGAGGGTGAAAACTGCCGTGTCATCACAAGAAAAAACGGAGTTTACGAGGGAACCTTCCTGCTTAAAAATCCCTCAATTCATGTAAACGGCGAGTTCAATAAAACGGACAGAAGCTTCTCCAATATGGAGGTTGTTCTTGACGAGGACGTAAAGAATGCAGAAGATGTTAAAGCACTCGGCATTATGAACGGTGATATAGTAGCCTTTGACACGAGAACCGTTGTGACGAAATCGGGATACATAAAAAGCCGTTTTCTTGACGATAAGCTGAGTGTAGGTGCTATCCTCGGATTTGCAAAGCTTCTCAGGGAAGAAAATATTGTTCCGGAAAGAAAGATTTATCTTCACATTACCGTATTTGAAGAGGTCGGACACGGCGCAGCCGCGGTACCCTTTGACGGCATAACCGAGGTTCTTTCCGTTGATATGGGCTGTATCGGCGACGGACTCCAATGCACCGAAAAGCAGGTTTCAATCTGTGCAAAGGACTCGGGCGGACCTTACAATTATTCAATGACGACAAGGCTTATTGAGGCTGCTGAGAAAACCGGCGCCGACTATGCCGTTGATATTTATCCCCACTACGGAAGCGATGCCGAGGCAACGCTCAGAGCCGGCCACGATTTCCGTCACGGACTCATAGGTCCCGGAGTGTATTCCTCCCACGGCTATGAAAGAAGCCATATTGACGGAGTTGAAAATACAATAAGAATCCTGCACGGATTTGTGTTGTAAACGGAAGAGTCCGAATTTGCAGAAAGTAGAGCTGATTTATGAATATTAATTTTTGCGTGCCTTGTCTTTTGGGGCTTGAAGGCCTTATTGCCGAAGAGCTTCGTGAGATGGGGGCAGAAAACGTAAATGCCGAAAACGGCAGAGTGCTTTTTTCGGGTGATGAACACATTCTTGCGAGGGCAAACATCTGCTCACGCTTTGCCGAGAGAATTTTAATTGTTGTGGGTACCTTTGAAGCCCACTCCTTCGAAGACCTTTTTCAGGGAACGAAGCGTCTTCCCTGGGAGCTGTGGGTCGGTAAGAAGGATCGCTTCCCCGTAAAGGGCTATTCTCTCAATTCCGACCTTTTCAGCGTAAGCGACTGTCAGGCGATTATCAAGAAGGCTGTTGTTGAAAGACTTAAAACAAAATATGCGATTCCGTGGTTTGAAGAGACAGGGGCGCTGTATCAGATTCAGTTTTCAATTATGAAGAATCAGGTAACCCTTTATATTGATACCTCGGGCAAGGGGCTTCATAAAAGAGGCTACCGTCCCGATGCCAATGCCGCACCCCTCAAGGAAACACTTGCTGCTTCCCTTTGCAGAATTTCACAGCTTCGTCACTATCATTCCCTTTACGACCCCATGTGCGGTTCGGGAACAATCCTTATAGAGGGCGCTTTGATGGCACTCAATATTGCTCCCGGTCTTTACAGACGCTTTACTGCGGAAAAATGGAGTCAGTTCCCTCAGGAATTATGGATGGAGGAGCGCAGAAGAGCAGTAAGCCTTCAGCGCAAGGATATTGATTTCCACGGCTACGGCTACGATATTGACCCCGAGGCATTAGCAATTGCCAAGGAAAATGCAAGAAAAGCAGGGGTAGAGAAATATCTTACCTTTACGCTTCGTGACGTGAAGGACTTTGAGCCCGAAACGGAGCGTGCTACGGTTATTGTCAATCCCCCGTACGGTGAAAGACTTCTTGATGTTGACAACGCCAGGAAGCTTTACAAAACAATGGGGCAGAGATTTATTCCTGGGAAAGGCAGAAGCTACACGATTATTACTGCCGATGAGGAATTTGAAAAGGCATTCGGCAGAAAAGCCGACAAGAGAAGAAAGCTTTATAACGGCATGATAAAATGCCAGGTGTATATGTACTTCAAGTAAAAGGCAGGGAAAATTATGGATGCTGCACAGATTATAACAAGTGTTGTTCAGATGCTTTTAGGTCTTGCGTTTTTCCTTTTCGGAATGAACGTAATGAGCTCTGATCTTGAAAAGCTCGCAGGCGGAAAGCTTGAGGTGCTTCTCAAAAAATTTACCAAGAATCCCATACTCGGCATTATTTTCGGTGCACTCATAACAATTGCCGTGCAGTCGTCGTCTGCGGTAACGGTTATGCTTGTAGGTCTTGTAAACTCGGGAATTATGCATTTTTCACAGACCATATTCATTATCTTCGGCGCAAATATCGGCACCACCCTTACTGCGTGGATACTGTCCCTTTCGGGAATAGAAAGTGACAATATCGCAATGATGATGCTCAAGCCCGAAAACTTCTCTCCCATACTCGCCTTTATAGGCGTTATGTTCGTGATGTTCTCCAAAAACTCCAAGAGAAAGAGCCTCGGCTCTGTTTTTGTAGGCTTTGCGGTGCTTATGTACGGTATGGAATTTATGGGCTCTGCTATGGATCCCATAAAGGATATAGAGGGTATTGAAAACGTATTTATTCAGTTCAATAATCCGCTTTTCGGTGTGTTTATAGGTGCAGTTGTTACCGCTGTTATTCAGTCCTCCGCCGCATCGGTGGGTATGCTTCAGGCTCTGGCACTTACGGGGCTTATTGATGTCGGTATGGTAATTCCCATTGTTATGGGACAGAATATCGGTACCTGTGTTACTGCTGTAATTTCTTCTATCGGTACAAACTCAAAGGCAAAGCGCGTTGCTTTCCTGCACACCGCACTCAATGTTATAGGAACTGTTCTCTTTACGTCGGTGTTCTGGATAGCCGATTCAGCCTTTGACATAGCTCTTTTCAAAGAGCCCGCAACCGCATGGAGCATTGCTCTTGTTCACTCAATATTCAATGTCGCTCT
>JAZOWG010000238.1:0-2433 GCA_045659105.1 Acutalibacteraceae bacterium
TTTTACTTCTGGGCCCCCGTATTGGCAGAAAAAAACGTAAGCACCCGTTGGCTTTCAATTACAGTCGGCACCTATCAGGGTGCGCCCGGAATTATTTCAGGTGTATGCTTTAATATTCCGCCGGAAGAAAAACCTGTTGAAGATACTGTCGAATTTTCAGGTTTTACATATATCCGCAGATGTTGTGATGAATACGCTGTTGAAGATTTAGGAAACGGCACAATTCATCTACCTGAATTTCCGGATAGCCTGAAGCTTAAAGCTTACGGTATTGTCTTTTGTGATGACGGGTGTGAGACCAAAGGAATAATCGACCGCGCAATTCAAGGCTGGGGAAGAGTATATTTTATGGAAAGCGACGGCGAGCTTGAGGGAAATCACAAAATACTGAAATTTAAGATGGCCGTTCCCGAGCAGATGGTTGAAACATTAAAGAAAAGACCGGGACAATATGAGGATATTTTGGCATACCTGGCAAAAAACTATTATTATCTTATCCCCCTGGACGAAACACACTACGCTTACTTTCATTTTGAGGGTGATAACGAAGAGCTTGCAGACAGTATTATCAAAAACTCTCAGATAGTCATTAATCTTCTTACGGAAGATCAGCTGTGACAGCTATCACACAAAAAAATTTCAGCTCCCGTTTTTTCGGGAGCTGTTTTTTTAGTCGTAGAATTTAATTTTTGTAATATCGTAGCTGTCGTTTTCAACGATGCTGATTACTTCATCAATGTTATCAGTCACCTTGAAAAGCTCGGGGGTCTGAGGACGGATAAAGCCGTCTTTTACATTGTCGTCAATTACGCTTAAGAGCTTATCGAAGAAACCGTTTATATTAAAGACAACTATGGGCTTTGAAAGACGGGCAAGCTGTTTAAGTGTCAGAACCTCAAGAAATTCTTCGTAAGTTCCGATACCGCCGGGAGTAATAATGAAGGCATCGGAATTGTCCTCCATATACTTTTTTCTGTCTCTCATATTTTCAGTCCATTGGAACTCGTCACAATCATAAATTACATCGTAATCCCCGAAGAAGGTGGGAATAACACCCGTAATATAACCGCCGCCCTTTCGGAAGCCCCTTGCGGCTGCCCCCATAAGACCCAGCTTTCCTCCTCCGAACATAAGAGAATGTCCTCTTACAGCTAATTTCTCACCGAGAATTTCCGTCTGTTCAACGTAAATTTTATCAATTTCGGCACCCGATGCGCCAAAAATGCAAACTACCATAATATCACTCCGTAATTAAATATTGACGTTTTTATAAGTGAGAGCCTCAAAAATATGCTCCCTCTTTATTATATCATATCCGTCCATATCCGCAATAGTACGTGCAACTTTTAAAATTTTATCATAGGTTCTGCCGGAAAGTCCCAGGGCATCGTAGCTTCTTTTAATAAGCGCCGCCGCATCGTCCTCCATAACGCAGTACTGTCTTGTCTGCACGGCTGTCATATTGGCATTGCAGGTAACTCCCGTTCCCTCAAAACGCTGACGCTGAATTTCTCTTGCACGGTTTACACGCTTTTTGATTTCCTCAGAGGATTCCTCCTTATGGGAGCCGCTGATTTCTCTGTAGCTTGCGGCAGGCACGTCAATCTGAATATCAATACGGTCAAGAAGAGGACCTGAAATTTTATTTCTGTATCTCGCCCTTGCCGCCGCCGTGCAGGTGCACTCCTTTACGGGGTGACCGAGATATCCGCAGGGGCAGGGATTCATAGCGGCAACAAGCATAATGTTGCAGGGGTAGGTAAGTGTTCCCGCAACCCTTGAAATGGTAACCTCTCCGTCCTCTATGGGCTGGCGCATAACCTCCATTGTGGTGCGCTGAAATTCAGGAAGCTCGTCAAGAAAAAGAACTCCGTTATGTGCAAGTGACAGTTCACCCGGTTTGGGGATTGAGCCGCCGCCCGAGAGTGCCGGCGCGGAAACTGTGTGATGAGGTGAACGGAAGGGTCTTGTTTTCACAAGTCCGCTTTTATTTTTAAGAAGTCCTGCAATTGAGTAAAGCTTCGTTGTCTCAAGGCTTTCTTCAAAGGACATATCGGGAAGAATTGTGGGGATTCTTTTTGCCAGCATACTCTTACCTGAGCCCGGAGGGCCTGACATTAAAATATTATGTCCCCCTGCCGCCGCAATTTCAATGGCACGCTTTGCTGCGTGCTGACCCATAACGTCGGAGAAATCGGGAGCAAAATCGGAAATTTCTTCATCGGAGAAGGTGTTTTTTTCAGGCTTCAGCACGGAAAGTGCCTCTGTGTTACCGTCAAAGAAGGAGAGAAGCTGTCTTACGCTTTTTACCGGATATACGTCAATTCCCTCAACAACCACGGCCTCGCCCGCATTTTCAAAGGGCACAAAAACTCTCTTTATTCCTGCTGTTCTTGCCTCAATCACCATAGGAAGAACACCGTTTACGGCACG
>JAZOWG010000239.1:0-20083 GCA_045659105.1 Acutalibacteraceae bacterium
GAAATTCTGAAAGTTGTTATCAGACGAGATAAAGCACTTGAGGTGAACACTTCGGGAATAGCTGACGGATATTTTATGCCCGATGCAGAAATTATTAATCTGTATAAATCCCTCGGCGGCAAAAAAATTACCCTCGGAAGCGATGCCCACTCCCCTGCCGATATAATAAAGGGACTGAATGAAGGAGCAAAAATGCTTAAAGCTTTAGGCTTCAATGAGCTTATATTCTACGAAAACAGACAACCGATATTATATAAAATTTAGCCTGCAGTAAATTGCAGGCTATTTTTTTTCTTAAAGTAACATATTTTTAAGCTCAGTAACATCGTTAGCAAAAACTGTGGCACCGGCTTTTTGAAGCTCATCCTTGTCACGGAAGCCCCAGGTAACAATTACACTGTCAATATTACTGTTTTCTGAGGTAATAACGTCTACCTCGGAATCACCGATGTAAACAGCATCCTCCGACGAAACACCAAAGAATTCAATTGCATTGTGAACCATATCGGGAGAAGGCTTTCGGGGGATTCCGTTTTTTTCACCTGCAGAATAAGAAAAAAGATCGCTGAAGTATTTTTCAATAAGATTTTTTACGGCAAAATCAGCCTTATTTGAAACAACGGCAGTAAGTATGCCGTGTTTCTTTAATTCTTGCAGAAGCTCTGTTATGCCGGTATAAGGTTTTGTTTTGTCGCAGCTATGCTCCCTGTAGTGAGCCTTGAATGTCTCAAACACAGAATCAGTAATCAGAATATCAGTATTTTCGGGCACAGAAAGATCAATAAGCCTTCTGATGCCGTTGCCGACAAAGGCTCTGACCTCTTTAATGCTTCTTTCGGGAAGATTATACCTTCTAAGTGAATAGTTGACGGAATCACAAAGATCCCCAAGCGTATCAAGCACCGTTCCGTCAAGGTCAAAAATAACAAGCTTATATTTCATAATTTACGGTTTTTCCTCTTTATTGATATGATCAATTATATACTAATCCAAACTGCGCTGAATTTCAACACAAAAATACCGCTGTTCCGAAGAACAGCGGTAAATTCAGGATTTTATTTCTTCTTTTCCCAACCGTCAAAGATTTCATCAAAGTCGTAAACGTTGTTTTCATCCTTGGCGTGGTTAGTGTACCATACCTGAGCAAAGAAGGGATTAGTCTTTGCGATTTCATCATAGTTCCACTTCTTTTCGGGAAGGTAGCATTCGGGACACCAGTGACCGCCGAGAAGAATAAGGTTGGGGCTTGCTTCAAATTCGTGTCCGCAGCAGCCGCACTTCCATGTGAGCTTTGTAACAAGGTCACCCTTTGTCATAGTGTCACTCAGGCATTCGCCTCCGCGGAATTCAGCAGCCTTCTTCATATCGCCTAAGTCAAGCTCTGTCTTGGGCTTTGATTCATCATAACCGTGATCGAGCTTGAATTCGTCAGCAGCTTCATTTCTCTTGTCGGGGCTTTCAAGCTTGAATTCATCCCAATTTGCGGGAATCTTGAGATAGTCCTCATAAGAACCGTAGTAAGCGGAAAGTCTTACGGGATCCTTGGTCTTGATCCAGTCAAGTGTACCCCATCTTTCGGTTTCTGCAATCTTCTTCATGAAGGGCTTGGCGCAGGCACCGATAAGCTTCTTAGTGGGGATGTACTTGGGAATTCTGAAATAGAATTCAACCTGATTTGCCATATGGTCAAAATAGTCCTTTACGGGCATATTTGCACGGAAGTGGAGATATTCTTCAAGAAGGTCACCGTCTGCATAGTACTGACCGTGGAAGTTCTTTGTTGTGAACCAGTTGGGGTCAAAGAGTGTTTTGGGTGAACCAAGACCTATGCAGCCGAGCAGAAGCTCTTCAAATTCGAAGTTTGTAAGTCTGTATTCCTTACCTGAGCCGATGTTATAGAATCTTCTGAAGAATTCCTCGGGAAGGTCTTCTGTAACGAAGTTTCTCATAAGACGGCCGGAGTCCTCAACCGTACACCATTCAAGCATACCGTTGAGAGGAACGTGATACATAATGGGCTCCATGTTGTGAAGAATTGCAGGATAAAGAATACCAGACTGACGCATTACAACCCAATGCTTGATTCCGCTTTCAACGAAAACTCTTTCAGCCATTACCTTTGAAATTGCATAATGGTCATAAACGGAAACCTTGATGGGGTCACCGCATCTGCCCCAGTGAATGGGAGTGTTTCTGTCACCTGTTTCAGCAACAGAGCCTATGTAGCAAACCTTGATATCGTCAGCATTAGGCTGTGCAAGAACTGCCTTACAGATGTTCTCGGCAGCACCTACATTGACCTTTCTTGTTGTATAAGGCTTGTAGTCAGCAGCAGGAGAAACCATACCGCCGATGTGAAGAACATAGTCTGCACCTGTTACACCCTTGAGGATAGAATCATACTCGAGGAAGTCACCCCAGATGATTTCAACGTTCTTCTTTCCCATGTAAGGAAGAAGAAGCTCTTTGTTTTTGTCGCTGGGACGTGCAAGGAAGTTGATTTTTACATCTCCGAGCTTATAAAGCTCCTGGAATGCAGCCCAACCCATATTACCGGTACCGCCGGTAAGAAATACGGTTTTCATAATACATTACCCCCTGTTAGAATTCAAATAATTTTATAATATAAAGTGACAAAAGTAAACGGTAAATCTGTTATTTTACGCAGTGTTTACAATTATTTTACATTTTGATGCCGGTAAGCATATAGATGAGGTCTGTGAACTGGAAATAAAGCTTGAAGAAAATCATTTCAACAGCACCGAGAATAGCATCAAGGTTTGTATAGTCACCAAACTCTGTAAGATATGCGCCGTCACCGAGAACATATTCGGATACAGTAAGCATTTCAGATTTGTAAACGGAAGTATCAGCCTCATTGATTGTAAGCATTCTGATGCCTCTTGTTGCAGGGTCACCGTAGGATTCAAAGGTACAGCCGGGAGTGTTTACAATGTCAACACCGTCTTTTTCAACTGTAAAGGAGTTGAGATGGTCATGACCTGAGAAGGTTGCAACAACGTCTCCCATTTCAACAAAAGCATCAAACTGACCGTAGTTATAGTAACCTGGACAGGGAGCTTCAAGAAGAATACCGTCCTTGATATTGTGAACAAAGGGGAAAATTGTGTAGGACTGACCGTCAAAGTTTCTTGTAGCCTCACCGAGAGCTATGGGAGACTTATAGAACATAAGGTCATAGATTTCCTGAACAATAATGTGCTGGAAAGCCATAGCGTGAACGGTCTCGCCGCCGTTTGCAGCCTTTACTTCAGCAGAATTATTCTTATACCATTCAATCTGATCCTCGTGAACGGCATCGTAGCCGAGCCATTCACCGTTTTCATCATGTGCATAGGTATTTGAATCAAACATATAAAGATTATATGCTATACGGCTGCCGTCAGAGCTTTTTACTGTGAGATTATGTGTGCCGACACCTGTAAGCTCGGGAACTGCATCGTAAGCAAGACAGTATTCACCGCCGTAAAGCTTATACATCTCAAAAAGCTCCTCACGGGAAACACCCTGCTCATCATCGTGATTACCGAAAACAAAGGTGAAATATGTTTCGGACTCAACAAATATATTGCAAAGCTCCTTGATTGCATCAGCCTTGGTTTCCTTAGATGCCGTGGAATTGTCACCGCCGAGAACAACAATGTCAGGCTTGTGAATTTCAAGCATATCCTTAATAAAAGCAACGGTTGTCTTGTGAATAGGATAATCATCCTGAATGTCACAGATATTGAAGATCTTGAACTCTCCGTTTTCATCGAATTTAAGCACGTCATTGTCACCGGGAACAGCAGCAAAAGCAATAGTTCCGAGAGATAAAACAAAAACAATGCTCATAAATACTGCAAGTAATTTTTTCATTAAAATATACCTCCGTTAAATTATTCACAATAATTTTACTACTAAATATTTATATTGTCAAACAAGTAAAAAATTTTCAGCATTTATTACAGAATGAATACAACTTTTTGTTCATAAATACAAAATAAAATTTTTATATTGATTAAGACAAAAAGTTTTATTATTATTAAGCTATAATGTGTAGGAGGACGATAATAATGAATAAACCGAAGCTCGGTATACAGCTTTATACCTTAAGAGATTTCTGTCAGAATGCAGAAGATTTTGATGCAATACTTTCCTATCTTGCCGAACTGGGAGTTAAGGACGTGCAGATTTCCGCAATCGGCCCCATTGAAGCAGATGTTCAAAAGGAAATTCTCAATAAATACAATATGAAGGTATGCGTTACACACAAGCCCTTTGACAGATTCCTGAACGATACTGAAAAGCTCATTGTTGAGCATAGAATAATAGATTGCTATGCTTTAGGCTTGGGGGGTGCCGGCGGTGATCACAGAGACACAAAGGAAAACGTTGATGCTTTTATTAAAGCAGTAAATTCCTTCTCCCCTGCTCTTAAGGCAAATGGCATGACATTTAATTATCATAACCACGATTTTGAATTCAGAACAATGGATAACGGAGAAAAAATGATTGATTATCTCATTGAAAACACGGATCCTGAGGTTTTCCATTTTATTCCCGACGTTGCATGGATTCATTTTGCAGGTGCTGATCCCGTAGAATATCTTAAGAAAATGAAGGGCAGAGTAAGAGTCTGCCACTTTAAGGATTATATTATAGTTGACGGCGAGAGAAAATTCTGTACCCTCGGAGAAGGAAAAGTTGATCTTAAAGCCTGCTATGAAGCCTGCAAGGAGCTCGGTATTCCCTATATTATGTACGAGCAGGACGGAGACTGGGTTGACGGCGATGCAAAGAAAGCAACAAAGCTTTCCTGGGAATTTATGCAGACATTAGATAACTAAAGAATATAAGCGGTGCCTTGACGGTACCGCTTAATTTTATGTTATGATCATATCTCTCAGTCTTAAGAGGGTTAATCGTTTTCTCATGTAGGGAGAATATTTCACGCAAAGGTCAAAATATTCCTGTGTTTTCTCAATATCAGCTACTGTGATTTTGCAGCCTGCATTAATCATCGCTTCTTTAACATCTTCGAACGACGGAACAGAATGGATTATTTCTCTGATTTCTGACCATTTCTCAGAAATTTCATCAGGATTTACGCTGTCAACGATATTTTCGGGGAAATTAAGCTTCTTTACATCCTCCGCCATGTTGCCGTAAACCTTAAAAATTTCATTCCAATCGGGATTTTCTCTGACTCCCCTTGCACTTTCATTATCTGCAAGAGAATTATAGAATTTCAGCATTTCGAGGGTACAGACACCAACGTCTTCGCCGTGATAATTGGGTATGATTCCTTCGGGGAGCTGCAGACATTCAATAAGATGAGCAATTATATGTTCACTTCCGCTTGCAGGTCGGGAGTTCTTTGTAAAACTCATTGCAATTCCCGTCATAAGAAGGCTTTCAAAAATCTGTCCTGCAGTTTCTTCGTCCTCGGCAGTAACCCTGTCCGCCATCGAAAGAAGTGTATCAACGGCTTTTTTTGTAAGAGCGGCTACTCTTTCGCAGTAATATTCACCGGTAAGAAGTGAGGATATTTTCCAGTCAATAAGACCTACATATTTTGCCATCATATCGCCGAAGCCCGAGGATTTAAGATAAGACGGAGATGATGCAAGAATTTTTGTATCGCCTATTATTACTTCGGGGCTTTTTGCCTGATATGAAGACTTGAAGCCGTCCTTAACTATTGGTGACGTATCTGATGCAAAGCCGTCCATTGAAGGAGCTGTTGCAAAAATGCAGAGCTTTTTGTTTTCAAGAGCACAAGCGAGTCTGCAGGGGTCATTTACCGAGCCCGTGCCGACTGATATTACTGATATATCACGGTTTTTTATAAGCTCACGTAATTCATCAACGTGCTTCATATCAGCAACACGGATACTGTCATAAATATGAAAGCTCAGCTTAAAGCCGTCAAGCGCTTCAATGATGCCGTCAGCGGCTTTCAGGGTATTTTTATCTGCAACAAGTAGCAAATTTTCTGCAAAATTATTTTCTTTCAGAACCCTACCCGTATCTTTAGTAATTCCTGAATCTATATGCACATTCTTTACGGCAGTTGTATGAACTCTTCCGCAGGGGCAGGGGCGTTTAAAATCCTCAATTATATCCATTATTCCTGACAAAATATCACCTCATTAAAATTTACGGAAATATCCGAGAAGTAAATCAAGATTGAATAAATTATGCTCGATTTCTTTTGAGAAGAGTCTTGACGCTTCAGATAGCGTTATATTGCCGGAAAATGCAACAAACGCCGAAAACAGACATGCTGAAGCGATAAACAGCGCCCTTGAATAAATATCAAGATCATTAACTGCCTTCAGATAATATCTGTAAATATAATACTTAAGTATACTCAGAAGCATTGAATCGTTATGCTCACAGAATTTGTCAAAATCCGCATCCGAAACATTAGCTTCAATGGCTGTTTTAAGATATTTTTTCCATTCATCTGTCAGAATTTCACTTTTATCGGATAAAAGCTGAGCAAACGCTTTTATAAAGCTTACGTCCGTAACGGGATGCCCTTCTATATAAACGAGGTCAATATCAATGCTGTCGTCTGCGGCAGTATCAAGAAGAAGCTTTATTGATGAATTGAAATCAGCTTCTTCCATCAGAAGCTTTTTTCTTGATGAAATGAGAAGACTGAGCACCTCATCATCACCGTTATAGGAAGGTACGGGATAAGTCGGATTATACTCAGACGTAATGATTCTGTTTGCTTCGGGACAGGATAAGGACAGAGAAATCTCCGCAAACCCGTCGTACTCCTCAATAAATCTCGGATGATTTCGGCAGATTTCACTTGTGTAAGCTTCTCCGAGATTAATATGAATATCGCAAAGCATATCTTCGTTCAGGAACGGACAGCTACCGTTACAGAGCCTAAAACAGCGGTCACCTTCTTCATCCTCTTCTATAAATGAACGGATTTTCTCACCGAAGTCTGTGGTCAATCCATTATACTTTTTAAGAGTATCATTATCTATGACTATTTCCCATTTACTGCAGCAGGAGTCGGGACAATCCCCTGCTATACATGAAAATTCATCATAATATGACGGATAATATTTTTTCATAGCATTCAAAAAAATGCGCCGGGTAAACTCGGCGCAATAAATTTAATATAATCAGATACCGATTTCCATTGCTGTATCATAAAGAGTGAGATCAATGGATTTCTTCATATTGAGTGCTTCAACAATATCGAGGTCAAGAACCTCTTCCTTCTGCATTGCAACAACACGGTTGCCGATGCCGTTGAGAAGAAGATGTGCGGCATAGTTGCCCATCTTACTGCCTGCAACTCTGTCCTTGACTGAGGGTGAGCCGCCTCTCTGTACGTGGCCGAGAACGGTAGCACGTGCTTCTACACCGAGATTGTGCTCAATGTACTTAGCGAGTGCAGAAACGCCGTTGATGCCCTGAGCTTCAAGCTTTTCATTTACGCCTTCTGCAACAACAATGATGAAGTGGCGCTTGCCGGTCTTCTGTGTTCTTCTCATTCTTTCAATGATGTCTCTTTCAATATCGAATTCCATTTCGGGAATAAGAATAGCTGTTGCACCTACTGCAATACCTGCATTGAGTGCGAGGAAGCCTGCACGTCTGCCCATAACCTCAACTACTGTGCAGCGGTCGTGGGATTCACTTGTATCACGGATTCTGTCTACCATATCCATAATGGTATTAAGGCAGGTGTCATAACCGATAGTATAGTCACAGCAAGCAATATCATTGTCAATTGTGCCGGGAACACCAACACAGTTGATGCCTCTTACACTGAGGTCTCTTGCGCCCTTGAAGGAGCCGTCACCGCCGATAACAACGATGCCTTCAATGCCGTTTTCCTTGCAGATGCCGATAGCCTTCTGCATACCTTCCTCGGTGCAGAATTCCTTGCTTCTTGCGGAATGAAGCATTGTACCGCCTCTGTGGATAATATCGGAAACGCTTCTTAAATTCATTTCGTACATATCGCCTTCCATAAGACCTGCGTAGCCGCGTCTTATACCGAGAACTCTTGCGCCGTTCTCACAGCCGGTTCTTACAACTGCACGGATAGCAGCATTCATACCGGGTGCGTCGCCGCCGCTTGTTAATACAGCAATAGTTTTCATTTTATTTTCCTCCTGAGAGATAATATATAAATTTGTAATATCAAACATATATAATATATGTTCGTTTAGCTAAAGTCAACATTAAATTGACTAATATTGAATATTAAGCCTTCAGAACGACATTTTTTTCACCGAGGAGCCTGCGAAGACCTGTAAGCAGATCATTATTCGGATCAATTGAAATTCCCGTTGAGAAATTATAGCTCTTGGAGTCCTCATAATAAAGAATGAGAGGAATATTGCCCTCGAAAATAGAGCACATTTTAACAGCTCTCTGGCAGTCAAGTCCGTCCTTGCCCGATACCTTGAGGAATAAGCCCTTTTTCCCCTCCTTTTTAGTCTGAGCAGCGGAAGAATTTACGGGAGAATTCTGAACAGGCTTCGTCTCAGGTTCAGGTCGGGTTTTTTCGTATGCCGTATAGGCACTTTGTCTTAGCTTATATTCCGCATCGGGAAGCTTGTAATTGTCAAGATAAGCGTCATCATCGGGAATTTCTCTTAAGGGGACAACCTCTTCACAGAGAAGCTTCGGAATTTCATCATCACGAAGGGAAACCTTACCGGTAAGAAGAATAATTTCGTCTTCTATAAAGAACTGACCGTACTGGTCGAATTTTTTCGGAAAAACGAGAACCTCAACACTTCCGTAAACGTCCTCCATCTGAAGGAATGCCATTGTCGTATCGTTTTTGGTTATCTTCTTTCTTACTGATGCGAGAATACCTAAAAGTCGTATTCTCTCGCCGTCCTTATATGGAGAATCAGGCTCCGTGGGGGAAGATTCAACAATGTCGGAGGTCTTTGCACTTCCGAGCCTGCCCGCAAGACGGACGTGCTCCGTCATAGGATGACCTGACATATAAAGTCCGGTTGTTTCCTTCTCCATCTGAAGTCGTTGCTTTTCGGGAAATTCTTTTACATTGGGGGGCACGGGCTCAACAGCCTTTGCAAGCTCACTGCCGAGATCAAAAAGACCTATCTGACCTTCAATTTTGCCTTTTTTATCATTATCAAGGGCAGTAAGAATATCATCAATCATCAGGAACATCTGATTTCGGTTAAGACCGAAGCAGTCAACGGCACCGCTCTTGATAAGGTTTTCAAGAGCTCGGCGGTTAAGCTCCTTACCGTAACAGCGCTTACAGAAGGAATAATAGGTTTCAAAGGGTCCGTTTTCCTCACGCTCGGCAATAATCTGCTTGATAACACCGCTTCCGAGATTCTTTATAGCAAGAAGACCGAAGCGTACATTATCTCCGACAACGGTAAATTTCTCCTCAGATTCGTTTACGCTGGGAGGCAGAACCTTGAAGCCGAGGTTTGTCTGACATTCGGTGATGTAGCCTACGACCTTATCGGTATTATCAAGAACTGAGGTAAGCATAGCAGCCATAAATTCCTGAGGGTAATAGCAGCGAAGCCAGGCTGTCTGATACGTAACGTAAGCGTAAGCAGCTGAATGTGATTTGTTGAAGGCGTAGGATGCAAAGGATGCCATATCGTCAAATATTGCATTAGCCGCCTCTGCAGTGATACCTCTTTTGATACAGCCGTCACACTTTGAGCCGCCGTCCGTACCGTCTGAGCCGTAAAGGAAGAATTTTCTCTGCTGCTCGAGAACGTCAGCCTGTTTTTTTGCAACAGCACGTCGCACCATATCGGCGGCACCGAGCGAATAGCCTGCAAGCTCTCGGAAGATCTGCATAACCTGCTCCTGGTAAACGATAGTTCCGTAGGTAACGTCAAGAATGGGCTTGAGCTCGGGAGTGTGATATTTGATATTTTCAGGGTCCTGACGGTTAGCAAGATATGCGGGAATAAAGTCCATGGGACCCGGTCGGTAAAGGGCAATAACAGCAATAATATCTTCAAGGTTGTGAGGCTGCATATTGATCATAAGAGATCTGATACCGCCGGATTCACACTGAAATACGCCGAAGGTTCCACCTTCACCGAGCATTTTATATACACCCTGATCATCAACATCAATTTTCATAATGTCGAGATTCGGGTCTTTTTTATGAATCATTTTAACTGCGTCGTCAATAACTGTAAGGGTACGAAGACCGAGGAAGTCCATCTTGAGAAGCCCGAGGGCCTCAACCCATCCCTTATAGTACTGAGTAACGACGGAATCACCGCTCTTGAAAAGAGGTACGTATTCGTCAACGGGCTTATCGCAGATAACAACACCTGCAGCGTGCATACCCGTATTTCGGGGCATACCTTCAATTTTGATTGAGGTATCGATAACCTTTTTGACGAGAGCGTTGGCATCGTACATCTTTTTAAGCTCCTGATTTGACTGCAGGGCTTTTTCAATAGTCATACCGAGCTCCTGGGGAATTTCCTTCTGAATAGCGGAGCATTCGGCGACACTCATACCGAGAACCTTACCGACGTCACGGACTGCTCCCCTTGCGGCAAGTGTACCGAAGGTGGCAATCTGAGAAACGTGGTCAGCACCGTAACGGCGGACAACGTAGTCGATAACCTCCTGTCTTCTTTCATAACAGAAGTCGATATCGAAGTCGGGCATGCTTACTCGCTCGGGGTTAAGGAATCTTTCAAAAAGGAGCGAATAACGCATAGGGTCAATATCTGTGATACCGCAGGTATAAGCTGCAATACTTCCGGCGCCTGAGCCTCGTCCGGGGCCTACGGGGATACCGACACTTTTTGCATAGTTGATATAGTCCCACACTATAAGGAAATAGTCAATAAAGCCCATCTGATTTATGACGCCGAGCTCATAATTAAGACGGTCCATATATTCCTGTGGGTAGTTTTCGCCGTAACAGCGTACCATTCCCTTATAACAAAGGTCGGAGAAGTACTCGAAATGGTCGCGATTGTCGGGTACTTCAAAAATGGGAAGCTTTGTATTACCGAATTCAAAGCCTACGTGGCATCGTTCGGCAATTTTATTGGTGTTTGAAATGGCTTCAGGCACGTCAGGGAAAAGCTCTGCCATTTCATCACCGGATTTTACGTAAAATTCCTCAGTTTCAAAGCCCATACCCGTGTCTTCTTCTATGGTATGCTTTGTTGCGATACAAACGAGAATCTTCTGTATTTCAGCATCCTGCTTTGTTATATAATGTGCGTCGTTTGTTGCTACAAGAGGAATATCAAGTTCACGGGCTAACTGAATAATCTTGGGATTTGAAGCCTTCTGATCAGCTATACCGTGATCCTGAATTTCGAGGAAATAATTGTCTTTTCCGAATACATTCTGATACCAGAGTGCAGTTTCCTTCGCCTTTTCATAGTCACCCTTAAGGATTGCCTGAGGAATTTCACCTGCAAGACAGGCAGAAAGACAGATAAGCCCCTCGTGGTACTTCTCGAGAAGCTCCTTATCTACTCGGGGCTTGGTGTAAAAGCCCTCAGTCCAGGCGGCGGAAACCATTTTAATAAGGTTTTGATAACCTGTCTGATTCTCCGCAAGAAGAACAAGGTGATATCTTTCATTATCAAGACCGTGCACCTTGTCAAAACGGGTACGCTGTGCTACATATACCTCACAGCCTATGATGCCGTTTATGCCTTCTGCCTTACAAGCCTTATAAAAGTCAACCGCACCGTACATAACGCCGTGGTCAGTCATGGCGATGCTTGTCATACCAAGCTCTTTTACACGCTTTATAAGAGGCTTGATACGGCAGGCTCCGTCAAGAAGCGAATATTCGGTGTGTATATGTAAATGGGTAAATTCTGTCATTTTATTTTCCTTGTCCGTAGTATGCGTTTTTACCGTGCTTTCTCATATAGTGCTTTTCCAAAAGATATGAGGGGATGGTATCTATATCGGAATTAAGACGAAGCGTTTTCAGAGCCATTTCGCAGACTATTTCAAGAGTACCGGCATTCTTTGCGGCATCATGAGCCGATTTTCCCCAGGTAAAAGGACCGTGGGAGCGCACAAGGACGGCAGGAACGGCATTTTCGTCAATACCGTTTTCACGGAAATGAGATACTATTATTTCTCCCGTGCTCTTTTCGTACTCACCGTTTACCTCTTCGCTTGTCAGCTCTCTTGCGCAGGGCACCTCACCGAAGCAGAAATCTGCGTGAGTTGTTCCGAGTGCGGGAACACACATACCTGCCTGAGCAAATGCTACAGCATTTATTGAATGTGAATGCACAACACCGCCTATATCGGGAAAATTGCTGTATAATACAGCGTGAGTAGCCGTATCTGATGAAGGGTTATACTCCCCTTCTACCTTATTTCCGTCAAAGTCAACTATCACCATCATATCGGGTGTGAGAGACTCATACTCAACGCCTGAGGGCTTAATGGCAAAAACTTTTTTTTCTCTGTCACACTCAGAAGCATTGCCCCAGGTAAAAGGAGCAATGCCGAGCTTATATAACATCATATTGGCTTTATAAGCCTTTTCTTTTATATCTTTATACATATTATTTCAGCTTTCTTAAAAGGGATGAAAGCTCAAGCTCTTTTACGAAAGAGTTGATTTCGGTATCCTTATTAATGTAAACAAATTCAATATCAAGAATATTTGCAAAATCACGCATCATTTCAGCTGTTACGTCGTAGCTGAGAACGGAATGATGAGCGGCACCTGCATAAATCCAGGCCTCTGCAGAGGTTTTAAGGTTGGGAGCAGGCTTCCAGAGAACTGCAGAAACGGGAAGATGGGGAGTATCGTTTACCTGCTCTACACATTCAACATCATTGACAATCATGCGAAGTCCGTCACCCATATCAACAAGGGAAACAACAATAGCATTACCGGGCTTTGACTTGAATACAAGACGAGCGGGGTCTTCCCTATCACCGATTCCGAGAGGAAATACCTTGATTTCGGGCTTTGTTGCGGCAATTGTGGGACATACCTCAAGCATATGTGCGCCCATAATCATTTCATTGCCGGGTTCAAAGTGATAAGTATAGTCTTCCATAAAAGCAGTACCGCCTGTCATATCGGCAGTCATAGCTTTAAGAATTCTTGTCATAGCAGCTACCTTCCAGTCACCCTCAGCACCGAAGCCGTAGCCCTGTGCCATCAGGTCCTGAGAAGCAAGTCCGGGAAGCTGACGAAGTCCCTGAAGGTCTTCAAAATTAGTATGGAAGGCGGTAAAGCCTCTTTCATCCATAAACTTCTTTATCGCAATTTCTTCCTTAGCCTGGTATCTTACGGCATCAACATTATCTGTGGAAAGAGTATACTTTTCCTCATATTCCTTCATCTGTGCATCAATTTCAGCCTCTGTAACCTTTTCGAGCTCGGTGATAATATCACCTACACCGTAGTGCTCAATTTCCCAGCCGAGCTTCATCTGAGCTTCAACCTTGTCACCATCAGTTACTGCTACACTTCTCATATTGTCGCTGATTCTGAGCACTCTTGTTCTTCTGCTTTCAAAAACGCCGACAGCAGCACGCATCCAGGATGCGATTTCACAGCGGAATTCAGCATTTTCCCAATGTCCTGCAATAACCTTTCTCTTAGCACCCATACGTGTACCGATGTAGCCGTGCTCTCTGTCGCCGTGGGCACTCTGATTAAGATTCATAAAGTCCATATCAATTGTATCCCAGGGAATATCACGATTAAACTGAGTATTAAGGTGAAGGTAGGGCTTCATCATCTTTGAAATGCCTGAAATCCACATTTTTGAGGGCGAGAAGGTGTGCATCCACGTAATGATACCTGCGCACATTGGATCGTTATTAGCCTTGATAACAGCCTCTTCTATAGCTTTGGAGGTTGTAACACAAGGCAGAAATTCTACAGTACAGGGAATCACGGGGTCGGCATTGAAGCCGTCAGCCATAACCTTTGCGTGTGCGTCAACCTCCTTTAAGGTTTCATCACCGTAAAGGTGCTGTGAGCCTACGAGAAAATAAAACTTATATTTTTTCATAATTTTTTACCTCTTAAACGGACTTCTTGATTTCCTTAAGACGCTTCATAACGTCATTTGCGCCTCTGCCGAAATAATCGTGAAGAATCTTATATTCAGCATAAAGCTTATCATATACCTTAACAGCCTCGGGATTGGGCTCATATTTTGTATCAAGCACCTTACCGAGCTTTGAAGCGGCAGAGAATACGTCGTCATATCCGCCGTTAGCCTTACCTGCGGCAACAGAGCCGAAGATAGCAGAGCCGAGAGCACCGCCCTGATCTGAGCCTGCAATCTTGATCGGGAGATTCAGAATATCGGAATAAATCTGCATTGTCATAGGGTCTTTCTTTGCAATACCGCCTGCTGCATAGAATTCATTTACTTCAACACCGTACTCACGGAAGGTTTCAATAATCATTCTTGTGCCGTATGCAGTTGCTTCAATAAGTGCACGGTAGATTTCCTCAGGCTTTGTGAGAAGCGTCATACCGAGAATCATACCCGTAAGGTCTACGTCAACAAGGCAGGAGCGGTTGCCGTTCCACCAGTCAAGTGCTACAAGTCCGCTTTCACCGGGCTTATACTTCTCAGCCTTTTCGCGGAGATATTTATGTATGTTCATTCCCTTTGCCTTTGCGTCCTCATAATATGCTGCGGGAAGACAGTTTTCGATAAACCACTGGAAATGGTCGCCAACACAGCTCTGACCTGCTTCGTAGCCGAAGAATCCGGGAAGAATACCGTCTTCAACTACACCGCACATACCCTTAACCTGCTTTTCCTCATTGCCGAGAAGCATATGACAGGTTGATGTACCCATAATTGCAAGCATTTTGCCTGCTTCTGCAATACCTGCGGCAGGAACGAAAACGTGTGCGTCAATAATAGCTGTTGCAATTGCAGTGCCTGCGTTAAGACCAAGCTTTTCTGCCATAGCCTCAGTCAGCTCACCTGCTTTTGAGCCCATAGGTGAAATCTCTGTTGAAAGCTTATCTTCAATAACGTTTTCAAGTCTCGGGTCAAGTGCCTTGAAGAAATCCTTTGAGGGGTAGCCTGTCTTCTTGTTCCACATTTCCTTATAGCCTGCACAGCAGGAGTTTCTGTTTTCCTTACCTGAAAGCTGCCATACAACCCAGTCAGCCGCCTCAATAAATGTATCTGCGGCATCGTAGATTTCGGGAGCCTCGTCGAGCACCTGCCAGATTTTGGGAATTGCCCATTCGGAGGAAATCTTACCGCCGTAGTTCTTAAGCCAGGGCTCGTTTCTTTCCTCTGCGATTTCATTGAGCTTATTTGCAAGATGCTGTGCTGCGTGATGCTTCCAGAGCTTTACGTAAGCGTGGGGCTCATCCTTATATTCCTCAAGGAAGCAAAGAGGTGTGCCGTCCTTCTTTGCAGGAAGAATTGTGCAGGCGGTGAAGTCAAGACCGATACCTACAACGTCATCCTTTGAAACACCGCTTTCCTTAAGAACTGCAGGAATTGTGTTATAAAGAACGTCAAGATAATCCTGAGGATGCTGTAAAGCCCAGTCAAAGCCGAGCTTTTTACCTGAGGGAAGACATTCCGACATAACGGAATGGGGATATTCGTAAACGGCAGAGGATAATTCCTCACCCGTTTCATTATTTACAATCAAAGCTCTTCCTGAAAGTGTACCGTAGTCAACACCTATTGAATATTTTGCCATTATTTAGTCCTCGCTTTCGCTTTTATAGTTTTCGGGATTCACGGCACTTACGTATACCGTGTTATAGACGTGATATATTACAAAACCCGGATTTGAAGCCGGAGGTTTTTTCAAATTTTTAACCTTAGTGTAGTCAACCTCAACCATACCTCTGTCACGTACCGATGAAAAATATGCGGCACAGCTTGCGGCAAACTCCATTGCTTTATTTGTGGGTTCCCTTCCCTCTAACGACAGAATTACGTGTGAGCCCGGTGCCTTCTGTGCATGAAACCATATATCATTCTTTGATGCTTTCTTAAAGGAAAGATTATCATTCTGTATATTGTTTCTGCCCACATACACCTTAAAGCCGTCGGGTGAGACAAATTCAAGGAACGGCAAGGGAGCATTCTTCTTATTCTTTGTTCCTGTTTTGCTCTTTAAGAAGCCGGCGGAGGAAAGCTCTGTTCTTATTTCCCCCAGCTCTCTTTCAGTTTCCGCACGGGAAAGCTCATCCTTAACGGAAAGAAGATACTCGAGGTCAGCAATCCCCTTTTCAATAAGCTCTGTAAGCATCTTACGGGCTGTCTGAGCCTTCCTGTATTCCTTATAATATCTCTGAGAGTTTGCGGAGGGGGAAAGATGCGGAAGAACGGGAATTCTGACGGTTTTATAATTGTCATAGTAATTCTGAACCTCATAAAAATCTCTTCCCTTTTCCAGAGAATAGAGATTCGCATTGATAAGCTCTGCAAAGATTCTCTTGCTTTCGCTATCCTCGGAGGCGGCAAGCTCCTCACGCTGAACATTGATTTTTCGTGAGGTTCTTTCAATAAGCTGATCAACGGTTCTGTAAAGGTCCTCAGCCTTTGAGCGTGCACGCTGAAGTCTTTCCTTTTCAAAATAAAAAATATCGGGAATTTCCGAAAGAGTTTGAGTAAAGTGCACCTTTGCGCTGTTATCATAAAGCGTAAGCGGCATATAAGAAAACTCGAGGTAATTACCGTTCATATCAGTTAAGTAACAGGGCTTGCATTGACCTGAAATAACAGATTCCTTAAGAAGAGTCAACTCGTGCAGAAGGCGCTGACGCATTCCGTCTGTCATTTCGGAAACAAGTACGTCACCGAGAGTAATCCTGTAAGCAATTTCACGTGAAATAAGAGGAGAAATACCGCCAACAACAGTCATAACGGCAGAAGATAGCTTTTTATCGGAAAGTGTCAGAATTTTATTGACAGCATCATCTGCAGAGCCCTCAAGAAGAGAAAGCTTTATCTGCTGAGGTGGAAGCTTATATTCTCTGCCGGGTAAAATCTCACGGAAGGAGGATTTTGTTGCGTCAACACGCTTGAGAGCATCAATAATAACACCGTTTTCGTCAAGAAGAATACAGTTAGAATACTGCGCCATAATTTCAACGGCAAGAGTTCTTTTTACTCTGTCGCCTATTTCATTTGTGGCATCCATATCAATGAGAAGTATTCTGTCAAAGCCTACCTGTCTTATATCTCTTATAACCGCACCGCCCAGCTGTTTTCTTAAAAGCATACAAAGCATCGGAGGTGTCTGGGGATTTTCAGGAGAATAATCCGTGAAATTGATTCTCGGAGAATTACCCGAAGCAGAAATAAAAAGCTTTTTTGTATCAGTTCTTGTGCGCAGTGTAATTACTATCTCATAGCGTGTGGGAAGATAAATTCTGTCTATCTTTGCCCCTATTGCAAAATCTGCTATTTCGTTCTTGAGAAAATGAAGAAAAATACCGTCTGTTGCCATTTATTTCTCCGTAATTACGGTATTGCCGAAGGGAGCTTCCCTGAATACCGTGCAGTTGAATTCATAGTTTAGTTTTTCGGTCAGTTTTTTAACTACGGGAATTTCGGACTCAAAATGACCGACAGCAAAAAGTGAAATTCCCTTATCCTTTGCCTCAAGGAATTCGTGATATTTAGCTTCACCCGTAATAAATGCATTACAGCCGTGTTTTATTGCATCATCAATAAAGTCAGCTCCTGCACCCGAGCAAAGTCCTATTTTAGTTATAATTTTTCCGGTATCGCAGTACGATACGGAACAAAAGAGTGTTTCCTTGAGATAAGCAGACAGATTCTTTGCCGAAAAGGTCGTTTCGGGGAAGCAAATATTAAGAAAGCTCGGCTTCGTTTCATTGTAAACCTTTTCAAAGGTAAAGGACAAAGCCTCACAAAGTGCATCATTGACACCGCCGACAGCCTTATCGAGATTAGTATGTGCAGAGATAACGGAAATTCCCTTTTTGACAGCACTCAGAATAATACTGTCCTCAGTAACAGATTTTACCGGGGAGAATATGACGGGATGATGTGAAATAACAAGATTTGCACCGATTTCGGAAGCAAAATTCAGCACATCGTTATTGACGTCAAGACACACGACGGCATTTTTAACTTCATCACAGAGGCTTCCGATAAGATGTCCCGAGTTATCCCATTCCTCCTGCGAAGAAAAAGGGGCAAAGGAATCTATGTAATTGAAAACATCAAGAACCTTCAATTTTCAGTCCCCTTTTCGTAGTAATTTCTGATTGAAAGAAGATTTTTGTATTCCGCTAATGAATCTTCCCTGTCTTTCAATGCAGCAAGCTTTACATCAACTCTGTGAAGCTGTCTGTCAACATAGAGAGCATTGATTTCATCCTTTGGAGGAAGAAAGCCGAAATGACAGAAGCCCTCGTCAATTTCTCGAACTTTGCCGTCAAAGTCAGCGGAAATACAGCAATATACCTTACCTGCATCAACGACAAATTTTTCTTCCGTAACAGAAAAACCGTTTAATAACAGAAATTTTCTTACATCCTCGGAATGAGTCATAGGCTGGAGAATAAGATGCATTTTATCTCTCTTTATCCAGGGAGCCGCACCGAGAATTTCGGTCATAAGAGTACCGCCCATACCGCAGATAATAATTTCATCTGCTTCTTCGGGGGATACCTCCTTAAGACCGTCGGAAATTCTGAGAGGTATTCTGTCTTCAAGTGAGTGAGCATTTACGGTTTTTTTCGCATTTCTGAGCGGCATAACACCTATGTCGCACGCAAGCACACTGTCTGCAATCCCCTGCTCAACAAGGTAAGCAGGAAGATATGCGTGGTCTGTACCGATATCTGCAATTTTTGTACGGCATCTTACAAAGGATGCCGCACAAAGAAGTCTCGGACCTAAATTAATCATCCGCGTGTGAGAAAGTAGTTGTTGAGCTCTTCAATAAGATCGTCAACATCAACGCCGTGTACCATACAAGCCTGAGCTATAGACTCATTTCTTGCAGAGGGACAGCCGAGACAATGCATACCCATATTGAGGAAGAAGGGAGCTGTACCCTTATCTGCTTCAAGAATTTCACCGATTTTTGTTGTTTTTGTTACTACCATTTTTGTTTCTCCTTTATGATTATTCATCCTCAGAGAAGCTGTAAGCTACCTGAGTATTTGTCTGTGCGACAATATATTTCGGTCTGTCCTTTGCTTCGGTATAAACACGGGCAAGATACTCGCCGATGATGCCGATTGAAAGGAGCAGAAGAAATCCGATAAAGAACATTCCCGTAAGAATAAAGGGAACAAAGCCTGCATAGAGAGGATTTATGATATTTCTGATGACACCGTAAAAGAAGCTGACAGCACACATAAACGCACAGAGAAATGCGAAAAGGAAGCTGAGCCTTAAGGGTGACGTCGTAAAGCCGAGAATACCGTCTATTGCATACTTTGCGAGCTTTGTGAGAGACCACTTTGTTTCACCTGCGGCTCTTTCACGGTTAGTGTGTCCAATCCATTTGACATTAAAACCTACCCAGCTGAAAATTCCCTTTGAAAAACGGATGCTTTCGGGCATAGAGATAATTGCCTTAACTACGCATTTTTTCATAATACGGAAATCCTGAGCAGATTCAGTAATTTTGGTTTCGCTTACCTTGTTGATTACTTTATAGAAGCTATCGGAAAGGAAGCTCTTGAGCTTACTCTCTCCTTCTCTGTCCTCACGGTTGGCGGCGGCAACGTCATAGCCTTCGTCATCAACATAATGAAGCATTTCGGGTATGATTTCGGGTGAATGCTGTAAATCAGCATCAAGAATTCCGATGAAATCTGCTTTAACGGCATATTCCATACCTGCAAGCATTGCTGCCTCCTTTCCGAAGTTTCTTGAGAAAGAAATGAACTTAACTGCAGAGTTCCTTGATGCAAGCTCCTTAATAATTCTCAGAGTATCGTCACGGCTTCCGTCATCGACAAACACGAGCTCGGTCTGATATTTGTCACGGATCGAATCAATAACCTTTGTGGTTTCCTCATAAAACATACGGAGCACATCCGCTTCGTTAAAGCAAGGCACAATAAGTGCTA
>JAZOWG010000240.1:0-4655 GCA_045659105.1 Acutalibacteraceae bacterium
AAGCGGTCAACCTTTTTCTGGAAATGGTAATACTGTACCTCTGCGACATCAGCTTCCTGCATAAGCCTTTCCTGAAGGTCATAAACCACAATGTTTGCTCCGCAGTGCGGACAATTGGGCTTCCAGTCAAGAAGCCTCAAGTGCTCTTTACATTTAGGACATTCTGCCATAAATAATCCCCCCTGGTAATGTATATTACAATATTAACATAATTTTTATCCATTGTCGAGGGATTTTGTCTATTTTTTATATAACTGTAAAAAATTTCCGCCGAAATCATTACGATAACGGCGGTTACATTATTACTTTCCTAATTTTCCGTAAACGTTATTTACGGTCTTATTGAGTGCCTTTGTGATTGTTGTAAGTCCCTTTTCGAATACCGAGGGAGCAGTATCTTCAATAACACCTGCGTTTACGAGAGCTACACGGAAGGCTTCAACTGCGGCATCCCATTCAGCTGTAACAACAACGGTTTCACTAAGCTTCTTGTCGATTTCTGCTTTAGCAGTTTCAACAGCTGCAAGCTTATCAGCAGGAATAGCGGACTTATCTGCCTTTTCCCAATCAGCAAGATAGAGCTTTATTGTATCTGTAAGTCTGCCTTCGTTGAACTGAGGATATTTTTCGGGGTTTGAATAAACATCCTTCATATTGTTGTCTGTCATAATGTCAAATGCCATTTTAAGAGCAACGTCATTATTGGGAAGCTTTTCGTGTGCCTGATTCTTTATGTACCAGGTCGTGCAGGGAAGAAGACCTGCAGTAGCATCAACAGTATTATCGGGAGAAATATGGTTGTGAGCGGGATCGGAGCAGTAGGTACCGACTGCGGTGTAGCCGTCACCGAGGGTAGTGCCCACGTCTGCAAACTTTGCATTCATTGAAGCAGAGGCTGCGTGAACAATGCCGTCACCGTTTGTCTTGTTCCAGTCCTTGCAAAGGGGGAACATTCCGCCGCCGTAGCATACGATGTCAAACACCTCACAGCCTGTCTCTTTAAGAGCGAAGATGTTTTCCTCAAAATCAGCACGGGCTGCCATAAATGCGTCAACCTTGTTTCTTACAAGAGTGTATTCGTCCGGTTCAAGCCACTTTGCTCTTGCCTCTTCATAATAATCTGTGGGACAAAGTGCCCAGAGAATTGTTGTGGAGCGAACACCTGCCTCAACAACACCCTCTGCAAGGGCAGCAAGTGCATCCTTAAGAAGCCAGGAGGGAAGAATACGAAGCACCATATTGATAATATAAGAAAGATAAGTGTCACCGAGAAGTGTTACGAGAAGCTGTTCGTAAAGCACATTGTCATCATACATAACACTTAAGTTGCCTGTGAGAATGTCACCGATGATGTCGGAGCCGTCAAGTGCGGGAACAACAAATTCAACCTTCTTGAAAAGGTCATAATCCTCGGGATAGCTTTCGAGATAATTTACACCGATGGTGCCGCCGAGACTTATGAAGCAAGCCTTAATCTGCTCAGCGCCTGTCTGAGGAAGTACAACATCGTGAATGTAGTGATGAAGCTTTTCAGTTTCACCCGTAATGTCACCGAAGGAGTCATAGCCGAAATAGTAAACATTATCTCCGCCTACAATATCAAGAAGCCCCTGAAGAGGAAGAAGCTTGAAATAATACTCGCGAAGCTCCTCGGTCATCTGTCCCATGGGATATTCATAGCAGGGTACCTCGCAGGGTACCTCGTAGTTACCTTGGGCATCCTTATGAATCCAGGGAAGTCCGTTATAGGCACCTCTCTTCATAGCGTCTGTAAGACCCATATCTCTCTTTAAGAAAGCTGAGAGAAGAAGAGGCACAAGAGCTTCCTTTACAAGACCCATAACGTCGAGCTTAAGAGGCCAGCCTGTAATGTATGCACCGTTTTCGTCAACTAAACGTTTGCCGTTTTCATCCAGCATATATGTGTCATTCTGGCTCATACCGTGGATGATAACAACGGGAGTTTCTCTGTCGTAATCAGCAACGTAATTCTCTTCTGCAGCACTTACGGGCACTAAAAGCACGGACATAAGGATTGCAAAAGAGAGAACAATGCTTATAATTTTCTTCATTTGATATTCCCCTTTCGGTTTTTCGTAAACAATATTTTAACATAAAAGGAAATCTTTCTCAATGCACCGATTAACCATTTATTAACATAATTTTTGATATATTTTAACAAAAGAAAATACCGTGTCCCGAAGAACACGGCATAGTGCTTATATATCTTTAAAATCAAAGGACGGTGTCGTGACTTATTTATTCATGACAGAGAACCGTCCCCTGTCTTCCGTTACCGGTCACCCCGATTGGTCAGGTCTTTTGGAATTTCAACAAAACTATAGCAACCGGAATAATCAATTATCTCAAAAATGTCGGATTCGTCCGCTTCATAAACGAAAGGATTATGCCATTTGTGAAAAAAATGAGAAAATTTATCATCATACCATTTTATACCGTTTTCCATACACCACTTTTTTATAATAGGCAAACATATGGAATTTTTGTAGTTACACCAATCGGTAACCATATCTGTTTCTTTTCCGTCTTTAATATAATATCTGCCGTCAATAAAAATGCGGAAGGCAACATCGAACGCAATTGCTTCATTCTCATTCCAATTGACATTATCGGGCTCCGTTGCTTTTGCCGAACGTATAACTTCATCCTTTTCAATATTCAGAGATTTTAAATAATTTTCCATTAATTCAATGATATTAATTCTGACTATGGGCAGAAGATATTTTATTTTATGGTGCTTTCCGTTTTTCTCTGCAAGCCTTACATCACGGTAAAATTTTTGATTATTAATACAAAAATATCTGCAACTCTGCTCAAACGGATAGCACAGACATTCATCAATAAAATATTTAATCGAAATTTTCATAAAAACAGCCCTATTCTGTCTTATTATGTAGCCTTATTCATCTGCAAACAATTCAATGCCCATTTCTTGTAATATTGCTAATTCGGATTTTGTTATATCTTCAAAAAACAGCAGATTTTCATGGGCAACATTACGTGCCCAACATTTGTCCTGCCTCAAAAAAGAAACATCTTCGGGGAAATCGGGATATTTCCAACTAAATATACTATTCGCCAAACGCAAAAATTCCTTAACTTTTGGATGCTTTGCATTAACAACAAAGGTTTCGCAAAGATAACCATAACCATAGCCAAGATATGAAAACACCTTATCCTTTTTGAGTATCGCTTCTTCTATCGGCTTTATCATTTCTGCCATTCTTTCGTAGTACTCAAACGGAACATCAATTTCTTCATTTTGTTGTTCAGGATGAGATTTTTGATATTCATTTCGCATTTCAATCATCTCAGGAGACAATATTTCATAATGACCAATATGGAAAGCTATACTATCACTTACAGAAAGAGCAAAATCTATAAATTCATTATATTGTTCTTTAATATTTTTCGTACAGTTATAGTCCATTCTATCCTCTTCCCTTTGGAGCTTAAAACGAATTATTTGAATTCCCGCTTAATTTGAGTTTACTATAAAATTTCTGTTTTTACAATATATTTTCACAGAAACAAAAAAACATCTCCGGATTATCTCCGAAGATGTAATTTTTTACATATCGTTTCTTATGATGTCTTCGAGGGTTTCGCGCTTTACTGCCACGTAGTCCTCTTTGTCTTTAATCATAACAACGGGGGGCTTGCCCAGGCGGGTGTAGTTTGAGCTCATTGAATAGTTATATGCGCCCGTGGTGAGGACTGCAATTTTCTCTCCCCTTTTAATATCACCGGGAAGGCGGATATTTTCCTGACTAGCGGCTCCGCTTTCACAGCAACGGCCTGCAAGGGTGCAGAGCATATCGCACTGAGCTTCGGGACGGGTTGCCGATACAACCGTATAGTAAGAGCCGTAAAGGGCATAACGGGGATTATCTGCCATACCGCCGTCAATGGAAACATAGTTTTTATAGCCGGGAATTTTCTTTACGGTACCTGCGGTGTAAAGAGTGATTCCTGCATCCGCAACAATGCTTCTGCCGGGCTCAAGATATACTGTGGGCATCGAAATACCGAGCTGGGAAACGGTATTTTTCATAAAGACTGCTAATTCCTTTATGTTTTTATCAATGTCGATATAGGGATTAGCCTCAATATATCTTACACCGTAGCCGCCGCCGAGGTCGAGAATTTCCGTGGTGAAGCCGAGTTCTTTTTTAACACGGGCAATAAAAGAGAGCATAATTTCGGCACTTCTCATATAGATTTCCGAGTCAAAAATCTGTGAGCCTACGTGACAATGGAAGCCGCAGAGCTTTATTCCCGGAAGAGTAAGGGTCAGCTTTGTAATCTCATAAGCCTGATTCGTTTCAATTGCAGAACCGAACTTTGAATCCACCTTGCCCGTATTTACGGCTTCATAGGTGTGAGGGTCAATACCGGGGGTAAGACGAAGAAGAATATTCTGCGTTACACCCTTTTCCGTTGCAATTTCGCTGATTGCATTTACCTCTTCAATGTTATCGCAAACAAAATAACCTATACCGCTGTCAATTGCAAAGGCTATATCCTCATCGGTCTTGTTATTTGAATGGAAAAATGCTTTTTTAAGGTCAAAGCCTGCTTTAAGTGCGGTATAGACCTCACCTGAGGACACAACGTCCGTGCCGAAGCCCTCT
>JAZOWG010000241.1:0-1858 GCA_045659105.1 Acutalibacteraceae bacterium
TGTTGCGGTGTTTGACGACAGAGTGACAAGGGATAAGTTAACAACACTTAAGCTCTGCTTCCTTTGCGGATATTATATAAGTGACACTACCCTTGGTGCTGTAATAGACCTTGTTAAGAATAACGGGCTTACCGTTGTAACTCCAAAACGCTTCTGCCCCGAGTATATAAGAAAACAGCTTAAGGGCTCCTTTACGGAGATTTCCGACGGCAAGGGCAAATGGATAGTCACGGGCAACGTGCTGTCCTCTAAAACAAAAAAAAGTGTAAAAAAATTCCTCGGAAACAAGGGTGAAATGAAGTTCACCTACGGGGACAAGACTATAAGAATGAAGATTTCCAAGGACGGAAATTCATTCGAAATTATTTAAGGAAAAACTATTATGAACTACAAAAGAACCAAACTCTCCTGCTATTATTCATACCTTGGAATGGCTTCAATTTTCAGCCTGCCGCCCCTGCTTTTCAACACCTTTCACGAGATGTACGGGGTTTCCTACACACTCCTCGGCACACTCGTTGCGGTAAACTTCTGCACACAGCTGACAATTGACCTTATTTTTACCTTCTTTACGAAGTATTTCAACATCAAAAAAACGGTTACGGTAATGCCCGTAATAACCTCTGTGGGTATGCTTATTTACGCACTTGTGCCGTGGCTTTTCCCTCAATATGCATACATAGGACTTGTAGTCGGCACATTCATTTTCTCAATTTCCGCAGGTCTTTCCGAGGTACTGTTATCCCCCGTGGTGGCGGCAATCCCCTCGGAAACTCCCGACAGAGATATGAGCCTGCTCCATTCCCTTTATGCTTACGGTGTTGTAAGTGTTGTAGTGATAAGTACATTATTCCTTCGCATTTTCGGTACGGAAAACTGGATGTATCTTACCCTTTTCTGGGCAATAGTGCCTCTCGGTGCGTTTATTATGTTCAGCACTTCTCCTATGCCCGACGTAAATATGGGCGGACAGGAAAACGGCAAAAAAGCAGGCAAAAAGACCCTTGTAATGACACTTTGCGTTCTTTGCATATTCTTCGGCAGTGCCGCCGAAAACTCAATGACAAACTGGATTTCAAGCTACATTGAAAGTGCTTTGCATCTTCCGAAGCTTGTCGGTGACATTCTCGGTATGGCTCTGTTCGGGGTTGCATTAGGACTTACCCGTACCTGGTACGGAAAACGGGGCAAAAATATCTGGAAGGTGCTGTTTTTCGGAATGACGGGTGCAGTTGTCTGCTATGTTGTTGCAGGTCTCTCCCCCGTTCCCGTGCTGTCTCTTATTGCCTGTATTTTAACAGGTATATGCACCTCAATGCTGTGGCCCGGCTCACTTATTCTTATGGAAGAAAAACTTCCCCACGTGGGAGTTGCAGCGTACGCCTTAATGGCGGCAGGCGGAGACTTCGGTGCTTCAATTGCTCCGCAGCTGTTGGGAATTGTTGTGGATAAGGTAACGGCAAGCGAATTTGCAGTGAATTTAAGTGCAGACCTTGCCCTTTCCCCCGAGCAGATAGGAATGAAGTCCGCAATGCTCGTAGCCGCCCTCTTCCCCGTTATAGGCATCGCAGTACTTCTTGTGATAAAGAAAAAACTGAATATTAAAAATAAAGCATAACAAAAAACGGCTCAGATTTGGAAAATCAAATCCGAGCCGATTTTTTATGAGAAAAATATACTGAGTGCTAAAACAGTCTGTGCAGGGAAATATGTGTAGGATACTGCGTGGTTGAAAATTTTCGGAAGTCTGATTCCGAGCATTCCGACAGCAAGAAAAACATCGGAAATTATAAATAATGTCGAACCTGAAAGCAGACACAAGCCGAAGAAAATATCCCCTGAAATAATGGCAAAAACA
>JAZOWG010000242.1:0-10219 GCA_045659105.1 Acutalibacteraceae bacterium
TGAATCTTCACCGGGCTGCTTTGCAACGTAGGTACTGGAGCCGCCGCCGTCAAGGTTTACGGCAACAACACAGCCTGCCTCATACATAATCTGAGCGATTTCTCTCATATTACCGCCGCCGGAGAGATCACCCTGGCGTCCGTCGAGAACCATAAACACAACCTTGCCCGTTGCAGTGATACCGACTGCTGTACGGCTTGCACGGTCGCTGCTGTCAACGGCAATGATTTCACCGTCACGGATAAGATCACCGAAGGTTGCAATAGCTTCCCTTACACGGCCGGGACGCTCTGCCTGAAGAGCATTATACTGCTCCATAGTGCCTATCATAGCCGTTCCGTCATCAAGAATAGCAAAGAAGCCGTGTCCGTCAATGGGATGATATACCTTACCGTCCATAACAAGAATACCGCTGGGCTCACCGGTAAACATATCGTAGCCTGCTCCGTTGATACTTGCTATAACGTTAAAGTTTTCTACATACTTTTCACTTTCGGGATTGCCGTACTTGTTCTGTGCGGCATTTGCCTGGTCAATAACTCTCTGCATTGCCCAACCGCCTGCAGGATTGTTATTGTTGTAGTTTGCATAAACGCTGACGTCACCCTTGGTAATGTCACCGGTTGCAGTATAGAATACCATAGTCTTGCCGTCGGGAGTATTTGCATAGTTAATCTTCTGCACGATACCGGGGGCAAGAGTCAAAGTTTCCGTCTGATAGACGCTGTAATAATTGTTTTTCTTTATCTCTGTAAAGTCACCGCCGAGCTTGCATACATAATCAGCAAACACATAGCAGCAGGCTTTTCTGAGAAGAGCAACATTATCTGTTTTGAAAGGACGTGTACCTTCAAGAGTCATAACAACGCTGTTGGCAACAACCTCATTGTAAACAGCATCTCTGACGTCAGCTCTGAGGCTTACGCCGTCAAGACGGTTATCAAGGAAGAACTTTGCTCTCTGCTTGCTTGTAAGAGAGGAAGTCATGTACTCGGAAATAATCTCGGTAAGAGTTCCGTTTTCATACTCGGATTTTAAAAGAGTCTGCATGATATAGAAGGCATCAAGGTCACCTTCAATGTCGGTCTTGCTGTAGGTACCTTCAAAAGTCTCCTCTTCATAACCTTCTCTGTCCACAAATTCTTCTTCATACCTGAGGAAGTACTTTTCGTTAATTTCAGCAACAATGTCCTCAAGCTCTGTGGATTCATACCCGAACAGGTCAGTAAGGCTCATAAGGTCAACCGTATCACCTGCCCAACCTGAAACGTCAGCGTGATCCTCACTTGTTTTGTTGGTGTAGGTAATATCCATTGAACCGAATACGTGTCCGATATCGGCAAAGTCGCCGTTGGGAAGATGAAATTCGTTAATGTTCTTAAGACCGGTAACCTTCATCATTTCTTCCCCGTCTTCAAGGGAATTATTGTAATCTGCCTCGTATTTTGTTACATATTCGGCAAATTTAGCATCCTCATAGCCTGCCATAATGTTCCAGGAACCGGAATTATAGCGGTCAACACCGGTACGGATGTACTTGATGATAAGCATTGCGGGATCCTTGCCGGGGTCAACCTTTTTAACGTAAGTATCGGCAATACCCTCAAGGATAGCAAGATTTTCAATGAATTCATCAAAATCGCTTATTTCTGCTTCTCCCAGCGCAGGGATGGGAGTATATGTGTTATACTCATCACATCTTTTGCAGGTTTCGTACGGTTCATAGCCGGGAGTAGTGTACGTAGGCTTCTTGCCCTCATGCGGCACAACATCGTGGCCGAGAGCAGGCACAGGCTCCGTTTTGCCGTCAAAGCAAATACTGCAAATGTATTCTCTTTCACCCTCAGACTCACAGAGAGGGTCTGTCAATACAGCTCCTTCCTGCCAGTCGTGAATACCGTTGGCACAGTCAAAAACGGGAGCGTCTGAATCATCTTCTTCCGCTGCAAGAACCTGAAGAGGCATTACAGACAATACCATCATCGCGGTCAGCAGAAAAGCAAGTGATTTTTTCAGATAATTTGAAAACATATTTTCTACCTCCATAGGAACTTTTTTATGCTGAGCATAAAAATGATTATTTGCGGCATATTCTGCCGGATACACATAACCAATTCAAATGATAACATAATGAAATAAAAAAGTCTATACCTTAAATGTTATTTAGTTGTAACTTTTTGTAAACTTTATGTAATTTTTACTGTTTTTTTCATCGAACGTTTTCTTTTCCCGTCAAAAACACTGTTTTTTACAAAAAATTATGATATGACTTGAAAAGCATAAAAAAGATGCTATAATATTATTTTGTAATAATATTTGTTTTTGAGCTCTTTTTTGCCCTTATATGTTTACAGCTTCCGCTTTTACGGTAAGTAAACAATCAACAAAAAGCAAAGGTTAATCTATGACTACACAAGAGACATTAAAAAAAATACAAAAAATCGAATTTGATATTTTGCAGGAAATAGATATAATCTGCCGTGCACACAATCTTACATATTTTGCAATAGGCGGCTCTGTTCTCGGTGCTGTGCGCCATCAGGGCTTTATTCCCTGGGATGATGACATTGACATCGGAATGCCCCGAAAGGATTATGAGGCATTTTTAAGATACGCCGCCGAGGAATTGCCTGAGGGATATTTCCTGCAGACATTTTTCACAGAAAAGAATTCTCCTTTTTACTTTGCAAAAGTCAGAAAAGATAACACAAAATTTGTTGAGTACTATATCAAAGACCTTGATATTCACCACGGGTTATTCGTTGACATATTCCCGTTTGATAACGTACCTGATAATGATATACTCAAAGAGCTTCATTACCGTCTTTGCAGAATCGCAAATCATCTGTATCTCAGCAAAGCTCTGACAACGGTCTGCAGCTCCCGCTTCGAAAGAAAGGACAACTACAAGGGATTTATCAGGAAGCTCTTGCATTTTATGCTCCTGCCCGTCCCCAAGTCACTGCTGTTCCGTATGCTGGACGGCTGTGTCCGGATGTTCAACAACAAAAACTGCAGCGAAATTTCCCATATTGTGCGCAGACGTCTCAGAGTTAAGCTTGATGATCTTTATCCGCTTGTATATATGCCCTTCGGGGAAACGCAGATACCTGTCCCCAACAATTACGATGCATATCTGACCGCACAGTACGGCGATTATAAAAATCCCCCCGCAGACGGCAAGCGCTACGAGCATATGCCGTATTGTATCGAATTTGATTCTCAGGAGGAATTAAAATGACCATCGGATACACAGCCGGTGTTTTTGATTTATTCCACATCGGACATCTTAATCTGTTAAAAAGCGCAAAGGGTATGTGCGACAAGCTGATAGTAGGAGTCAGCACCGATGAGCTTGTGAAATACAAAGGAAAAACTCCGGTTATCCCCTTCCCCGACCGCATAGAAATCGTCAGAAGCATAAAATATGTGGATGCTGCCGTTGCTCAGGAAAATATGGATAAGCTTGAAATGTGCAAAAGACTTAAAGCAACCGTTATGTTCGTAGGTGACGATTGGTATAACAGTGAAAAATGGCAGGACTATGAACGCCAGTTTGAAGATGCAGGCATTAAAATTGTCTATTTCCCCTATACAAAAAACATCTCTTCCACACAGATTTCAAAAGCTCTGAAGCATCTGAGAAACGGAGAATAAGCAATGCAAACCGATGCAAATTTTTGCATAAATTCATATCTTACGTACCGTGCAATCGTTGATGAAAACCGCCGCTTTTCAGATTCTCTTGAGCCTTGGTTTTATCATAACGATGCTCCCCGTGAGCCGATTCATTCATCCGAAGAGCTTGAAGCACATCTCAGAAGCGAAATCGGGAAAGCCTTACAAAACGGTCCCGCAGCGCTGATGCTCAGCAGCGGAATGGATTCGGCAATTCTGGCAGCCTTCCTCCCGGAAGGAACTCAGACCTATACGCTTCACTGTCAGGCTGATTCCTCAACGGATGAAACCTCTGAGGCAAAGCGCTATGCTGAAATGAACGGTCTTAAAAACACGGTAATAGATATCTTATGGAGTGATTATGAGGAATATGCCCTGCCTTTGATGAAGCAAAAGGGCTGCCCTATTCACCCCCTTGAGGTTCAGGTATATAAAGCAGCCTTGCAGGCAAAAAAAGACGGTATAAAGACGTTGATTTTCGGTGAAACTGCGGACATCATTTACGGCGGCCACAGCAAGCTCTTATCAAGAGACTGGACTCTCCCTGAGTTTACCGAGCGTTTTTCCTTTGTGGACGTTACAAAGGTGCTGAGGCATCCTGAAATTATTCAGACGCCTATTTTACCTCACGTGAGAGAGGACGGAAGCGTAGACGTATTCGGATTTCTCAATGCCTTCGAATACGACGTATCTCTCGGCTTTTATAATAACGCCTGCCGTCTTGCAGATATAAGCTTCTTCTCTCCGTATGCAAGCAGTATTCTCGGAACTCCTCTTGATATGGAAAGAATAAGAAGCGGCGAGAATAAATATATTATAAGAGAGCTTTTCAGAAAAATATATCCCGACATATCCGTCCCAGCAAAAACACCGTTACCGAGACCTATGACGGAATGGCTCAAGAGCTGGACGGGGCCCTTGCATAAGGAGCTGATTCCGGATCACATTCCCGAAATGACAGGCGACCAGAAATGGTACATATACGCATTAAACCGATTTCTTACCGAAATAGTTGGAGAGTAAATATCTATGAATTATCTGAAGCTCGGGCCCGTACGTATTCCGTACAAGGTAATTACCGACGGAGAAACAAAAACATTTCAGATAATGAGTCTTAAGATCCCGTTTTCGACCATTATCCGTAATAACCGCAAGTATTACCGAATTTTCGGCCTGACGTTCCGTATTCCGTTTCTCGATAAATATCTTGATAAATTCTTTGTAAATCAGGCAAAACTGAATTTTATAATGAACGACCAGATGACTGATGAGCAGATACGCAGGATTGCCGTTTCAATCTTTGAGGAAAAGCTCGGGTATACTCCCGATCTTGATAATCCGAAAAGCATGAACGAAAAAATATTCTGGATGAAGCTTAACTACAAGAACCCTCTGGTAACTACCTGCTGTGACAAATTTGCGGTAAAGGCTTACGTAACGGAAAAATTAGGAGATGACTACGTTGTCCCCACCATTGCAAGCTGGGATAATCCCGATGACGTGGATTTCGGCATGCTCCCTGAAAAATTCGTTATGAAGGTCAACTGGTCCAGCGGCTACAACATAATAGTTAAAAACAAATCCGAGCTGAATAAAAAAGAGGCTCTCGAAAAAATCCGTTTCTGGATGGAGCCTCAACAGAACAGCTATTATCAGGCATTCAACTGGGGATATAAAAATATGAAGCCCGTTGTCTATGCCGAAAAATATATGGAACAGCTTGACGGTCAGCTTTACGACTATAAATTCTATTGCTGCAACGGTAAAGTTAAGTTCCTTTTCATAGCAACAGACCGTCATAAAGACGGAAGGCTTACATATACATTTTTTGATACGGATTTCAATCAACTGCCCTTTACCTACGGCGGGAGAAAAAATGCGGACAATATACAGAAGCCTCGTTTTTTTGACGAGATGATACGCTGTGCAGAGCTTCTGTCACAGCCCTTCCCTTTTGTCAGGGTCGATTTTTATGAAACGGACAACAGAATATTTGTCGGTGAAATGACATTCTATTCAGGCGGCGGCATTCTGCCCTTTACCCCCCCGGAATGGGATTATAAGTTAGGCGAATACATTAAATTACCCGATATGTAATTATCGGTATATGGAGAGAAAATATGGCTTCAAATTACAGAGGATTCAGGGACGTCAAAAAGGAACATTATGAATTAGGCGTTCTTCTGACTGAAGAAAAAAAGAAAGAAATTCTCGGCGATGCGTTTCTCAGACGTGTCGGATATGAGATGAATCTTGATGAACCCAAAACCTTCAATGAAAAAATCATGTGGACAAAGCTTTATTATCAGAATCCGCTGATTACAATCTGCAGCGATAAATTTGCTGTGAAGGACTACGTTAAAGAAACAATCGGCGAAGGCTACTACGTTCCGACAATTGCAAGCTGGGACGATCCCGATGACATCGATTTTGATGCCCTCCCCGATCAGTTTGTGCTTAAGGTAAACTGGTCCAGCGGTTACAATATAATCGTTAAAGACAAGTCTGAGCTTGATATTGAAGAAACCCGTGAGACATTAAAGAAATGGATGAAACCGGACCGCAATTCTTACTATCAGTACTTTAACTGGGGCTTCAAGCATGCAAAGCCCGTTGTGTATGCTGAAGAGTATCTTGAGCAGATAGACGGTCAGGTATATGACTATAAGTTCTTTACCTTTAACGGTGAGGTCAAGGCTCTGTTTATTGCAACCGACCGCAGCTCAAGCAGCGTAACCTTCGACTTTTTCGACCGTGACTTTAATTATCTTCCGTTCACATACGGCAATACCCGTCATGCCAATCCTCTGCCACCGAAGCCCCGCAACTATGACAAAATGGTAGAGCTTGCCGAAAAGCTTGCAAAGCCGTTCCCCTTTGTGCGTGTTGATTTTTATGAGGTCGGAGACAGAATTTATCTCGGTGAAATGACATTTTACTCAGGCGGCGGTCTTCTTCCCTTTGAACCCGTTGAATGGGATCACAAATTCGGCGAGTGGTTCAAGCTCCCCGAAAAGATGATAACGGACCAACCCGTTCCCTTTGAATCAATCCGAATCGCAGCGGCAAAAGCGAACAGAAAAACAAAGGCTTCACTCAGGAAATTCCGAAGCAGATTTATCCGCCATGATGAAATCTTTAAAAAGCATTACCTTACTGCATTCAATCTGATACGCTTCCCTGTTTATTTTCAGAATTACAACGGGTACCGTTATGTGGGAATAAACGGCGTACAGATACGAAGCAGAAAGCTTATCAAAGCAAACAGAAAATATATGCCTCTTCCGGCTCCGGAATTTGAGGTTCTGACTCCCAGAATGGCTTACATGATGGAAGACAAAATCACCATGGATATGAAGAAGCATTACTGTGAGCAGAAGGGTTATAAGCAGCTGAAGTACTTCCCGAATCTCGATAATCCTCAGAGCTACAATGAAAAGCTTCTGTGGCTTGCTCTGCACTATAAGCATCCTGACCACAAAATAGCCTCCGACAAGGCTCTTGCAAAAAAATGGGTCGGTGACCGCGTAGGATATGAATACGTAGTACCGTTAATCGGCGCTTACGACAACGTCAACGATATTGATTTTGATGCACTTCCGAACAGCTTTGTTATCAAGGCAAATGAAGGCTGGGGCGCTAATGAGGTTATTCTCGTCAAGGATAAGAAGAAACTCAACGTCGATCATCTCAAGGCTGTAATCTCAACGTGGCTCTATCCCTGGTCCTCGTATTACTACAATAATATGTGCATTACGGATGAAAAGCCCGAAAAGCCTCTTATCGTAATTGAAGAATTCCTCGAAATCGGTGACAATCAATATCTGGATGACTATAAATTCTACTGCTGCAACGGTAAGGTCAAGTTCTCTATGATAGTTAAAGAGCGAGGCTCAAAAACACAGTCCCGTACCTTTGTTGACAGAGACTGGAACGTCCTCCCCTTCCGCCGTGCAGGTAAGTTCTCATCAACTGCACCCGAAAAGCCCGAAAATCTTGAGAAAATGTACGAAATGGCAGAAACCCTCTGCAAGGATTTCCCCTTTGTACGCATAGATTTCTATAATCAGGACGGCCGGATTTACGTAGGTGAAATGACTTTCACCCCCGGACTTTTCCTCAGATTTGAGCCTATGGCATGGGATTTCAGACTCGGAGAGTTTTTAGACATTTCCTATCTTATGGACAACAAATCCGAGCAGCCCGCAAATCAGGTTTCCCCCGATTTATTTGATATGGATACATAAATAAGATCAGCACAAAGCGGCAATCAGAAGCAGCTTTGTGCTGAATTTTTATTATATAGAATTTTCTTATTTTATTAAGCTTTATCCGGCATAGCCCTCGTACGCAGCCAATACCTCTTTGGTCTCACCGAGCATCATCATTTCACCGTCGTTTATCCACAACAGCTTATCACACAGAGCAAGAAGGGTTTTGCTGTCATGAGAAACAATTACAACGGTTCTGTCTTCCTGATTAATCATTTCCTTCATTTTTGCATAGCTCTTCTTTCGGAAACGAGCGTCACCTACGCTTAAGACCTCATCAATGAGAATAATATCGGTTTCAAGAATTGCCGTAATTGCAAATGACAGCTTTGAATACATACCGCTTGAATAGGAGCTTACGGGCTTATCGATAAAGCTTCCGAGCTCAGAAAACTCTATAATTTCATCGGTGCGGCTTCGTATTTCCGCTTCGGTAAAGCCGAGAAGCAGACCGGACAGCAGAATATTCTCTCTGCCTGAAAGCTCTTTAATAAAACCTACTCCGATAGCGAGCAATGAAACGGTATTATTATGGAGATTGACACTGCCCTCATCGGGATTAAATATTCCCGCTATTGCTTTAAGCAGTGTACTCTTACCGCTGCCGTTTTTACCTACAATTCCGAGAATTTCTCCTTTTTTTAATTTGAAGCTTACATTTTTAACAGCTCTGAACAGCTCTTTTTCGGAACGCTTCCTTCTGAGAAGATTTTTCTTGATTGAGTAGGATTTAAGCCCCTTATAACAGACACTGAGATTTTCAACCTCAATTGCATATTCACTCATAATTATTTCCTCTTTAATTATATTGCCTTGACGTAGCTGTTTTCTTCCTTATATATTTTGCGAAGACCGAGCATCACCAATATAACGCTGACTGCAAGCCATAACAGCAGCAATTTCCAATCAGGCATATTACCGTATATAAGACTCTGCCTCATTGACGTAATAAGAAATGCTACGGGATTTACCCTGTTAAGCAAGGCTCCGACCTGCGGGATACGTGTTTCAATATTGTAAAATATTCCGGTCGCATAAAAAACAAAGCGAAGTGCTACATTCAGAACATTGCTGAGATCCTCAACGTACACACCGTAGTGCATCACAAAGCAGGAGCAACCGAAGGTAAACAACACTAATATCATAAGAACAGGTATGAAGAACAAAATGTTCAGAGACCACGGAACCTTAAAAACAAGCATCATAAGCACGACAATACCGAAGGATATCATCATCTTAAACCCGTTTATCCATATTTTCGAAAGAATAAGAATAAACTTCGGGAAATAAACTCTTGAAACTATTGCCTTGTTCAGCTTTATTGTTTTTACACAGCCCTGTACAGTTTTATTGAAGAAATCCCACATAGTAAGACCTATAAAAATAAACACAGGGAAATACTGTTCCTTTGCATCAAACACAAAGCCGAAAATAAAGGTATATATAAGCATAAAGCACAGGGGATCCAGTATCCACCACAGCCAATTAAGATACGAATTGGCAACCTCTGCCTTAAGCTTTGATTTTGCCGATACCACGGAATATCTGAAGTATTTTTTCAGATCGTGAAAAGCTCTTTTTAGCATTCAAGCCGCTCCTTTTCATGTTTACCCATTATTGGTTTATTTTATCATATCAGTAAGTGCATTGCAACCTTTTTCTGGCATGCGCTTCTTCGTCGTTGCCGGCAAAATCAAATATTACACTCTTGTTTTTATCGGTATTCGATGTTAGAATTGTCATATAAGATATCACATTCTTTGAAAGTGAGCGAGAATATGCGTTTATTTAATGCTTGTAAAAAAATAAGTTGCGTTTTTCTTTCGGTTATTTTTTTGTGTTTAAATGTTTTACCGGTTTTCGCTGAAACCACTATTGAAGTCAAACACACAACCGAAATTTCTGTTTCTGAAGATAATTGGTGGGACAGAGGTGTTCAGTACGGACGGCTTCTCGTTCTGATAAATCAAAGCAGAGAGGAAGACAATGTAATGCTTGCCACACATTGTGAACTTAATGCAGGACTTACAGATAATGCACCCGGTTATCCGATTTATCGAAGCTGTGATAACGGAAAAACATGGGAAGTTATCACCCGTATTACGGACACTCTGACGGGGGCAAGCTCTGAATGGAATCCGACCCTTTTTGAGCTTTCAAAGCCTTGCGGAAGGTATCCTGCAGGAACCATAATTCTTGCGGCATGCTCCGTTGACCCCGAGCATAAAAAAGAATCTCACATCCGCCTTTATTTCAGCCCTGATGGCGGA
>JAZOWG010000243.1:0-2259 GCA_045659105.1 Acutalibacteraceae bacterium
CGTCAACAGCGGTAAAGATAACATTGTCACTCTCTTTAATAAGAGAATAAGCCGTGACGCCGAGAAAGGACGTGCCGAGAAGAAAAAGAACCAAAAGAAAGCATAAAACCTTCTTCATAGTCACACCTCCTCACCCATAATATCAGACAGTGCCTTTCCTACTCTGTCGGGGCGGTAATGATAGGTTTCCTTTATATAAGTCATAAGGGACTTGCCCTCATTTTCAAGAGCCTCAGCAGTTTTATCTCCGATAATTTCGCCCTCGCGGATAAGAATTGCTCTGCCTATAAAGTCCGACACCTCTTCAATAAGGTGTGTTGAGAGGATAACGGTTTCGTTTTCGTTGAGAATGCCTGACAGCACCTTATAAAAATCCTCACGGTTGAAAACGTCGTTTCCTGCAAAGGGCTCATCCATAAAGATGTAATCAGCTCCCTGAGAAAGAGCAAGAATTACTTCGAACTGATTTTTCTGACCTGCTGAAAAGGTGCGAAGGGGTCTGTTTTTGGGAAGCTCAAAAAACTCCATAAGCCCCGAATATCTCTTTTCATTAAAGGAGGGAAAATGCTCCTTATAGAAATCAAGGTGTGCAGATGGTGTAAGTGCCGGAAAAAAGGAGTGCTCACAGGTTGCAAAGGACAGCTTTTCGATATTTTTGTGAGTTATTTTCTCTCCGTCAAGGGTAATTTCACCCTTATGTGGGATAAAGCCGAAAATGCTTTTCATAAGAGTGGTTTTACCTGCTCCGTTTTCTCCGAAAAGTCCCACAATCTCTCCTCGGGGCAGCTCCAGGGAAACGTTATTAAGAGCCAATTTCGTGCCGTATTTTTTTGTAAGTCCGTCTATTTTAATCATCACAATACCTCCCACAGATTTTTGTCCCACATGGACCAGAGATTTTCCTCGGGAACATAATAAAGGTAAATTTTAATGAACAGGAAATTCATAATATACATAAGTATAAGACTTAAAAGAATGAATATAACGGGAATACCGAGAATCCTTACGTAAAGCTCAAGGGGATTTTTGAGTCTTCGCATAGTATAGATGCTTTTAGAACCCGAAAAATGATATATAAAGCAATACAACACAAAACACCCGAGGCACAGAAAGAAAATCTTAAAGGAAAAAAAGCTTTCAGTACCCGCATAGGCATCCATTTTTTCGCCTGATAGAAAAATACGGTTACCATACTCATCAAGCTCCGAGATTCTGTTAAGATCAAATATAAATTCTGTAAGAAAGCTTACAGCGGAGCTGATTATACAGAGCACAAATCCCGCAGCAGCTGTCAGCATTACGGGGCTTATCCTTACCCCCACGGGAACAAGCTTGCTTAATTTATGCATCATATTCTTCCCTCCTTGCTTTTACAATTCCGAGGGCTATAAGAAGTGCGCCGATTGCAACAAGGGTAACGGCAATGCTTTCGAGAGCAGCGAGTCCCATAGCTGCCAAGAAAAAAGCTGCACATATCACAAGCACAAGACCACCGAAAACATATTTGCTGCCTCTGCGCCAGAGGTATGAAAAAGCGGAAAGATTAAAGCTCAGTGAAGTAATAATGAAAATATTTCTTATTACCGTTACATAATTTCTGCCGCCAAAAATATCCTGCAGGAAGTCTGACGCGTAGAAGTTGATATACACCGTCTGATTCGTAATATATTCCGGCTCAATAAACGTTGTTCCCCAAACTGCCAGGAAGAAGCAAAGAACCGTTTCAAAAACAAAAAGAAGAAAAAGCATAAGACAGTTGTATGCTGCCTGAACAGTGAAAACCCTTTTTTCGCTGATTCGAAGTCTTCTTAAGGTGTACCCTGTTTTCGTGCGGAATTCCATTCCCGTTTTCATAAGAAGAACTCCCGTAAGAAGAAGAGTCAGGGCAAAAACAAGGGGCAGACACAGCTCATCGTTATCATAACGGAATGCCTCCGAAAGAAACTTATATTCAATAACTCTTTCCGAAAACATCTGCATATAGAATACTGCCGCCTGAAGAACAGCGGAGACAAGCCACAGAAGTGAAATTCTCACCATACTCTCTCTTGCAACTAAAGAAAATACCGATAAATATTTTTTCATATTCTCACCTCAATCCCAGTTTTCTTCAATAAGACGGGCAGCATCCTCACGGGTAAGTCCCATCTGCTTCAGTGCCGATGTTATGCTTTTTATATCGGCAAGCAGAAGCTCCGCTTTTATTTGGGCTATCTGCTCATCCGTCACGGAAATCACACTCTTGGCTCCTGCACGGGA
>JAZOWG010000244.1:0-5868 GCA_045659105.1 Acutalibacteraceae bacterium
TTGTGTTAACAAAGCAAAAAGGAGTCCACACAAAATGAGCATAAAATCAACCTTCTGTTCATCGCTCGAAAAAATTTTCACATACTCTGACACCGATTACTGCTTCAGCGGAATTTCACTTCTTTCGGGAGAAAAAGGAAATTTTCAGCTCGTTCTCAGAAGTGACAAGGATACTGAGGTACAGATTTCCTGCACCTGCCCCTATGCCTCACTTTTCGAGGTAAAGGAAATATATGCCGGCTTTGCCATAGATAAGGAGGACTGCGGTGATACTCTTCTTGTCAATAACGGCGACCCGGGCTATTACCCCGACCTGCTGGACAGCTTTGACGGAAAGCTCAGTCTTCAGGCAGAAAAAACCCGTGCGATATGGATTAACATTGACTCAAAGGGTGCCGATGCCGGAGAATACGAATTTGCTGTTACAATTTCCGGAAACGGTGAAGAGAATACCCTTAAAACCAAGGTAAAAATTCTTGAAGCTGCTCTTCCCGGGCAGAAGCTCATTCACATAAACTGGTTCCATACGGACTGTCTTGCCTCTTATTACGAAAAAGAGGTTTTCAGCGAGGAGCATTGGGAAATTGTTGAAAATTTCATAAAAAATGCAGTTTCTCACGGCGTAAACTGTATCCTCACTCCCCTCTTCACACCTCCCCTTGACACCGAGGTCGGCGGAGAAAGACCCACAGTTCAGCTTGTGGGCGTTAAAAGATGCAGAAATTATGTTTACGAATTCGATTTCACTCTTCTTGACCGTTGGGTTGATATGTGCCTGAATGCAGGTGCCGAATATTTCGAGCTTTCCCATCTTTTCACCCAGTGGGGAGCCAAGCACGCACCGAAAATTATGGCAGAGACAGGCTCCGGCTACAAAAGAATTTTCGGTTGGGAAACCTCTGCCACAAGCGATGCTTACAAAAATTTCCTGAAGCAGCTCGGCTGTGCCTTGAAGGAATACACAGACAAAAAGGGAATCACGGACATCTGCTTCGTGCATTGCTCGGATGAACCCGGTCTTGACGACATAAAGCAATACAAAAAGTCCTCCGACCTTGTAAGAAAGTATTTCGGCGCTTACGAGCACATTGACGCTATGTCCGATTACGATTTCTTTAAGGAGGGACTTATCGGCACTCCCGTCCCCGAGGAGGGCAACATTGAAGCCTTCAGAGGCAATGTAGAGAAGCTGTGGACCTACTACTGCTGCGGTCAGTACAAGGACAATCTCCCCAACCGCTTCTTCTCAATGCCCTCCATCAAGGCAAGAATCCTCGGAGTGCTTCTTTACAAGTACAACTGCACGGGCTTCTTACAGTGGGGCTTCAACTTCTACTACTCCCAGTATTCGAAAAGGAAAATCGACCCCTTTAAGGAAACAGATGCAGGCGGAGCCTTCCCCTCAGGAGATTCCTTCGTGGTATATCCCGGAGAAAACGGCACTCCCCTTTCCTCTCTCAGACAGAAGGTTTTCTACGACGGCTTCCAGGACATTTCGGCACTGAGAGCCCTGGAAGAAAAGTACTCGAGAGAATATGTGCTGGAATTTATTGAGGAAAACCTCGGAGATATAAACTTCAGAAATTATCCCCTTGATAATGAAACCTTCCTTAATTTCAGAGAAAAGCTCTGCGAAAAGTTAGCATAATCAAAAAAAAGATGAAAGGCTTAAGTCATACGACCTAAGCCTTTTTTTCATACACCTGCAAAATCCTTATCTACGGTTACTACCGTGAATAATTTTTTGTCGTATGCGTTTATCTTTTCCTGAATTTTTTCCTTGATTTCACCGTCGGACATTTTGAAGGAATGGGGAACGACCACGTCAAAAATAAGATTTGTGTGTGAATTACCTTCAACAATTCTGAAATCGTGAAGCTTCATTCCCTCGTAAATTTCGTTACAGACCTTCAGAGCAACCTCCTTCAGCAAGGTCACGGCTTCACTGTCCGTCTGTATGGGGTCCATATGTATCACAGCAATACAGCCGAGCTTTTCACCGAGCTCCTTTTCAAGGTTATCAATTTCATCGTGAATATCAAGAATATTGCCGCTTGCAGGAACCTCTGCGTGAAGAGAAATTATACATCTTCCGGGGCCGTAATCGTGCACCATAAGGTCGTGTACCCCGAGAATATCCTTACCTGCAAGAACGATTTTTTCTATTTCCTCCACAAATCCCCTTTCGGGAGGCTGACCGAGAAGAGGTCCTATTGTCTCATAAGCGGATTTAAGGCCCGCAAAAAGAATAAACACACTTACCGCAAGACCGCAGAAGGCATCTATGTTTACGCTTGTAAAATGTGTCACAATCATTGAAACAAAGACAACAGCGGTTGATACCATATCCGAAAGACAGTCCGTAGCCGTAGCCTTCATGGCGGCGGAGTTACAGACCTTGCCGTATTTTCTGTTGTAAAGGAACATATAGAGCTTCACAAGAATACTTATTCCGAGAATTACGAACACAAGCGCACCCGTTTCGGGAACAGCGGGATTTCTTATTTTATCAACGGAATCCGTAAACAGCTCAAAGCCCATAAGAACAATAAGAATTGACACGGCAATACCCGAAAGATACTCAATTCTTCCGTGTCCGAAGGGGTGGCCGGGATCGGGCTTTTTTGCCGCAAGACGGAATCCCAACATAGTAATGAGAGAAGAGCCCGAATCGGAAAGGTTATTGAAGGCATCCGCAGTTACGGAAATGGCTCCCGAAAGGGAGCCTGCCGCAAACTTTATTATGAATAACAGTATGTTCAGCGCAATTCCCGCAGCCGAGCATATCATACCGTATTTTCCGCGGATATCCTCTCCCGAGCTCTCATTTTTAATGAAAATCTTAGAGAGAAGCTTTATCATACCGCACCTCAGTCATCAAATCCGTTAGGATTCTTCTTCTGCCAGTTCCAGGTGTCTCTGCAGGCATCGAATGCGTTTCTCTTTGTCTTCCAGCCGAGCACTCTTTCTGCCTTTGAAGCATCCGCATAGGAGGTTGCAATGTCACCGGGACGGCGGTCCGTGATAACGTAAGGAATCTCAACTCCCGAAGCCTCCTCGAATGCCTTTACAAGCTCAAGAACGCTGACTCCGTTACCCGTACCGAGGTTGTAGATTTCACAACCCGTAACGGAAAGTGCTCTTTCAAGGGCACAGACGTGACCGTCTGCAAGGTCTGCAACGTGGATATAGTCTCTGACACCCGTTCCGTCGGGAGTATCATAGTCGTTACCGTATATTGAAAGCTTTTCTCTCTTACCTACCGCAACCTGAGCAATATAGGGCATAAGGTTATTGGGAATTCCGTTGGGAGCTTCGCCTATTTTTCCGCTTTCATGTGCACCGATGGGATTGAAATAACGAAGAAGGCAGGCACTCCACTCGCTGTCGGAAGCGCAGAGATCCTTGAGGATCTGCTCAATGTAAAGCTTTGTTGTGCCGTAGGGGTTCGTCGTGCCGCCAGCTTCCATATCCTCATTGAAGGGAGCTACGTTCTTTTCGCCGTAAACAGTTGCAGACGAAGAGAAAACAATACACTTTACGCCGAATTTCTTCATAACGGAAAGAAGCTTTACGGTACCGCCGATATTGTTGTCGTAGTACTCGAGAGGCTTCTGACAGGACTCGCCTACTGCCTTAAGACCTGCAAAGTGAATAACGGCTTCGATTTTATACTGAGAAAAAATCTCCGAGAGCTTTTCCTCATCCCTTATATCACATTCGATAAGAGGGAAATCCTTTCCCGTAATCTCTCTTACTGCCTGAGAGGACTTGGGGGAAGAGTTTGAAAAATTGTCAATAACAACAATTTCCTTACCTGCTTCAAGAAGATGAACGCAGGTCTGAGAGCCTATGTAGCCGGCTCCGCCCGTAACAAGAATAGCCATAATATCTCCTTTTCCGTTCAGCTTACAACCGCAATTTCAACCTCTCCCGAAAGAAGAGCTGTCAGCACGGGCAATGCCCCGTTGTAGTCGAACGCTGTAATATTGGTATCAACAAGGTTAATAAGAGTTGAAAAGAAGCTCTCTCCCTTATTGAGATTTTCCTTTGTGAAATGCTGTCTGAAGACAGCCGCCGAGGTATTTGCCTGAAGCCTCAGTACAGATTCACCGGTTTCGGCATGCTTCATATATTTTATGAGCGTATCGGGCGCCATATTCTGAACACCCGGCGTAAAGGTATATTTCACCGCATCAATATTGAATTCGTAATTTCCCGTAACCTCTACCTCAACGGAGCCGAGATTGCTGAGCATCCTTCTGAGATTGTCCTCCGTCACGTGGACATACTTTTTTATGTTTATGTTTCTTGAAGCAAAGGATGCAGCAAGAATACTCAGGGACTGCTTACTGAAAACCTCGCTGACAGAGGCTTCCCCTGACGGAAGCACAAGGGTATAATCTGTGGGGATGGGCTTGATTCTCACCTTTTTGCCTGCCACATCAACACCAGCAAGCTGACAGAATACAAGTCCGTCGTCATCGGAGCACAGCAGCAGAAACGTAAGAGATTCCTTAAAGGCTTCCGTATCTGCAAGAACATCTTCAATATTTTCCTCTTCGGTGGTCTCCTCGGCAGACTGAGCTTCCTCTCTTGCACCGAGAGCCTTTCCTATATCAAAATCGTTTACGGCAAGTATCACAAGCACGGAAACAAGAAAAGCGGCAACACACAATACCACACCGAGAATCACGGGATGTGGCACGCTGCGTTTTTTCTTTTCTCCGCCCGGAGCAAAGCTTACCACGTTATGCTTATCCATTCTGTTTTCACACCTTTTCAGGTTACATTATAGTTTTTTACAATAAAAAACACAATAGGTTGCAGGGCATTTTTTAATATTTGTAATTTTTATATTAAAATTACATAATTTTCGCCTCTGATAGTGTCCGTTTTTATAATAAAATACTCTATTGACATATTTTTCGTTATATGGTATTATACATAAGCCGCATATTCAGGGTTATAAGCGGTTCGTCCCACCCTGCGTAGCGAGACTTATAAAGGAGAAATATCAATGTACGCAATTATCGAAACAGGCGGTAAGCAGTATAAGGTAGAAGCAGGCGACGTTGTTTTTATCGAAAAGCTTGACGTTGAAGCTGACAGCGAGGTTGTTTTCGACAAGGTTATTGCAGTTGCAGGTGATGACGGCATCAAGGTAGGTGCTCCCTACGTTGCAGGTGCTACAGTTGCTGCCAAGGTTCTTAAGAACGGCAAGGCAAAGAAGGTAACTGTTATGACCTACAAGGCAAAGAAGAACGAGAAGAGAAAGCTCGGTCACAGACAGCCCTACACAAAGGTAGAAATCGCAGCTATCAACGCATAATGGTCAAAGCATCATTTTGTATCCGTGAAAATTCCGTTTCCTTTACGGTAAAGGGGCATTCAGGCTACGCCGAAGAGGGCTCCGACATTGTCTGCGCCGCAGTTTCCTCTGCAGCGATTATGACGGTGAACACCATAACCGAAATACTCGGTGAAAATGGCAAGGTAAAGGTCGAGGACGGATTTTTACAGTTCGAAGCAAGCGGTAAACCCGCACGGGATATGATAATGGGTCTGAAGCTTCATCTTGAAGGTCTTTCAGAGGAGTATCCCGACTATGTTACAGTAACAACGGAGGTGTAAGTAATGCTTAAGATAAACATTCAGCTTTTCGCTCATAAAAAAGGTATGGGTTCAACCCGTAACGGCCGTGATTCCGAATCCAAGAGACTCGGCACAAAGAGAAGCGACGGTCAGTTCGTTAATGCAGGTACCATCATCGTTCGTCAGCGTGGAACACACATCCACCCCGGCAACAATGTAGGTAAGGGCTCTGACGATACACTTTTCGCTCTCATCGATGGAAAAGTTAAGTTT
>JAZOWG010000245.1:0-3604 GCA_045659105.1 Acutalibacteraceae bacterium
GGCTATCTCTCTTTCAATTACGATGAATTTGCAGAGAAGATGAGTGAGAAGACACCCTTTGCAGAGTATATTGACATAAAGCCCCTTCTTTCTGCCGATGATTACTACACCACCGACACCCATTGGAAGCAGGAGAGCATTACGGATATTGCCCTGAAGCTTCTTGAGAGTATGGGTACAACGGGCAAGGGTGAATACAAGGAAAACGTTATAGACAAGCCCTTCTACGGTGTTTATTACAATCAGTCGGGACTTAAAGTTCCCACGGATAAGCTCATTTATCTTACGAATGACGTTATTGATAATGCGGTTGTAACAAATTACGACACGGGTAAGGCAGTAAATAAGCCCGTTTACGATATGACAAAGGTTGACACTCCCGACCTTTATGAGGTATTCCTCTCGGGTACGGTTGCAGTTTCCGTAATGGAAAACAAAGAGGCTTCCGAAAAGAGAGAGCTTATACTCTTCCGAGATTCCTTCGGAAGCTCCATTGCACCCCTTCTTCTTGAGGGCTATTCAAAGGTGACGGTTGTTGATATAAGATATATCGCATCCGCTGCTTTAAGAGGTGTGGTCGATTTTGAAAATGCCGACGACGTGCTTTTCCTTTACTCCACCGTGCTTCTCAATAATTCTGTTGCAATGAAATAAATTTTTAAGGCATAGGGCTGATAAAAGGGCCTTATGCCTTATATTTTTTACACTTATGCATTTAAAAACGACACTTTTGCACAATTCTGAAAAAAGGTTTGACAAAGCAAAGCTTAATTGTTAGAATGGAAAAAAATTACAGAAAGGAAGGTGGATAAAATGACAAATACAATGAATACCGTAAAGCTTTACACCGTGTGTGATATGGTGCAGGATTCAGGTAAAAATAATTCCCGGAGTGTCGTTTTGTCTGCTTTTCTATGTTGACAGAATAGTCTGATTGTATTCAGGACATCTCCGAATAAGGGGATGTCCTTTTTTTATTGTAATTTATGTGAGGAGGCTGATTATGAAAATCGGTATTTGTGATGACGACAGCTTTTTTATAAAAGAAATCAGGGATAGGCTTGAGCCCTTCAGCACGGCAGAGGAGGGCTTTCACGTTTCGGATTTCTGTTCGGCAGAGGAGCTTATTGAGTATTACAGAAACGGCGGTCATTTTGATATTCTTTTTATTAATATCGAAATGAGGGGGATAAACGGTATTGAGGCGGCAGAGATTATCCGTGCCCTGTCACCGAGAACAATAATAATTTTTGTGTCTTCCTTCAGCGATTGTATTTTCGATGAATTCAGGCTTGAAGAGCTTCATTTTCTCGTAAAGCCCGTAGGGGACAGAGAATGGGGTGAGGTTTTCGGCAGAGCGCTTAATAAATATCGCACCGTGAATGCAAGCATAATCCTTAAATGGGAGAGCACGAGAAACAAAATCGGGATAGATAAAATAAGCTTTGTTGAGGGCTACAGACGGCATCTGACGGTGCACACCGCAGACGGTGTTTTTGAGGCTGTGGGAAAGCTTCCCGAAATGCAGGAGCTTCTGTCGCCCCACGGCTTCGTAAGGGTGCATCAGGGCTTTATAGTAAATATGAATTACATAAAAAGCTTCAAGACGGATGAGGTTGAGCTGACGGACGGCACAAGGGTTCCCGTAAGCGTCCGCAAGCGGCAGGATGCCTTGAAAATTTACGATAATTTTATTGAAAAGCAGATAGGAGATATTTATGTTATATAAAATGAAAATTTGCCGCATAAGGAGAATAAAGCAGAACACTTTTGCATATTAAATTCACACTATTGCAGGATGCATTTACTTATGTTTTTGCTTTAATTATCATAGTACTGAAGCGGCGGGCGGATTTCGGCTTCGCCGCATTTTTTTACAAAAAGGAGAGATTAATATGAAGTTGTTTACAGTTATATTTTTTATATCGGCGGTAATTTCCGTTATTTTTGCAGGGCTTGCATTCTCAGGCAAGCTTCCCGGCAAGGGAAAGAGCACGGGGCTTGTTTTTCTTATTGCCTCGGCTGTTTTCGGGCTTTGCGAGCTTTGCTGTATATGGGAATCCCCCAAGGGCTTATGCCTCATTATCGGCGGAATACTGCTTGTAAACTTAGTGTTTACGGTAGCAAGAAATGAGGAAGAAAAAGAAATTGAAGAATAAAAATGCAAAGCTGATGCTTTGTTTCTGAAAATTACAAAGCTATTTCATATCTGAACAAAAAATCCGAAACTGTCACCGAATGGCAATAGTTTCGGATTATTTACTTTTGTGTAGTGGTTGCAAAAAGACCGCCCTACGGCGGTCCTTTGCATTTGGTGTATGATTTGAACCTTAGTGAAGTATCGGCTGACGCTGATGTGAAGTTATGCCGAGGGCATAGTGAAGTTTTGTGCTGTCGCACAAAGTGAAGTTAATTTTGCCCCTTTGAAAACACTTGCGAAGCAATCTTCACTGCGAAGCAACTTCACTTGCCCGAAGGGCAAACTTAGTTCAAAAAAGACCTTGTCAATTGACAAGGTCTTTTTTGTGGTGGAGGCGAGGGGAGTCGCCGGCTGCTGCGGTGTCCCTTGCATCCGATGGCTCGACGACCGCACACCGGAGTGTGCAGTACCCGTCTCACCGCTCTTCGCTAAAAAGAACCCACCGGGTTCTTTTTTTACGCTCAGACCCTCTCGGGTCCGACTCCCCACTATACAAAAATGCAAAAAGACCGCTCTATGGCGGTCCTTTGCATTTGGTGGAGGCGAACCACCCTCCGTTTTCAACACATTGACAAGAAAAGAGCTGAATTCAGCATATAAATCAAGGCAATAAAAACCAACAGGGAGCAGTACAAAAACTGCTCCCTAAATTATTTCGCAATGTATTATTTTGCAATAAGGTTTGTGGGTTGTTGAATATGTGACTTGTAAATAGATACATTCTTCATTATAAAAAACTAGAGCCCCAGCAACACGCCGAGACCCTTACAAAACTAATGTTTTTCTTTGTGGTAATTAGTATATACTGATTTTATAAAAATGTCAATCCTTCTATTAAAAATCATTAGCCAACTTATGGAAAAATTCATATGTTGAAGTTAACAATGTGTTTTTTTTAAAATAACTAGCGTTTTTAAGCATACGGTTATCCATTAAATCTAGTAATTCTTTTACTCTAATCTCACGAGTATTATTACTGGTTACAATGATTTTATACACATAAAAAAGATGTACTATTTGATTTATTCTAGGATTTGACAGTTTTTTTTGTCGCATATTTTTACTCACACCGGCTGATACAACATAATTGGTAATAAACGGTGGAGTTTTAGAATTATTAGAGGATCGCAAGTCGTTGATTATACAGTTGTTGTGAGCTGTAGCATTACGTATTTGGCGAACACGATCTAAGGAACCTTTGTCTACGGGTAATATCATCCCGTAATTTTCAACGCAATAGTTAATAATATCTAACAGATCTCCAAAAGATATTACTTCAACTAATGCCCAGATCGGCATTTCATTTTGATATTTTGCAATCAAATTGCCACAGTAAGGATTATTAATGTTCTGGTTTAATTTAGTTGCAATTTTCATGGATCTTTTTTTGATATTGGTAGCTTT